>DATMVU010000032.1:0-19628 GCA_035562875.1 Actinoplanes sp. | reverse complement strand
GATTCAGTTCAAGGACGTTGACACCGGGCTCACCGAGAAAACCCAGGGCACGATCTTTGGTGTACGAGGTGACTAGCTCGCGGACCCGGTCTTCGCCGATGCCGCGTTCCCGGGCCACGCGCGGAACCTGCAGGCCGGCGTAGGCGGGGCTGATGTGCGGGTCGAGTCCGCTGGCGCTGGCGGTGACCGCGTCGGCGGGCACTGACGGCTGGTCCGGTGCGTCGCCGCGGATCGGGGTGATCACGCCGCCGAGCGCCTGGTAGTCCTCACCGTTGACGGCCGACTCCACCCGCACGCCTTGGTAGGTGGCCAGGAACGGGGCGCCGGTTTGGTTCACCGACACCACCCGGGTGATCGGGCCGGTGAACCCGTCACGGTAGAAGACGGCGAGGACGGCGCCGACACCGTCATCGGTGCAGTACGGACGGCTGCCATCGACGCCTTCGAGTTTGCCGACGGCAAGGCTGCGTTCACAGACCTGGGTGAGCAGGCTTTGCGACGCTACCTCGGGGTCGTCGGAGAGCGTGTCGACGACGCTTTCCGGGCCGAGGTTACTGGCCGAGGTGGCGGTGGGGTCGTAGCCGTCACCGGCCGCCGACGGGCGGCTCTGGAAATATTTCGGGACCGGGTTGCCGTCGGCGTCGGTGAACGACTGCCCGATCAGGGTGCTGCCGGCTGCGACCATCGAGCCGGCCGCCTTGTCGGATATTCCCGGGATCTTGCCGACGCCGACCAGCAGCAGCGGGTAGGCCAGGCCGAGGACGGCGGTGAGGACGAGCAGTGCACGCAGGGCGGCGAGGTGCTGGGCGAGCCAGGCGGGAAGACGCATTCTGATCAGATCCCGGGGATGAGCTGGATGAGCAGGTCAATGAGCTTGATGCCGAGGAATGGGGCGATCACGCCGCCGAGGCCGTAGACGAGCAGGTTGCGGCGCAGCAGGGCGCTGGCCGAGGACGGCCGGTAGCGGACACCGCGCAGGGCGAGCGGGATCAGGAAGACGATCACGATGGCGTTGAAGATGACCGCGGACAGGATCGCCGATCCAGGTGAGTGCAGCCGCATGATGTTGAGGGTGTCCAGGCCCGGGTAGACGGCGGCGAACATGGCCGGGATGATCGCGAAGTATTTGGCGATGTCGTTGGCGATGGAGAACGTCGTCAGCGCGCCGCGGGTGATCAGGAGTTGTTTGCCGATCTCGACGATCTCGATCAGTTTCGTCGGGTCGGAGTCGAGGTCGACCATGTTGCCGGCCTCCTTGGCGGCCGACGTGCCGGTGTTCATGGCCACGCCGACGTCCGCCTGAGCCAGGGCCGGGGCGTCGTTCGTACCGTCGCCGGTCATAGCGACCAGCCGTCCGCCCTGCTGCTCCTTGCGGATGTAGGCGAGTTTGTCCTCAGGCGTTGCTTCGGCGAGGAAGTCGTCGACACCCGCTTCGGCGGCGATCGCGGCGGCGGTCTTCGGGTTGTCGCCGGTGATCATGACGGTGCGGATGCCCATACGGCGCATCTCGTCGAACCGGGCCCGCATGCCGGCCTTCACCACGTCCTTGAGGTGGATGACACCGAGCACCCGATCGTTGTCGGCCACCACGAGCGGAGTGCCGCCGGAAGCGCTGATCGCGTCGACGATCTCGCCGACCTCTTCGGTCGGGTGGCCGCCGTTGGCGCGGACCCATTTCATCACCGCGGTCGCGGCGCCTTTGCGGATCCGCCTTTCGCCCAGGTCGACGCCACTCATCCGGGTCTGGGCGGTGAACGGCACGAACGTCGCGTCGCTCATCAGCCCGGGTTCGCGTTTGCGCAAGCCGTACTCGTTCTTGGCCAGCACCACGATCGAACGCCCCTCAGGCGTCTCGTCGGCCAGGCTGGACAACTGCGCGGCGTCGGCAAGAGCGTGACGATCAACCCCATCGACGGGCACGAACTCCGCCGCCTGCCGGTTCCCGAGAGTGATCGTGCCCGTCTTGTCGAGCAGCAGCGTGTTCACGTCACCGGCCGCCTCGACGGCGCGTCCGCTCATGGCCAGGACATTGCGCTGGACGAGCCGGTCCATGCCGGCGATGCCGATCGCCGACAGCAGCGCCCCGATGGTCGTCGGGATCAGGCAGACCAGCAGCGACACGAGAACGATCCCGGTGACGCCGTTGCCGTCAAGGGCCGCGGTGTCCGGCGCCGCCGCCTGGTACGCCTTGGCGAAGATCGCCAGCGGTTGGAGGGTGACGACGGCGAGCAGGAAGATGATCGTGAGCGCGGACAGCAGGATGTTGAGGGCGATCTCGTTCGGGGTCTTCTGCCGGTTCGCGCCTTCGACCAGGGCGATCATCCGGTCGACGAAGCTCTCCCCCGGCTTCTGGGTGATCCGCACGACGATCCGGTCGGACAGCACCTTCGTACCGCCGGTGACCGCCGACCGGTCGCCGCCCGACTCGCGGATCACCGGCGCCGACTCACCGGTGATGGCCGACTCGTCGACGCTGGCGATGCCCTCGACGACGTCACCGTCCCCGGGAATCGTCTGCCCGGCCTCGACCACGACCACGTCGCCGAGTTTCAGCTCGGCCGCCGGGATCTCCCGGCCGTCCTTCAGATAGGCGACGGTGTCCTGCTTCGCGCTGCGCAAAGCGGCGGCCTGGGCTTTGCCCCGGCCCTCGGCAACAGCCTCAGCCAGGTTCGCGAAGACGACGGTCAGCCACAACCAGATCGTGATCAGCCAGGCGAACAGGGTCGGCTCGACGATGCTGAGCACAGTGGTGAACACGGCGCCGGCCTCGACGATGAACATCACCGGATTGCGCCACATGACCCGCGGATCGAGTTTGCGCAGCGCGTCCGGCAGCGAGTGCCACAACTGTTTCGGGTCGAGCAGGCCGGCCTTGACCGGGGCGACCGGCGGGCTGGGGTCGACCTCGATCAGGTCGTCCAGGGTGGCGGTCATCAGGATCCCTTTCTCGGGTTCGTCGGTTCGCCCGGTCATGACAGGCCTTCGGCCAGCGGGCCGAGCGCGAGCGCCGGCAGGAACGTCAGCGCTACCAGGACCACGGTCACGCCGGCGACCATGCCGACGAACAGCGGCTGGTGGGTAGGCAGGGTGCCCTCGGTCTCCGGCGCCGGCTGCTGCGTGGCCAGCGACCCCGCCAGAGCCAGCACCAGGATCAGCGGCAGGAACCGGCCGAGCAGCATGGCCAGACCCAGCGCGATGTCCCACCACGGGGTGTTCACGGTGATGCCGGCGAACGCGGAGCCGTTGTTGTTGGCGGCACTCGTGAACGCGTACAGAACCTCGGAAAGACCGTGCGGGCCCGTATTGAGGGCAGTGCTGTTGTTGCCGGTGGCGAACGCCGACGCCGTGCCGGCCAGCACCAGGATCGGGGTGACCAGGAAGTACAAGGACGCGAGTTTGATCTCGCGGGCCCGGATCTTCTTACCCAGATATTCGGGGGTACGGCCGACCATCAACCCGGCTACGAAGACCGTGATGGTCGCGAGGATCAGCATGCCGTACAAACCCGAGCCGACGCCGCCGGGCGCGACCTCGCCGAGCATCATGTTGACCATCGGCATCATGCCGCCGAGCGCGGTGTACGAATCGTGGAACGAGTTGACCGCCCCGGTCGACGTCAGGGTGGTTGCGGCGGCGAAGGTAGCCGAGTTCGCGATCCCGAACCGGGTCTCCTTGCCCTCCATCGCGGCACCGACGGCCTGCGGGACGGTGCCGGCTCCGTGCGTCTCGAAACCGACGGTCAGCGCGATGCTACCCAGCGCCAGGATCGCCATGACCGCGGCGATCGCGTAACCCTGCCGATTCTGACCGACCATCCGGCCGAACACCCGCGGCATACTGAACGGGATCAGCAGGATCAGGAAGATCTGCAGCCAGTTGGTCCACGCGGTGGGATTCTCGAACGGATGCGAGGAGTTGACGTTGTAAAAGCCGCCGCCGTTGGTGCCGAGCTCTTTGATGACCTCCTGGGAGGCCACCGGCCCGCCGGTGATGTGCTGCACCCCGCCGGTCAGAGTGGTCACGTCGACTCCCCCGGACAGGTTCTGCACCACGCCGCCGACCATGAACACGACCGCGAAGATGATCGAGAGCGGCAGCAGGATGCGCAGAGTGATGCGGGTCAGATCGACCCAGAAATTGCCCAGTGTCTCGGCCTTGCGGGCGGCGAAACCGCGGACCAAGGCCACGGCTACGGCGATACCGACACTCGCGGAGACGAAGTTCTGCACCGCCAGGCCGGCCATCTGCACAAGGTGGCCCATGGTGGATTCACCGGAATACGCCTGCCAGTTCGTGTTCGTCACGAAACTGACCGCGGTGTTCCAGGCGATGTGGTCGGTGACTGCCGGCAGACCCAGCGACAGCCACAGCTTGTCCTGCAGTCGCAGGAAGGCGTAGAGGAACAGCACGGAGACCGCGGAGAAGGCGAGCACGCTGCGGGCGTACACGCCCCAGGTCTGCTCGGTGTTCGCGTCCACGCCGACCAGGCGGTAGACGCCCTTCTCGACGCGAGCGTGGCGGGTGCCCGACACGACGCGGTACATGTAGTCGCCAAACGGCCGGTACACCACGACGAGCGCGGCGACCAGTGTCAGCACGAACAGCCAGCCGGCCATCAGAACTTCTCCGGAAAGAGCAGGGCGGCCACCAGGAAGGCGGCCAGGGCGACGGCCAGGATCAGGCCAATCAGGTTGACGGCGCTCATCAGCGTTCAGCCGCCTTCACCAGCACGGTCAGCGCTGTGAACAGCGCCACCGTGAGCACGACGAACAGAAGATCAGCCACGGAGGACTCCCGGTTGAGCGAAGGTTTCTCGAGTGTTGCCTCGATAGCCAAGCGCGCCGAGAGCCTGATGAAAACGGTTGTTCACACGATGCGTACGCCGATCCCGTTTTTGTTGACGCATTTTTGACGCCGGGTGAAGGCGGTCACTTCACACCTCCCACAAAGGGGCGTTTCATCGTCGTGTGAATATCGGCGGCAACGGCGCACCAAAACCGTTAAGGACGACCTAACCGAGACCCCATGGGGCGAATACCGGAAGCCACGAGGATGCCCATCAGCCCCGATACGGCCGCCGAAGAAGCCAGCTACGAAGCTATCGGCTGCGTGGGCCTGAAGACCACCGTCGCCGGTAGCCGCCTGCTGGAGCACCTGCGGGCACAGCCGTTCGTCGTCGGGGCCTGGTGGATCGCCGCCGACATCGACGCCATCGTGCTGTCGTCCACGCCCGGCATCCGGCAGTTGCGGCGGGCCATCGCCGGCCTGCAACTGATGGGCGGCGCCCGGGAGGTCGAGACGCACGAGGTGCTACGCCAGATGGGGCTGGCCGCATCGGCCAGCCCCATCACCTCCAGCGAGGTCTCAGCGTGACTGTTCCAGAAGGTCGGTGACGTTCACCCGGCGCTGCAGGACACGGGGAAGGCCGTCAGCGACCGACACCACCGCCGGCCGGCCCACCACAGGCCTGCCAGCCGTGTGGTACGCCCCGGTGCCGGCCAGCACAAGCAGATCACCTCCCGTCACGTCCGCGGGAACTCGCACCGCGACGCCACCGGCACGGCTGCCGACGCCGTCGCTCGTCAGCACGGCCGGCTCAGAGTCGGTTCCCGGGGCGCGGCCGACCAGTTCAGTAGCGTGACCCACAGCGCCGCACACCGCATCGCCGGGGCACTGCGGCAGCACGCCGTCGATCTCCACGTGCAAGCGACCGTCCGCCGCGCGGGGGCAGCGCTGCCCGGACGCCAGCACGCGGACCAGCACGCGCTGACCGGCCGGCGCCCGGCATCCCAACGCGGCCGCCTCGCCCACCGAACCGGCGACCACCGCCGCGCCGCAGGCGAACGCCGCTTCGAGCGCGGCAACAGACTTCGCCGGGCCGGCCAGGACCAGCTTCTCCGGTGGGAAACCGGCGGCCAGCGCCGCCGCCAACTGCTCCGCCGACACCACGTAACAGCCCAGCCCGGACTGCGCGATCCAGCGGCCGCTGACCATGGTCATGCCAGCTTTAGCGCTGTAGAACGCACCAGCCGGCCCGAACGCGGAGACGTACTCAGCGCAGCCCTGCCGTACGTCCGCCTCGTCGAGCACCTGCAGAGGGGTGCCGTAGTCAGCCGCCAGCCGCGACAACCGCACCCCGCCCACCTGCAACTCGGCGTACCCGCGCCGGTGCATCGACGACGGCCAGTGCCGCTCGTCCAGCCGCGGCGGTAACGACGACCGCAGCGACGGCAGAATGTCAGCCAGCGTCATCGCGCACCTCAGGAGGTGACGCGGCACAGATGCGTCCAGTCCTGGCCCAGGTCGAACAGGTAGGTGAACGCGTCACCGGGCTGCAGCAGGTCCAGCAGGCAGTCACGGCCGTCGGCGGTGCCGGTGAAAGCCGGGCCGGCACGCCACGGCGCCCAGCTCACCTCGATGCCGCCGGGCAGCGCGAACAGGCGCAGGTGCCCGCGGTCCCGGCGGCCGAACGACAGGTCGATCACCTGCGCGAGGTCGGCGAACGTGTTCGCCGGGCGGGCCTTGACCACACGTCCCGGACGGGGCCAGAAGGCCCGGCCGCAGCCCTTCACCAGTTCGACGTCGACGCTCAGCGTCACCGGCCCGGTGATGGTGGCGTCACTTCGCACGCTCGTCACCCTTCTGTCCGCCGGTCGTGCGTCGCTCCGGGAACGTGGACACGTACCGGCAGCCGGCGCCGAGGACCGCGCCCACCACGATGACCACAGCGTTCGACCAGGCGCCGTCGCCCAGGGTCAGATCGCCGTACTGGTTGGCGAGAAACCCGACGAACGTCGCGGCACCCAACGCCGTCACCGCCACGATCACCTTCGGATCCGTGACCAGCGCCGCGAACGCCCCGGCCGCGACAGCCATCAGAACCGCCCGGCCATGAACCTCCTCCGGCGGCAACAGGACCGCCGCGACCATCGCCACACCGATCATCACCGCCCAGCCGACCGCCACACCGATCCCGGCAGGGATCTGCGAAACGTTCCTCGCGGCCCGCGGATTCTGCGCGATTGCCATGACATTGCCTCCGGCACACAGCTCCGGGCTCGGGAAACGAGCCCGCCTGACAGCCATACCAACCGCTCACGACAGCGCACGTCGAGCCTTTTGACAATCTCGATACGGCGAACGCACGATTATTGACGAGCGCGATACGTCACCTGTGGCAACATTTCAGAATGCCGAGGCCGGCCGATCGGCGACGAGACACCGACAGTTTTGACGTTTTATTAACGCGACATCGCCTCCGTCACCCGGCCCCCCAATGTCAAGATTCTCCGGAGATGGGAAACACCCGTTCGTGTGCAGGCCAGGAGAGTTTGATGACCGGGACCGTAACGGGCGACCGACGAACCTTGCGCACGTGGCTACTCAAAGGCCTCACCGACCAGAACGCACGGCCCGACGGCCCGCACGCAGAACCCCACGAGGAGAAACCCCACTCCTGGTGGAAAGTCATGTGCCTGACCGGCGTGGACTACTTCTCCACCCTCGGCTACCAGCCCGGCATCGCCGCTCTCGCCGCCGGCGTCCTCTCGCCGCTCGCGACTCTCGTGCTGGTGCTGGTCACCCTGCTCGGCGCACTGCCGGTCTACCGACGGGTCGCCGCCGACAGCCCGCACGGCGAAGGCTCCATCGCCATGCTCGTAAGGCTGCTGTCGTTCTGGAAGGGCAAGCTGTTCGTCCTGGTCCTGCTGGGGTTCGCCGCCACCGACTTCATCATCACCATCACCCTGTCGGCCGCCGACGCGACCGCCCACATCGACGAGAACCCGTTCTGGCCCGACTCTTGGCACGGCCAGGAGGTACTGGTCACGCTGCTGCTGATCGCGGCACTCGGCGCCGTGTTCCTCAAGGGCTTCACCGAGGCCATCGGCATCGCCGTCGTCCTGGTCGGCATCTACCTGGGCCTCAACGTCGTCGTGATCGGCGACGCCCTCTGGCAGGTGATCACCCACCCCGACGCCGTGGCCGACTGGGGCACCGCACTGACCACCTCGCACGGCAGCCCACTGGCCATGGTCGGCATCGCCCTGCTGGTCTTCCCGAAACTCGCACTCGGCCTGTCCGGTTTCGAGACCGGCGTCGCCGTCATGCCGCACATCAAAGGCGACCTGCCGCAGCGCATCCGCGGCGGCAAACAACTACTCACCGTCGCCGCCGGCATCATGAGTGTCTTCCTGATCACCAGCAGCATCACCACCACCGTGCTCATCCCCGCCGAAGAGTTCCAGCCCGGCGGGGAGGCCAACGGCCGAGCCCTGGCCTATCTCGCCCACGAGAACCTCGGCACTGTCTTCGGCAGCGTCTACGACATCTCCACCATCGCCATCCTGTGGTTCGCCGGCGCCTCCGCCATGGCCGGGCTGCTCAACCTCGTACCACGCTACCTGCCGAAATTCGGCATGGCTCCGACCTGGGCCCGCGCCGTACGCCCGATGGTGCTGGTCTTCACCGGCACCGCGTTCCTGATCACCTGGATCTTCGACGCCGACGTCGACGCCCAAGGCGGCGCCTACGCCACCGGCGTTCTCGTCCTGATCACGTCCGCGGCCACCGCCGTGACCCTATCCGCCCGCCGGGCCCGGCAGCACGCCCGCACCTGGGCGTTCGGGGTCATCACCGTGGTCTTCGTCTACACCACGCTCGTCAACATCTGGGAACGCCCCGACGGCGTGAAGATCGCCGCCTGCTTCGTCCTGGCGATCCTCGCCATCTCGCTGCTGTCACGGATCTTCCGGGCCTTCGAACTACGCGTCACCCGCATCGACGCTGATCCCCTCGCTCAGCAGTGGATCGACGAACTCAGCAAACGACAGATCAGGCTCGTCGCCAACGAGCCCGAGGCGCGCGACACCCGCGAGTATTCCGCCAAGCTCGCCCAGATCATCGCCGACAACGACATGGCCGACCAACGCGACGTCCTGTTCGTAGAGGTCACCGTCCGTGACGCCTCCGACTTCGAAACCGAACTCCACGTACGCGGCGAAGTCCTGCACCACCGCTACCGGGTCCTCACCCTGGAGAGCTCCTCGGTACCCAGCGCGCTCGCCGCCCTGATGCTGTGGATCCGCGACACCACCCACCGACGACCACACATCTACTTCGAATGGACCGAAGGCAACCCCGTGGCCAACTTCGCCCGCTACCTCATCTTCGGCCAAGGCGAGGTCGCCCCGGTCACCCGCGAGATGATCCGTCAAGCCGAACCCGACCGGCGACGGCGACCCCACGTCCACGTCGGCTGAATCACCAGCCTTCCGCCCAGCGCCGCACCGACCCGGCCAGCCAGCGTCAAAGCGACCCGGCGCCCGCTCGGACAAGCGCACGCCTCACGGCTGGCGACGGCCGACAGCCCCAGACCCGCCAGCCCGTCACCGCAGATCAGTAGCACAACAAGGGATCCCTCGACGGTACGAATCTCCCGCTGCGATCCGTCAGGCGGGCAAACGGTCACACGTCGATGTGTGATCCCATGATTACGTTCCGCTCGCGAGGTGGGCCGAATTGGTCAGCGGCGTCGGCGGTGATGTAAGAGGTAGATCCGGGTCACGCGCGCCACAACGCCATGGCCTGATCCTGCAGAAACTGGTGAAAGATGGACGAACATGAACGTCCCGCTGCCGTGCGTACCCGGTCCGGCGCGGCGCTCGACCTGACCACCAACGGGGCCGAGCGCGACTTCCTCCGGCGGTTGCGCGGCGCCGCGAACCCGGCCGGGCTGCCCGTCGAACAGCACCTGTTCGACCAGTTGGCCGACCTGCTGAAACAGGAGACTGTCACGACGGACGGGCGGGCTGCCGCGTACCGGGCCCTGGCCTTGATGCCCGGCATCGTCGTCGCCGAGGACACCGTCGTGCTCGGCGACGCCACCGGCACGGCCTTCGCCCTGCAGGGCAACCGCGACGACCAGGTCGTGATCGAACCGGGCACCGGACGGTTCGTGGGGTCCCGGCTGGTGCTGGCCGAGGACTACGGCGTCCTGCCGGCCGGGGCAGTCCTGGAGTCGACGGCCGTCACCGTCGACGTCACCGGTTCCGCCCCCGTGCCGACCGGTACCGCGCCGCCGGTCACCCGACTCCCCCGCTGACAGCAGCGCTTTCCGCGGCAACGAGAACCGGATAGTCGGTGTAACCGCGGTGATCGCCACCGTAGAAGGTGGACGGGTCCGGGTCGTTGAGTGCGGCGCCGGTGCGCAGGCGGGCCGGCAGGTCGGGATTGGCCAGGGCCGCAGCGCCGACGGTGACGACGTCGGCCAGACCGGTGTCGAGGTCCGCGGCCCGGACGTCGAGGGGTGCACCGGCCCGGTTGAGGACCAGAGCCGTCGGCCAACCGGCGCGGAGTCTGCCGAGTAGTTCGTCGTCGCCGGCGTGGATGAGGTGCAGGTAGGCCAGTTGGAGCGGGGCGAGCGCCTCGATCAGGGCCGGGTACAGGTCGCGGGTGTCGGTTTCGGCGATGTCGTTGTAGGGGTTGCCGGGTGAGAGGCGGATGCCGGTGCGGTCGGCGCCGATCTCCCGGGCGACGGCGGTGGCGACCTCGACGGTGAAGCGGATGCGGTTCTCGAGCGAGCCGCCGTAGCCGTCGGTGCGCTGGTTGGTGTTGCCGGCGAGGAACTGGTGGAGGAGGTAGCCGTTGGCGCCGTGGATCTCGACACCGTCGAATCCGGCGGCGATGGCCGCGGCGGCCGCGTGCCGGAACTCGTCGACCACCCCGGCGATCTCGCCGGTGGTCAGGGCACGTGGGACGGGCATCTGCTGCGGGCCGGTGGCGGTGAACATGACACCGGCGGGGCGTACGGCGGACGGGGCGACCGGCTGCCGGTGGTGCGGGGTGTTGTCCGGATGCGCGATCCGGCCGGTGTGCATGAGCTGGACGACGATGCGGCCGCCGTCGGCGTGGACGGCGTCGGTGACCGTGCGCCAGCCGTCGATGTGTTCGGGTGTGTGGATGCCGGGGGTGAGCAGGTAGCCCTGTCCGTCAGCGGAGGGCTGGGTGCCCTCGGTGATGATCAGGGCCATCGACGCCCGTTGCCGGTAGTACTCGCGGTTGAGGTCGGTGGGCACTCCGTCGGCCCGGGACCGGTCGCGGGTCATCGGCGCCATGGCGAGGCGGTGCGGCAGCTCGATCGAGCCGAGCGCGGTGGGCGTCCAGATTGTCAAGTCAGCATTCACTTTCTCGGGTACGTGGATCGGGGCGTGGCAGCGGCTATTCGCCGGCGGCGGAGGTCACGAACACGACCTTGCCGGCGATCGGGCCCTGCAGGGTTTCGGTGTGGACCTGCGCGAGGCCGGTGAGGGGGACCCGCCGGGTGGGGCCGAGGCGCAGGGCGCCGGAGTCGATCAGGGCGGCCATCCGGGCGAGTTGTTCGGCGTCGGGGTGGAAGTAGAGGTTGATGCCGCGGACGCCGCGGGCCTCGTCGGAGGGTGCGGGCATCCAGATCGTGGTGTTGACGATGACGCCGCCGTCGCGGACCAGGCCGGCGGTGGCGGCCAGCTGTTCCGGGGTGATCGCCGCGAAGTTGAGCGCCACGTCGACCGGTTCGGCCAGGTCGGGCAGGCCCGCGCTGTGCACCTCGTCGGCACCGGCCGCCTTCGCCTGGTCGCCACTGCGCGAGCCGGTCGTGGCGATCACGTATGCGCCGGCGTTCTTGGCCAGCTGCACGGCGTACGAGCCGACCACGCCGCCCGCGCCGTTGATCAGCACCCGCTGCCCGGCCTGCACCGCGGCGTGCTCGAACAGGGCCTGCCAGGCGGTCAGCCCGACCACCGGGAGACCGGCCACGTCTTCGAGGGGGACGCTCGCCGGCGCCGGGGCGAGGAACTCGGCCGGGGCGATCACGTATTCGGCGGCGGCGCCGGTGTCGGTCAGCCGCAGCGCCCCGATGACCCGGTCGCCGACCGTGATTCCGGTGACGCCGTCGCCGAGTGCGTCGACGGTGCCGGCGATGTCGAGGCCGGGGGTGTGCGGCAGGGTGATCGGGATCGGGCCCTGCATGCGGCCGGCCCGGATGTTGCCCTCGACCGGGTTGAACGACGTCGCCGCCACCCGGATGCGGACCTCGCCGGCGCCGGGGACCGGCTGCTCGACGTCCTCGGCACGCAGGACCTCGGGGGTGCCGTACACGTGGAAACGCACTGCCTTCATGACCTGACCTCTTTCATTTTTGCTTCGAACTCGAAGCACTTGGAAAACATAGCATGCTTCGAATTCGAAGCAATGATGGTGTGCTGTGACCTGGCGGACAGTGCCTAACCCGGAACAGTGCTGAGGACCACCAGCACCTGGCAGTCCACGGGATCCACCAGGACCTGGCGATACCCGCGGTGATCACCGAACGGGACGACCACCGGCCCCCGCTGCAGCAACACCGAGCCGAACCGCGAGAACACCGTCGCCGAGCAGCCCGGCAGCAGCCCGGCGACGAGCGCCAGAACCGGGCTGACCCGACGATCGGACGGCCCGGGCTCCGGCCCGTCCCGGCAGAACCGCTGAAGGTGAACCGTCAGTTCCCGATCCATGCCGTACCACCGCCTTCCCGATCGGACCGGTCAAGCGTGACGGGGAACGGGAGACGGATGAATGCTCCGGTGATCCATGGTTTCGCAGACCATGGATAACGCGGTCAGTCCAGCGCGGTGAGGCGCCGCAGCTTCTCGTCGCTCGGGGAGCCGGGTTCCGCCAGGTAGACCAGCAGTTCCTGACCCTCGTCCGGGTCCACCAGACGCCGGGCGTACAGCTCGAACTCGCCCAGCTCCGGATGGCAGTACCGCTTGAGTTCGTGGTGGTGGGTGATGTCCACCTCGTGCAACCGCCAGATCTCGGCGAACTCGGGACTGACCGCCAGCAACGCGTCGACGATGTCGCCCGCCACACCGGTGGGGTCGGCCGTGTACGCCGCCCGGATCTCCGAGGTGAAGACCCGGCCACGCAGGACGTGATCGCCGGCGGGGAAGAGTGCACGCTGCGCCGGATCGGTGAACCATCGGTAGACCAGGTAGCGGGACATCCCGGTGAACCGGGTGTAGTCACCGAGCAGGGCCACCGCGGACCGGTTCTGCAGCAGCGCCTCACCGAACCGGGAGAGCACGGTCGCGGGGGTCGGGGAGAGCCCTTCGACGATGCGCCTCATCACCGGGCTGACCTTCTCGTCGCGCAGGGTCCGTTGCGGCGCCGAGTACCCGCCGAGGGCGAACAGGTGCTGCTGCTCGCTCGGATTGAGCTTCAGCGCCCGCGCCACCGCGCCGAGCATCTGTTCGGACGGCATCGGACCGCGCTTCTGTTCGAGCCGGCTGTAGTAGTCGGACGACATCCCGGCCAGGACCGCCACCTCCTCGCGCCGCAGCCCACCCGTGCGCCGCCGCGAGCCTCGGGGAAGCCCGACATCCTCCGGCTGCAGCGCTCCCCGGCGCGCCCGGAGAAAATCGGCAAGCAGTGCCCGGTCCATCCCACTCCGTCTCTCCGTCGGCTCGGCCCGGGAAAGACCATCGACCGGGCCGGGTGCCCGCTGATCCTACTGACCGCGAGCCCGGCTCCCGTCCGGCCCGTACGCGCGAACCAGACCGTCCATCCGGTAGGTCCCGGCGCCGACGGTCGTCGTGCAGGGCGTCCGCCACGATCTGCCGGGTCCGGATCGCCTCCCGGGTCAGGTGCAGTTCGCGGGTGGTCTCGGCGGCCCGTTGCAGAGCGCCCGTCGCCGGCGCGACGCTGCCACGCCCGCGACGGTGACCGCGATCGTCAAGCTTCTGCGCATCGATGCCTCCACCTGGTGAGCTGCCACGGTGCGGCGGTTGTGCCAGGCGGTACGCGGGATCGGGTCCCGTGGATGCGGTTCCGTCGAAAGCCTGTCCCGTTCCTGGACAACTCCTGTACATCGAGCCCGGGCCCGGCCCGGACGTCACGGGGGTCAGTCGCCGGTCAGCCGGATGGCGGCGGCGGGGCAGATCACCGCCGCTTCCCGTTCGGCGTCGTGGTGTACGGGTCCGGGGGTGTCGGCGTTGCTCGGCGAGGCGGGTGACCAGCCACGGGGTGGAGTCACAGGTCGGTGCGCCGTCGACCCCGCGGCCGCACCGGCAGCGTGGTGCGGCGGCGACGCCGGAGCCGGGTGCCGGCGGGTGCCGTCCGGCACCGGCGGGCGCGGGAACCGGTCGTCGCGGCGTGCCGATCGCTGAGGGTCAGATAGGCGGCGGCGCCGGTCGGCAGGACGAGCCAGAACGTCAGGAGCCGGTACCCGAGGACGACGGCCGCCGCCGTGGATTCGGGCATGCCCGCGGCGACGAGCCCGGCGAGCAGGCCGGCTTCGACGAGACCGATGCCGCCGGGGGTGAGCGGGATCTGCCGGACCAGTTGCACGGTGAGGTAGACGGTGGCGCACTGCCGCCAGCTCAGCGGAGCCCCGCAGGCCTCGGCGACGGCGACCAGGCACACCATGTCGAGTAGCCAGTTGAGGGCGGCGAGCCCGACCGCGAGCGCCCGGTCCCGGATGCGCAGGGTCCGTACCGCGTCGGCGGTCTGGCGGATCTGTTCACCGGCACGGGCGAGTATCTGCCGCACCCGCCCGCCGGGAAGGTCGGTGGTGCGGGACACGGCCGGTGGCGAGGTGTGGTGGCGGGCCGCGAGTCTCGTGACGGTGCCGGCGGCGAGTGCCGCGGTGGCGACCACCGCCGCGATCGTGACGGCGCTGCCGGCCGAGAACAGGTAGAGCAGAGCCAGGCCGGCCAGGGAGGCGACGGCCGACAGGAGGGTGACGGCGGCTGCCGTACCGGCGTCGGCTCCGCGCCGGGCGTACTGGCGCAGCGCGAAAGCCGCGGAGGCGGCGGATCCGGCGGGCAGCGTCATGCTGATCGCCGAGCGGCTGTAGGTGATGGCCAGCATCGATCGGGGCGGGATCCGGACGCCGAGGGCGGACAGCAGGGCGTGCTGCTGGCCGGCGAAGGCCACCTGGGAGAGGAACTGGGCGAGCAGTGCGGCGGCCAGCCATCGGGGGTCGGCCTGCCGGACCGCGGTGAGGAGGGCGTCCGGGTCGGGGATGCGGCCGCGGAGCGCGAATCCGATGGTCAGGCACGCGATGATCAGCAGGGCCGGGCGCAGCCAGCGCCGGGCGGTCGGCGTCTCCTCGACGGCCTGTGGTGCAGCATTGACAGGCATCGGTTCCTCGCCACGGCCCGCTCTGCCGGCCCGCCGGCTGGAGCGGACGTTCATCGGGTGTCGGCCGCCGTTCAGGCGGTGCGAAGCGCTGGTGTGCTGGCCGAGGAGAGCAGCCCGCGTACACCGGCCAGGTAGGCGTCGGTGCTGGTGCCCTCGACCAGGAGCCGCTGCAGGACGAAGCCCTGGACCAGGCTCAGCATGGCCGCTCCCGCCTGCTCCGGCACGAGGTCCTCGGGGGTGTGGCCGGCGGCCTGCCAGCGGCGGAGGACCTCGGCGAAGTTGCCCCGCAACCGCTGGTAGACCGTGCTCGCCTGGGCCGCGAGTGCCGGGTTGCGCAGGGCTTCGGACCACACCTGCACGCCGATCCGGGTGATGTCGGCCCCGCCGGCCCGGTGGGTGGCGATGCGCTGGTCGATCGTCTCGATGATCGCGGTCAGCGCCTGCTCGGGAGAGGGGGTGGCATCGTCGGCGAGCAGCGCCTGGAACGTCTCGGTGGCCGCCGACAGCGCTGTTTCCGCCGCCGCCGCGATCAGTTCCTCCTTGCTGCGGAAGTAGCGGTAGACCGCCCCGGCCGACAGGCCGCACTCGCTGATGATGTCGGCCATCGAGGTGGCGTGGAAGCCGTTGACGGCGAACAGGCGAGAGGCGGCGACGAGGATCTCGGTCCGGCGGTCGGCGCGGTACTGGTCAGAGACGCGTGGCATGGGCCAACGCTAAAGCGAACGCTCGTTCTTGACAAGTGGAGCCCGGCACGACCACTCTAAAAACGAACGATCGCTCTCAGAGGAGATTTCTTATGACCACCACTGAGCCCACGCCATGGCCGAAGGTGTTCGGGGCCGCCGCCCTGCTGACGGTGATCATCAGCCTGCTACTCACCGCCTTCGCCTGGCCGTCGGTCCGCTCGTCGGTCCACGACGTGCCGATCGCCGTCGCCGGCCCGGCCGCCGCCGTCGACCAGATCACCGCCGCCCTGGAGGCCAGGCAGCCGGGCGCCTTCGAGGTCACCGTGGTCGCCGACACCGCCGCCGCCGAGCAGCTGATCCGCGACCGCGAGGTGTACGGGGCGATCGATCTCAGCACCGGCACCCCGCAGATCATCACCGCCTCCGCGGCCAGCGCCGCCGTCGCGCAGACCCTGCAGGCGGTGGGGACCGCGCTCCACCAGGCCGCCACGCCCGCAGTCCACACTGCCGTCACGGTCCGTGACCTGGTCGCCCCGCCCGCCGACGACCCGCGCGGTGCCGGGCTCGCCGCCGCCGCCCTGCCCCTGGTGATGAGCGGCATGCTCACCGCGATCCTGATGACCCGCCTGGTCACCGGTACCGGCCGGCGCATCGCCGGAGCATCGATCTTCACCGTCACCGGTGCCCTGGCCATCACCGCGATCCTGCAGTTCTGGTTCGGTTCACTGGACGGCTCCTACCCGGCCAACGCCGGCGCCGTCGGCCTGACCATCGCCGCCACGTCCTTCACCCTGCTCGGCCTGGAGTCCCTGCTCGGCTACGCCGGCCTGGGCATCGGATCGGCGATCATGATGCTGATCGGCAACCCGTTCTCCGGTGCCGCCACCGCCCCGGAGATGCTGCCCGGCTGGTCCGGCGCCCTCGGCCAGCTGCTCCCGCCGGGTGCCGGTGGTCAGCTGCTGCGCTCCGCCGCCTTCTTCGACGGCAACGGCAGCACCCACGCGATCGTCGTCCTCGCCGGGTGGCTGGCCGCCGGTCTGGCGCTCTGCATCGCCGGTGGGGTCCGGAGCCGCCGGGCCGTGCCGGTCACCGCAACGACGGAGCCCGCCGTTCCGGTGACCGTCTGAGATCTCACTTCGGCAGGCGGAGACCTGACATGCCGCCGTCGACCGCCAGGGACGTCCCGGTGGTCGCGGCGGACTCCGGGGAGGCGAGGTACAGCACCGCGGCGGCCACCTCACCGGCCGTCACCAGGCGACCGGTGGGCTGACGGGCGGCCAGCCGGGCCTTCTCCCCCTCCGGGTCGGTGGTGCGGGCGAGCAGCCGGGCCACCCACGGGGTGTCGACGGTGCCCGGGGCCACACAGTTGACCCGAATGCCCTCGCCGACCAGGTCGGCGGCGGTGGCCAGGGTCAGCGCGTGGATCGCACCCTTGGACGCCGAGTAGAGCGCCCGCTGCGGCAAGCCGGCGGTGGCCGCGATCGAGGAGACGTTCACGATCGCCGCGTGCGAGCTGCGCCGCAGGTAGGGCAGGACGGCGGCGATGCTGCGGGCGGTGCCGGTGACGTTGACGTCGAGGACACGCCGCCACTCGTCGTCGCCGTTGTCCTGCACAGCGCCGACCGAGCTGATGCCCGCACAGGTGACCAGGATGTCGATGCCACCGAACTCGGCGGCGGTGCGCTCGGCACCCTGCTCCAGAGCGGCCCGGTCGGCGACGTCCGCGACGATCGGGAGCAGGCCGTCGGCGGGTTCGCCGGGATCGAGGTCGAAGGACGCCACCCGGGCGCCGGACGAGCGCAGTGCGGCGGTGACCGCCGCCCCGATGCCCGAGCCACCGCCGGTCACCACCGCGACCAGACCGTCGAAGGACCCCATCAGCCGTTCCCGCCTTCCGTGGCCCACACCGGTCCGTCCGGGTAGGAGAACTCCCGCAGGGTCGCGGGTTTGATCCGTGCCGAGAAACCGGGAGCGGTCGGGGCACGGTAGGCGCCCCGCTCGATCACCACCGGGTCCTCGAAGTGTTCGTGCAGGTGGTCGACGTATTCGATGACCCGGTCGTCGAGGCGCCCGGAGACCGCGGCATAGTCGAACATCGACAGGTGCTGGACCAGTTCGCAGAGGCCGACCCCGCCGGCATGCGGGCAGACCGGCTTACCGAACTTGGCGGCCAGCAGCAGGATGGCGATGTTCTCGTTGACCCCGGCGACCCGGCACGAGTCGATCTGGACGAAGTCGACGGCCTCGGCCTGCAGCAGCTGTTTGAAGACGATCCGGTTCTGCACGTGTTCGCCGGTGGCGACCTTGATCCCGGCGGGGAGCAGGCCGCTGCGGATCGCGGCGTGGCCGAGGATGTCGTCGGGGCTGGTCGGCTCCTCGATCCACCACGGCCGGTAGGGGGCGAGCGCGGTCATCCACTCCAGGGCGGTGCCGACGTCCCACCGCTGGTTGGCGTCGACGGCGATGCGGATGTCGTCGCCGACGGTCTGACGAGCCAGTGCCATCCGCCGTACGTCATCGGTGAGGTCTGCTCCGACCTTGAGTTTGATCTGCGTGTAGCCGTCGGCGACGGCCTCCCGCGCGAGCCGGGCCAGCTTCTCGTCGGTGTAGCCGAGCCAGCCCGGTGAGGTGGTGTAAGCCGGGTAGCCGTCGGCGAGCAGCCGGGCGATCCGGTCCTCCCTGCCGGGGCGTGCGGCCCGCAGCAGGTCGAGGGCCTCGCCGGGGGTCAGCGCGTCGCTGAGGTAACGCCAGTCGACGAGGTCGACGATCTGCTCGGGTTCCATGTCGGCGAGCAGCCGCCACACCGGTTTCCCGGCGGTCCGGGCGGCGAGGTCCCAGGCCGCGTTGATCAGGGCGGCGGCGGCCAGGTGCATGACCCCCTTCTCCGGGCCCAGCCAGCGGATCTGCGAGTCGTGGGTGAGCCGGCGGGCGAACTCGCCGAGGTCGCCGGCGGGACGGCCGAGCACCATCGGGGCGAGCGCGTCGATCGCCGCCCGGCACACCTCGTTGCCGCGCCCGATGGTGAAGGTGAACCCGCACCCCTCCCGCCCGTCAGCGGTGCGCAGCACCACGTAGGCGGCCGAGTAGTCCGGGTCCGGGTTCATCGCGTCGGAGCCGTCGAGGTCGCGGGAGGTGGGGAATCGGATGTCGTACGTGTCGACCGCGACGATCGTCATGCGGCGGCCCGCAGCGTGCTGCGCTGACGGCCCAGACCGTCGGCCTCGATCTCCATCACGTCACCGGGCGCCAGGTACGGGAACCGGCCGGACAGCGCCACCCCCTGCGGCGTCCCGGTGTTGATCAGGTCGCCCGGTTCCAGCACCGTGTACTGGGAGAGATGCCAGATCAGATGGGGTACGTCGAAGATCATGTCGGCGCTGGTGGAGTCCTGCCGCACCTCGCCGTTGACCCGGCTGCGCAGCCCGATCCGCGCCGGGTCGGCCAGCTCGTCGGCGGTGGCCAGCCACGGCCCGAGCGGGTTGAACGTCTCGCACGACTTGCCCTTGGACCACTGCCCGCCGGAGTCGTCGAGCTGGAAGGTCCGCTCGCTGACGTCGTTGGACAGCACGTATCCGGCGATGTGCGCGGCCGCGTCGGCCGGTGACGCCAGGTAACGGGCGGTCCGGCCGATCACGACACCGAGCTCCACCTCCCAGTCGGTGCGGGTGGAGCCGCGCGGGATGAGCACGTCGTCGTCCGGGCCGATCACGGTGTTCGGCGCCTTGTAGAAGATGATCGGCTGCTCGGGTGGGGTGGCACCGGACTCGGCGGCGTGCGCGGCGTAGT
>DATMVU010000031.1:0-6796 GCA_035562875.1 Actinoplanes sp. | reverse complement strand
GCGCGGGCTCGGCGGTAGTCGGCCTGACCGGCACCGCTGCCGCCGCCGGATCGGGTGCCGGAACCGCCGCCGCCGGACCGGGCGCCGGCACCGGCACCGGCGCCGGCACCGGAAAGACTGGGGTGGGCGCCGGAAAGACTGGGGCGGGCGCTGAATCCGCTGGGGTGGGCGCCGGAAAGACCGGGGCGGGCGCTGAATCCGCTGGGGTGGGCGCCGGAAAGACCGGGGTGGGCGCGGCGGCTGGAACGGCGACCTGGGCTCGGGCGCCCGCCAGCCCCGGTGGCGGGGTGAGTAGTTCCGCAGCGGTGGCCCGTTCCGCGCTCAACCGGGCCCGTGCCGCGTCGAATACCGGCCCGGTCAGGCCGGTGAGTGGCTCTTCACGCCAGCGGTTCAGGGCCTGCCGGACCTCGCCGGTGGCTTCTCCGAGGCTTCCGGTGCGATGCTCGTCACGAGCCCGGTCAACTGCGGACCGGAACGCCCCGGTATCGACGGCTTCCGGTGGTGTGCGCAGCACGTACCCGCCGTGGGTGAACGCGATCAGCGACGTCCGGTAGGGGTCGAGGATCCGGCGTAGCGCCCCGATGTACCGCAGGACGATGTCCTCCCCGTTCTCCGGCGGATCGTTGCCCCAGAGCACGCCGATGATCTCGGTGACCGAAACCGCCTGCCCGGCCCGGAGCAGGAGCAGCCCGAGCACGGCCTGCTGGTTGCGCGGCCCGACATCCACCGGCGTGTCGCCCCGGAACGCGCGCACCGGCCCGAGCACCTCGAACCGCAGCGCATCGTCGCCCATCCCGAACTCCCTCGACCAGCGGTTTCTCCCGAGGCCATTCTGCCGCAGGTCGTCGATGCACCGACTGTCAGACGGCGGTGGGAAGCTTCCGGCGGGCCTGTTTGGCGGCGTACATGGCCTTGTCGGCGGTCCCGAGCAACACGATCGGGTCCATTCCGGTGCCGCCGGCGACGCCGATGCTGGCCCCGACCGGGGTGCCGTCGCAGGCTTGTTCCTCGGCGAGGCGGGTGACGAGGCGGTCGGCGACGCCGCGGGCGGTCTCCACGTCGGTTTTCGGCAGGAGCACGACGAACTCGTCTCCGGCGAGCCGGCAGGCCAGGTCTCCGCTGCTGGTGCGGACGGCGCCGCGGAGCGCGCCGGCGACCTTGATCAGGACGTCGTCTCCGGCCGCGTGCCCGAGCCGGTCGTTTATCTGTTTGAAGCCGTTCAGGTCCAGGAACAGGACGGCGACCGGGTCCGGTCCGGCGCAGTGGCGTTCGAGTTCGCTGGTGAAGACGGCCCGGTTGGGCAGCCCGGTCAGCGCGTCGTGGTGGGCGAGTTGTTCGAGCCGGCGTTGCAGGCGGCGGGCGCGGTGGGTGGCCCAGGCGAGGGTTTCTCCGATGAGCAGGTAGATCGGCAGGGCGTAGCCGATGGAGGCGAGGTCGGAGGCGGAGGCGCCGTCGAGGATGAGGGGTGTCAGGTAGGCCAGGGCGAGGAACGGGCTTGCTGTGAGGGTGGTGTAGCGGCGCTCGCACATCCCGTACCAGAGAATGATGATGAGGAAGAAGAAGCCGTACCGGAAGGCGTCCATGCCCTGGGTGACGTTGTAGACGCCGGTGAGTGCCATCGCCAGCGGCCCGGCGCCGAGCCGGACACTGTCGGATATCCGCCCCCACGGCAGCGGCATCATCAGGAGTCCGAAAACGAACGCTGAGGCACTGATCGTCAGGACCTGGGCCAGGTTCGCGTCGGGTGGCGCGGGGAGCAGTGTCATCAGCGCGGCGTAGCAGCCGCATGCGGTCCACAGCGCGCCGATGGTGACGCCGCTGGTGACCCGGGGGTCGGCGGATCGCGCGTTGGCGCGTACCCGTCGGACATACCACCGGACCATGCCGGGAAGATCGGCAGGCGAGCCGAAGATCTTAGGGCACGCGGGAGTGAATCGTTGCAGGCAGCCGGAAATGTTAGGAATGCTGCCCGTTCCTCCGGGGGCCCAGTGTCAAGATCATCCGCTAGACTCGCCGCCCATGTGCCCTGTTACGTCCACTGAGGAACGGCAGCCGTGACCCTGCCGCTCCATCCCGCGGATCCCCGTCGCCTGGGTGTCTACAAACTGATCGGACGCCTCGGCGAAGGCGGGATGGGAAGCGTCTTCCTCGGCGAGGCGCCCGGCGGGCGGCCCGTCGCGGTCAAGGTGATCAGGGCTGAGTACGCGGGACAGGACGAGTTCCGGGCGCGGTTCCGTAGCGAGGTGGCCAGTGCTTCGCGGGTTCCGTCGTTCAGTACGGCCGCGGTCATCGACGCCGATCCGGATCACCCCACGCCGTACCTGGTGGTGGAGTATGTGGATGGTCCGAGTCTGAGCCGGGTGGTCGCCGAGCGTGGCCCGCTGACCGGCGGTGATCTGCACAGCGTGGCGATCGGGATGGCTACGGCGCTGACCGCGATTCATGGTGCGGGGGTGATCCATCGTGATCTGAAGCCGTCGAACGTGTTGTTCGCGCTGGGTGCTCCGAAGGTGATCGATTTCGGTATCGCTCGGGCGTTCGAGGCGGCCACCGACCACACCCGCTCGGGTCAGGTCGTCGGCACCGCCTCGTACATGGCCCCGGAACGCCTCGAGGCGAAGACCGATGCCGTCGGCCCGGCCGCCGACGTGTTCGCGTGGGGTGCCGTCGTCGCATTCGCCGCGTCCGGCTACACCCCGTTCCGGGCGGACACCCCGACCGGTGTCGTCGTCGCGATCCTCACCCGCGACCCGGATCTCGGCCGGCTGACCGAACCGCTGCGCGGGATCGTGGCCCGGGCCCTGGCGAAGGACCCACGGGACCGGCCGACCGCCACCGCCCTGCTCGACATGCTGCTCCGGCCCGGCGACGCGGCGGCCGTCCCGATGCCGCCGAGTGTCTCGCCCGCGATCATGGCGGCTGCCCCACCACTCCTACCCGTCTCACCACGTTCCGCCCCGCCCATCTCACCGACTTCCGCCTCGCCCACCGCGGGCCTGAAGCGGCGGGGCGCTCTCGTGCCGGCTCTGGCCGGTGTGGCTGTCGTGCTGACCGCGGTGTCCGCCGCCTGGGGGCTGAATCTGGCCGGGAAACCGGCGGCGGGCGTCCCGATGGCAGCGGAGGACACCGTCCCGGAGGCTGCCGCACCGGCGTCCCGGTCGGTCACACCCGGCGCGATCGGCTCCCGCAGCCCGAAACCCGGCGGTGTCGAATCCTCCGAGCCGGCCCCACCATCGCGTACGCCGAAAAGCAGTCCCCCGGTGAAGGCGCCCGGACAGACCGGACTGCCCAGGGCCAAGGTGGCCGACGGTGCGGCCGAGGAGTCCCGCCCGTACTTCCTCCGGAACCTGGGCAGCGGACTCTGTATCGACCTGCCCTTCTTCGACAAGGGCGAACCGACCACCCTGGTCAGCCAGTTCCACTGCCGGCCCGCCGACACCGACAACCAGGAGTGGCGTTTCGTTCCCCGTTCCACCGACGCCGACGGTTTCCACCTCTACTGGATCCAGAACATCGACGACGCACTGTGCCTGGACGTGCCCGGTTTCGAGGGGGTCGAACCCGGCACCGAGATGGCCGAGTTCACCTGTTCCGACCAGGACAACCAGTTCTTCCGGCTGGAATCCCGCGGCAGCGTGTCGGGGTTGTCGACGTTCCGGCTCCGCAACGTCGATTCGGACCTGTGCGTCGCCGTCGCCTCGCCGGATCCGAACGAACAGCTGGTCCTCGACTCGTGCACGTCGGGTACCAGCCGCCGCTGGTCACTGCTGACGAAGGCCGAGTTCTGACCGGCGATTTGCGTCCGGGAGATTTCCGAGGTTAAGTGGGCGTTGCGCCACGGGTCGTCGTACGACCCGTGCGCGGTGCCCGCCCGGACACCGGTGACCTTCGCTTGTCGAGGAGTGACACCGGATGCCCTCGGGTGCATTCAACGCTGTCCTGCGCCGTCCCGGCGTGCTCCGCCCCGCTTCCGGCGCGGTGATCGCCTCCCTGCCCATCGGCATGATCAACCTTGCGGTGCTGCTGCTCGTGCAGCGTTCCGAGGGTGGTTTCGCGGCAGCCGGCCTGGCCGTCGGCATGCTGGGCGCCGGCACCGCCATCGGCATGGTCGTGCAGGGCCGCCTGATCGACCGTCTGGGTCAGACCCGGGTGCTGCTCACCGCAGTCGCGGTACAGGCGCTGGCCATCGGCGGCCTGGTGCTGGCCGGCGGTTCCGGGGTGCTGGCCGCCGTGCTGGCCTGCGCCTTCCTGACCGGTGCCTGCGAACCCCAGGTGAACGCCAGCCTCCGGGCACTGTGGCCGACCCTGGTACCGCCCGCCCTGCTACCCACGGCGATGACCGCCTCCTCGGTGATGTTCGAGGCCCCGGTCCTGCTCGGCCCTCTGCTGCTCACCGCGGCCCTGCCAGTGATCGGCCCAGCCTCGGCCCTGCTCCTGTGCGCAACCTTGTTCACCACCGGCGCCGTCCTCCTGGCCACCAGTCCTCCTTCCCTGGCCTGGCGCCCGTCCCGCCCTTTCCACTCGTCCCGCTTCTCCCGGGCCTCCCGTCCCGAGCCGGCCATGACGCCCCACCACCCGCAGGCCACCGGTAACCCGCCCCCACCCGCCTCGGCATCGACGGCCGGGCATGTGCAGGCCGCCGGGCGCGGGGGAGGCGCCGGCCGGACCGCTACCGTGGATCGTGCCGGAAGGCGCCCGGTCGTAGTGGCTGGAGCGCTGGCCAGCGCAGGTGTGCGAACCGCGCTGATCGCGGCCGCCGGGCACGGCCTGCTGCTCGGGATGGTGCAGGTATCAGCTGCGGCGATCCTCACCGACCACGCCGGCCTGATGTATGCGGCGATCTCGGCGGGTAGCCTGATCGGGGCCGTGGCGCTGGGTACCCGCTTGCAAGGCGGCCGCCCAGCCCTGCGGATGGCCGGACTGATCCTGCTGTGCGGGGTCGCCGTCGGGCTGGCCGCGCTGACGACCAGTCCCGCGCTATTCGCTGCGGCACTGTTCGTTTTCGGTCTAGGACTCGGCCCTACCGGAGTACTCAAGTTCAGCCTGGCCGGTCGCAGCGCACCACCCGGCCGGACTGTCGAGGCGTTCACCATGATCGCGGCGGCCAGTGTGAGCGCGATCGCCGCCGGTTCCACGTTGGCCGGTTCGCTGGCCGACCGGGCCGGGCCGACGGCCGCCCTGATCACCGCCGCCGTCCTGGCCCTCGCCGCCACGGCCGCACTGATCAGCCGAGCCCCGCAACCCCCGGCTCCCCGCTGAAGGCAGGGGTCAGGGCAGCAGGACTCGGGTGAGCCTCTCCAGTTCGTCGTCGCCGAGCGGCTCGTCTCGCATCTGCGGCCACATCACCGTGCCGATCATGGCCAGGTAGGCGACGGCCGGCACGTCGGCGCTGATCTCGCCCCGGTCCACGCCTCGTTTCACCACTCTCTCCAACATGGCGATCGTACGATCGTTCGCCGCCCTGACCACGTCCCGGGAGTCCGGCTCGCCCGCCGCCGCGATCAGTGCCCGCCCCTCGGGGAGTGCCGAGTTGGCCCGGATCAGGCGTAGTGCCGCGATCAGGTCGCCGCGGGCCGAACCGGTGTCGGGGTCGGTGTCGTAGCGCTCCAGCACCGGCTCGACCACCGTGGCCAGCAGTGCCGCCTTGGACGGCCATCGCCGGTAGACGGTGGTCCGGCTGACCCCTGCCGCCTTGGCCACGCCGTCCATCGCGAGCCGGCCGAACCCGACCCGGTTCAGCTCGGCGAGGGCGGCGGCGCGGACGCTCTCGATGACGTGCGTGCTGCGGGGTCCACGCTGCACCCCGCGGGTGCGTCTCGGTTCGTCGCTCATCAGTCCTGAACCCTATCGGCCTGCGATCTTGCAAAAAATGGCAACACTGTGTTGCCATTACCGCATGTCGACAGCCGAAGTCTCCAGCAAGACGATCATCGAACTGATCTCCCTGACCGGCCGCCGTGCCGTCGTCACCGGCGGTGCCCGCGGCCTGGGCAGAGCCATCGCCCAGCGCCTCGCCGAAGCCGGCGCCGACCTGCTGATCGGCGACATCGAGGAGGACCTGGCGGCCGAGACCGCCACCGAGATCGCCGGGCGGTACGGGGTACGTGCCCTCGGTGCCGCCCTCGACGTCACCGACTCCGGCTCGGTCCGCGACCTCGCCGACCGGGCCGTCGGCGACCTCGGTGGCCTGGAGATCTGGGTCAACAACGCCGGTGTCTTCCCGGCCGTCCCGGTGCTGGAGACGACCGACGAGATCTGGGACCGGGTGCAGGCCGTCAACGCCCGCGGCACCTTCGTCGGTGCCCGCGAAGCCGCACGCCGGATGACCACGGGCGGCACCATCGTCAACATCATCTCGACGGCCGGGTTCCGGGCCAGCGCTCCCGGGTTGGCCGCCTACGTCAGCTCGAAACACGCCGCCCGCGGTCTGACCAGGGAACTCGCCCTCGAACTGGCCCCGGCCGGAATCCGGGTGCTCGGGGTGGCACCCAGTCACGTACCGACCGAAGGCAACATCCTCGCCGCGCAGGAGGCCATGGCCGCCCTGGCCGCCCAGGGGATCGAACTCCCGCCCACCCCGCTGATGCTCAACGGCCCGATCGGGCGCCCCGGCGTCCCCGACGACATCGCCCGCGTTGTCCTGTTCGCCGCCTCCGACCTGGCCACCTTCATGACCGGCAGCACCCTCGTCGCCGACGGCGGCAGCATCGCCTGATCCCCATTCGGGGAGACATCAACCAGGCATCGACGCGCTCGAACTGCAGATCGACGACCTGGAGAGGAACCCTCCGGACGG
>DATMVU010000030.1:0-1868 GCA_035562875.1 Actinoplanes sp. | reverse complement strand
GGCCGCTCCCAGATGGCCTCCGCCCTCATGCGCCACCACGCGTGCGGTGCGGTCCGCGTGCACTCCGCCGGCTCCCAGCCCGCCGCGACGGTGTCGAAATCCGCCGCCACCGTGCTGGCCGAACGCGGGCTCACCCTCGACGACGCCTACGCCAAACCGATCACCGCCGACATCCTGACCGCCGCTGACGTGGTCGTCATCGCCGGCGGCCGCGAAGCCGTCGCACCGCTGCCCGGCCCGCGTTACGACATCTGGGACCTGCCGCACCCACCCGGCGACGACCTCGACGGCATCCGCACCGTCCGCGACGAGATCGACGCCCGAGTCCAAAACCTGCTCCGCCAGCTCACCACCACTCCTCAAGGAGGACACCTGTCATGAGCGACACCAAGCCCACCGTCCTGTTCGTCTGCGTCCACAACGCCGGACGCTCCCAGATGGCCGCTGGCTGGCTGCGCCACCTGGCCGGCGACCGCGTCGAGGTCCGCTCCGCCGGATCCGAACCCGCCGACACGATCAACCCCGCGGCCGTGGAGGCGATGAAGGAGGTCGGCATCGACATCACCGACCAGACCCCCACCAAACTCACCTGGGACGCCGCCAAGGAATCCGACGCCATCATCACCATGGGCTGCGGCGACGCCTGCCCCGTCTTCCCCGGCAAACGCTACGAGGACTGGAAACTCGAAGACCCCGCCGGCAAGGGCGTCGACTCCGTCCGCCCGATCCGCGACGAGATCAAGACCCGCATCGAGGTCCTGCTCGCCGACCTGCTCCCCGCCTCCTGAGCATGGAATCGATTCGCGATCTGATCATCATCGGTTCCGGACCGTCGGGCTACACCGCGGCGTTGTACGCGGCCCGGGCCGAACTCAAACCCCTGGTGATCGAGGGTGTGCAGTCCGGTGGCGCCCTGATGACCACCACCGAGGTGGAGAACTTCCCGGGTCACCGCGACGGGATCACGGGTCCTGCGCTGATGGACAACATGCGGGCCCAGGCGGAGAAGTTCGGCGCCGAGTTCCTCACCGACGACGTCACACGGGTCGAGCTCGGCGACCGGCCGACCGAGCCGGGCACCGAGGGCCTCAAGACCGTCTGGGCCGGTGAGCAGCAGTTCTTCGCCCGCGCCGTGATCCTGGCGACCGGTTCCGCGTGGCGCCCGATCGGCGTGCCCGGCGAGCAGGAGCTGCTCGGTCACGGTGTGTCGTCGTGTGCCACCTGTGACGGCTTCTTCTTCCGCAACCAGCACATCATCGTGGTCGGTGGCGGCGACTCCGCGATGGAGGAGGCGACCTTCCTCACCCGCTTCGCCGAGACCGTCACCATCGTGCACCGCCGTGACTCCTTCCGAGCCAGCAAGGTCATGCAGAAGCGCGCGCTGGACAACCCGAAGATCAAGGTCGAGTGGAACTCGGTGGTCGAGGAGATCCTCGGTACCGACGGTAAAGTCGTCGGCGCACGTTTGAAGAACGTGCAGACCGGCGAGGCCAAGGTCCTCGACGTGACCGGTGTCTTCGTGGCGATCGGCCACGACCCGCGCAGCGAGCTCTTCAAGGGCCAGGTCGAGCTGGACGACGAGGGCTACGTGAAGGTCGACTCGCCCAGCACCCGGACCAACGTGCCTGGTGTGTTCGCCGCCGGCGACCTGGTCGACCACACCTACCGGCAGGCCATCACCGCCTCCGGCACCGGCTGTTCCGCGGCGCTGGACGCCGAGCGCTTCATCGCTTCATTCATAGAGCTGTAAGACCGAGGCGTCGATGGGTCGCCGGCCATCGCAGAGCCGACGCCTTCGCCCCCGAAGTTCACCCGCCGGCAGCATGGTGCCTGCTGTGCCGGCCTACCGTCATGCCTGATGACACCAG
>DATMVU010000029.1:0-30937 GCA_035562875.1 Actinoplanes sp. | reverse complement strand
TCGCCTGTCTTGGATCTTGGTTGGCCACCCACCGATCCTGGTTGTTGTTCGACCGAGGTCGGTGGTCCTGCCCTGACCGTCTCGGACTTTGGTCGGTTGGCCACCGATCCCGGTAGCTGCTCGGCCAAGATTGACAGTCCTGCCTCGACCGTCTCGGATCTTGGTGGGCCGGTCACCGATTCCGGTGACCGGCCCACCAAGATCCGCGCCCAGTGGGCAGGAAGCGAGCCCAGTGGGCACGGGAGCGAGCCCAGTGGGCACGGGAGCGAGGTTGGCAGGGCACTGGAGCAAGGGCTTGACATGTGTATCCGCCGCAATCAAGCAAGAGTCTCCCTCGGCCCTAGCAGCGCAAACGATTCGCGGTCGTGCGCGTTGACTGGGCCTGCGCCTGGATTTGTACACCCTGGACGTTCTTCGGGCAGCGGGCTGTCGCTCTGTTGAGTGGTTAGGAAACGGCGGCGCCACCACCGAGGAGCATGGATCACGAGTGCGGCCTGGCTAGTGCATGCGGGGCGGGCGGTGAACGCGGGGCCGGCCGTGACAGCGGGTCTTGTCCGTCGGGTCGTGAGTGTCTGGGGTGGGATGCGTGTTCGCGACGGCGGTGATGGTCAGCCAGCGGTGACCGAGGTGGCTGTCAGGATGCCCTCGGAGTCGGCGACGCCCTGGACGGTCACCGGGACGCCGGTCAGGAGTTTGTCCAGGGTGACGATCTGGCTCTGTTTGATCGTGGTGGTGGTTCCGGTTCGGACGGTCACCGTCTCGCCGGATTCGGTCTGCAGGTAGAGGGTGGTGCCGTCGACCAGTTTGACGGTTCCGGTGGTGCCGCGGCCGGGGACACCGATGGACGTGCCGCCGGGACCGCTGCCGGGCGTACCACCGTCGATGGACGTGCCGCCGGGATCGCTGCTGGGCGTGCCGCCGTCGATGGACGTGCCGCCGGGATCGCTGCTGGGCGTATCGCCGCCGATGGCCATGCTGCCGGAACCATTGCTGGGTCCGCTGCCGGAACCATTGCTGGGCCCGCCGCCGGTGGCGCTGCCGGGCATGCCGCCGGGGGGACCGCCGCGGGATGTGGGGGCGGTGGCGGCGGTGGTCGTTCCCCAGTGGGACTGGGCCTGGATACCGCCCAGGAAGCCGCCGGTCAGCAGGGCCACGCCGAGCAGGGCGAGTGTGGTGCGGTTCCACCAGCGGCGGGGGGCGGCCGCGGCCAGGGCCTCGGTCAGGGTGGAGTCGCCGTCGGGGCGGGGGAGCACCTCGGTTTCGTGGTCGGTGGACGTCACGGCTGAAGGCCCCTATTCGTAGCGGAGTGCGTCGATCGGGCGGAGGCGGGCGGCCCGGGCGGCGGGGAGGCCGCCGAAGAACAGGCCGATGACCACTGACACGCCGAGGGCGAGCGCCACCGAGCTGGGCACGATGACCGGTTGGACGCCGGCGATCTCGAATCGGCTGCCGATCACGGCGGCGGCCACCCCCAGTCCGCCGCCGATGACGCTGAGGAGGGTGGCCTCGATCAGGAACTGGGTGAGGATCACCCGGCGGGGGGCACCGAGGGCTTTCCGGATGCCGATCTCGCGGGTCCGTTCGGTGACCGTGACGAGCATGATGTTGGTGATGCCGATCCCGCCGACCAGCAGACTGATCGCGGCGACCGCCCCGAGCAGGGTGGTGAACGTGTCGGCGGTCTCGGTCTGGGTCTCCAGGAGCTGGGCGGCGTTCTGGATGCGGTAGGCGGCGGTGCCGTCGCTGCCGGCCGGGACCTTCTGGTCGAGGACGGTGGCGATCTGTGATTGGACGGTGTCCACCGTCGACGAGTCGCCGGCTTCGACGAGGATGGAGCTGAGCGATCCGTAACCGGCGAGTACCTGACGGACGGCGCTGATCGGGGCGACGGCGGTGTCGTTGGCGTCGCTGAATCCGGTGGAGCTCTTCTCGCCGAGCACCCCGACGATGGTGAACAGGGCCCCACCGGCGGTCACCTGCATGCCGACCGGGTCGACGCCGGTGAACATCTCTTCGGCGACGGTCTGCCCGATCACCAGTACCCGGCGGGCCTGGGCCTCGTCGTCGGCGGTGAACGCGGCCCCGGCGGCGACCGGGAAGTTGGACGCGGTGAACCAGGCGGGTGTGGTGCCGACGAACGTGCCGACGTCGTGTTCGGCGCCCTCGTAGGTGAGGGTGGCGGAGGTGCTGACGACCGGCGACACGGACCGGACGTCGGGGGCCAGCATCGGGTCGTCGAGGGCGTCGGACACCCGCATGGTCAGGGCGCTGCCGTTGCGGCTGCTGCTCATCACGGTCAGCGTGTTGGTGCCGAGCGCCTCGATCCGGTTCGCGATGGCCTGGGCGGAGCCGTTGCCGACGGCGACCAGCAGGATCACCGCTGCGACACCGATCAGGATGCCGAGCATGGTGAGCGCCGACCGGAGTCTGTTGGCGCCGATGCCGCGGAGTGCGAACCGGACGATCTCGGTGAAGTTCATCGGGTGACCGCCGCGTGCCGGCCGGTCGGCTGTTGCGGGGCGTCGGTGGTGATCCGGCCGTCGCGGAGCCGGATCAGCCGGTCGGCGCGGGCGCCCACCTCGTCCTCGTGCGTGATGATCACGATGGTCCGGCCGGCCTCGTTCAGGTCGTCGAACACCGCCAGGATCTCCTCGGTGGCGTGACTGTCCAGGTTGCCGGTGGGTTCGTCGGCGAGCAGCAGTGCCGGTTCGGTGACCAGCGCGCGGGCCACCGCGACCCGCTGCTGCTGGCCGCCGGAGAGCTGGTTCGGCTCGTGTTCGGCCCGGTCGGCGAGACCCACCAGGTCGAGGGAGTCCAGGGCCCGGCGGCGGCGTTCGGGGCCTTTCATCCCGGCGTACGCCAGGGGCAGCTCCACGTTGGCGACGGCGCTGGTCCGCGGGATCAGGTTGAACGACTGGAACACGAAGCCGATCAGCCGGTTCCGGGCCAGGGCGAGCTGCTCGTCGCCGAGCCGGCCGACGTCCACCCCGTTCAGCAGATACGTGCCGGTGGTGGGCACGTCCAGGCAGCCCAGGATGTTCATCAGGGTGGATTTGCCGGAGCCGGACGAGCCCATCACCGCCACGTACTCGCCCTGGTTCACCGACACGGTCACCCCGTCCAGGGCCCGGACCGTGGTGTCGCCGGTGCCGTACACCTTCGTCACCTCCCGGACGTCGAGGACCGGCCGCATGATCAGCGCCCGCCCATGCCGCCGGGCGGGCCGCCGGGGAGTCCACCCCGGTTGCTGTTGCCGGTGGTGGTCGAGGTGGTGCTCGCCGGGATCACCACCCGTTCCCCGGCGGTCAGCCCGGAGGTGATCTGGGCGGTGTCGTCACCGGTCAACCCGACCTGCACCGGCCGGACCTCCTGCCGCCCGGCCGCGGTCAGCACGGTGACCGACCGGCGATTGCCGGTGCTGCTGAGCGCCGCCGAGTTGACCATGACGGCGTCCGGCACGGTGCCGGTGACGACCGCGACGGTGACCGTCTGGCCGGGTTTGGCGCCGGCCGGTGGGGTGGGCAGGCTGATCGTGACGCCGTAGGTGACGACGTTGTTCGTGCTGGTCGCGGTCGGGTCGATGGCTGTCACCCGGCCGATGGTGGTCGCGTTGCTCAGCGCGTTCCACACGATCGTGGCGGTCTGGCCGACCTTCAGCTCGGTCGCGCCGTCCTCCGGGAACGCCGCGGTGATCTGCAGTTTCGTCAGGTCCACCAGGTCGACGAATCCGCCGGTGCCGTTCTGCCCGGAGACCGTCGACGAGCCGCCGAGGGTGCCGTTGACCGCGACCACGGTGCCCGCCATCGGGGCCAGCAGGCGGGTCCCGGCGACGGCCGCCTCTGCCTCGTCGACGGCGATCTCCGCCTCGGCCACCGCGTTGGTGGCGTTGTCCGTGCCGATGCCCGCCTTCTCGGCCCGGGTCAGCGAGTCCCGGGCGGCTGTCCGGTTCGCCTTCGCCAGGGCCAGGTCGCGTTTCGCCTCGGTGGCGTCGACCCGGGCCAGTAGTGCTCCGGCGGCCACCTTCAGCCCGACGGTGGCCCGGATCTCGGCGACCGTCCCGGCCGTGGTGAACGTGGCGGTGGCGGTCGCGGCGCTGGCCACCGAGCCGTCAGCGGTCACGGTCCGGGTGACGGTGCCCTGGGAGACGGTCACCGTCCGGGTTCCGGACGCGCTCGCCCCGGTCGTCTCGGGCGTGTCCCGGAGCAGATGCCAGCCCCAGAACCCGGCACCGGCGATCAGCAGGGCCAGCAGGGAGTTCACTGCCGTACTGGGCCGTCGAAGCGCTGTCACGTGCCTCATCATGCCTTCCGGGGTGTTCGTCCCGCTTGAGATCTCCGAGGGTTCACCAGGAACGGATGACCTGATCGCCCTCGGACAGCCCGTCGAGGATCTCGGTGTACTGATCGCCACGCAGCCCGACCGTCACCAGCCGCTCGGTGGACCGTCCCCCGCTGCGCAGCAGGACCGTCCCGGCACCGCTGGAGACGTCGTGCACCGCCGTCGACGGCACCCGCAGCGCGCCGGCCACCGCCCCGACCCGCACCTTGACCCGGGCGCTCTGGCCGACGAGCAGGTCGGTGGGGGAACTGTCGAAGGAGACCACGGTGCCGTAGCGGACCAGGGTTCCGTCCGACGTACCGGCCGGGTCGACCTGGATCACGTGCCCGGCCAGGGCGGTATCCGAATCGGCCAGGGTGATCGAGGCGCCCAGGCCGGTGGTGAGCGCGCCGGCGTCCGCCTCCGGGAAGTCGGCACGGACCTGCATGGTGTGCGTGCCGGCCAGGGTCACGAAGCCGGCGCCACTGCGGACCCGGTCGCCGACACTGCCGGCGACCGCGACCACGATGCCGGCGATCGGGGCGGTGATGGCGGTGCCGGCCTGTGCCTCGGCCGCCTGCTGGACGGCTCGGGTGGCCCGGTTGACCTGCTGTTCGGCGGTGAGGACCGGGTCGTTGCCGGTGTCCGGGAAGCCCACCGTGGTGCAGGGGGCCGCGGCTTCGCCCCGGATTTCAGCGGATTCGGTACGCGGGACCGAGGTCACCGTGGAGGCACTCGGGGTGACGCCCGGGGTGGCGGTGACGTCCGGGAGCGGGGTGGCGTCCGGGACGGTGACGACGTCCGGGAGTGCGGTGGCTCCTGGCAGCGTGATCGATCCCGGGAGGGTGATCGCTTCCGGGGGTGTGATCGTCAGGGTGGCGTCCGCGGTGGGTGTCCTGGTGGCTCGGGTGCAGGTGCCGGCGTTCGCGGTGGCCCGGACGCCGGCCGCCTTCGCGGTGCTGAGCCGGGCCCGGGCGGTGGACAGCTGGGACGCGGCGTCACCCGCCGCGTCGGTGGTGTCGGTGCCGTCCAGGGTGGCCAGCCGCTGTCCCTTGACGACCCGGTTGCCGGCCTGCACGGTCACCGCGGCGACCGTCCCGTCCACCCCGAACGACAGGTTGCGGGTGGTGGCCGGTTCGACGGTGCCGATGGTGGCGACGTCCAGGGTGACCGGTCCCCGGTCGGCGACGGCCACCACGATCGGTGCGGGGGCGGCCGGCTGCTCCCGGCCGAGTGCCAGGACCACGCCACCGGCGACCGCCCCGATCACCACGAGCCCGGCGACGATCCACTGCTGCCGGGTACCACCTGTTTCGTCACCCATACATCCGCATTGTGGCGGTCCGGGGCCCGGTAGTCCCTGGAATCCGGATTCCGGTGACCATCGCATTCGGCCCGGCGGACGCTCGACGGCCCGGGCCGTCGCCTGCCTCGCGGTCGGCCACGGGACCGATTTGTCGTCCGTACCGGAGCAGAGGTTTTGTCAGTCGCCTCGCAGGTACCGGGTGACCATGTCCACCAGTTCGCGTTCGAAGGTCTCGACCGGGGCCGAACCGGGGTCGGCCATCAGCTTGTGGGTGTTCATCTCCACGGTGAACAGGATCAGGTCGGCGGCGGTGGCGACGTCACCGACCCGGACGTCCGGATGCCGGGTGAGCAGGTCACGGAGCTGGGCGGTGCGGATGCGGCCGTGCCGGCCGATGGCGTCGCGCAGCTCCGCGGAGAGCGGCGCCTCCTCGACCATGACACGCAGCAGCCGCGGGTCCTCGCTGTGGTTGTCGATCGCGTCGCGCACCAGGGCCCGGACCGTCTCCCGGAGTGTGCCCGGGGCGAGGTCCAGGTCGGCGGCCTCGGTCCAGGTGCCGCGGTCGATGTGTTCGACCAGCAGACGGGCCAGGATGGCGTCCTTGTTGGGGAAGTACTGGTACAGCGAGCCGATCGAGATCCGGGCCCGCTCGGCGATCCGGTTGGTGGTGCCGGCGGCGTAGCCGTACTCGGCGAAAACGTGAGCAGCAGCGGTGAGGATGCGCTCGCGGGTGAGTTCGGCACGCACCTGACGGGGCTCGCGACGTGGTTGGAGACGGCGGTCGGCCGACGGCATCCCGGGTCCTTTCGCAGCGCTGGAAAGCGAGTAGCCAAAGAGTTGAATAATTGCTCACAATAGTGCGGTGAACAGGGATAATGCTAGGACGTTGCGGACCGTTGAGGAGATCGGGGCGGTCATCGGGCAGCCACCGGCACCGGTCATGCTCAAGCAGATCAGCGCGCTCGACGCGGGTTGCCGGGCGGTGCTGGCCCGCAGCCCGATCGCGGCGTTCGGCTACCGGGACGGCGACGGCACGAGTGTCACCACCTTCGTCGGCGGCCGGCCCGGATTCGCCCGGTCGCCGTCGCCGGGCCGGGTCACGCTCCCCGTTCCGCCCGGCGTGCACGGCCCGGTCTCGCTGTTCTTCCTGCTCCCCGGGGTCGGCGAGGTACTGCGGGTCAACGGCACCGCGACCGGCCGTGACACCGTCAACGTTGACGAGGCATACGTGCACTGCGCTCAAGCCGTCCTCCGGTCCCGGCTGTGGCAGCCGCCCGGCCCGGCGGCGACAGTCCCCGCGGTGGCCGGCGACGGCCCGCTGTCCGGCCCGGGTGTCGCCGCGTTCCTGGCCGCCGCACCGTTCCTCGCCCTGTCGACCTGGGACGATCGAGGCGGCAGCGACACCAGCCCGCGCGGCGACCAGGGCGCGGTGGCCCGCATCCTGGACGACCGGACGCTGCTGATCGCCGACCGCAAAGGCAACAAGAGAGCCGACACCCTGCACAACCTGATGTACGACGACCGGCTCTCGCTGGCGGCCCTGGTCCCCGGTCGTGCCGGTGTGCTGCACCTGCACGGCCGCGGCACGGTCACCACCGACCCGGAACTGCTGGCGCCGCTGGCGTTACGCGGCACGCCACCGCACGCGGCACTGCTCGTCGACGTGGCACACGCCGAGATCCGCGACAGCGACACGATCGCCGGGGCGCGACTGTGGTCCCCGGACGCACATGTCGTCCCCGGCTCGGTTCCCGACCTGATGGTCCTGGCCGGGGAACATCTGGCCGCCAACTCGGGCCGGACCGGGCGACTGCTCCGGATGCTGTGGGCGATCCCCGGGATCGAGCGGGCGCTGCGCTGGGTGATGGCCCGCGCCTACCGGTCCGGACTGCGGGCGGAGGGGTACGCGGACGGGGCTCTGCGGGAGGTGCGGATCGCCGGGATACGCCGGGAGACACCGAGCGCCGTCACCCTGGTGCTGTCCGATCCGGCCGGGGGCACCTTCGACTTCCGGCCCGGTCAGTTCTTCACCCTCGTCACCGACGTGGACGGGACCCCGGTGCGGCGTGCGTATTCGGCGTCGTCGGCACCCGGGCCGGCCCTGGAGGTGACGGTCAAACTGCTCACCGGCGGCGTGTTCTCCACCCACGTGCACCGGCGTCTGCGCACCGGGGACCGGCTCGGGCTGCTCGGTCCGTCGGGTACGTTCCACGCGCCGCCCGGGGCGGAGCTGGTGCTGGTCGCGGCCGGTAGTGGCGTCACCCCGATGATGAGCATGATCCGTTCCTCGTCGTCCCGGATCGCGCTGCTGCTCAGCAACCGTTCCGAAGCGGACGTCATCTTCGCGGCCGAACTGGCCCGGCTCGCTGCCGCACGTCCGGAACGGCTGTCCGTCACCCATGTCCTGACCAGCCGGGACGGGCGTCTCGACGAGGATGGGATCCGGGACTGGATCGCGGGGGTGGCGCCCGGCGTGGACGCGCACTACCACGTGTGCGGCCCTGTGCCGCTGATGGACACGGTCCGTTCCGTCCTGGCCGGCAACGGGATCGACGCCGGCCGGGTGCACAGCGAGCGGTACGCCGCCGGTGCGGTGGCCCTGTCCACCGAACCACAGGAGCTGACCGTCGCGGAGGACGGTCAGCCGGTCGGGACGGCGACCGTCGCCCCCGGCCAGACGTTGCTCGACGCGGGGCTCGCGGCCGGGCTGCCGATGCCGTACTCGTGTATGGCCGGCGGTTGCGGCGAATGCGCGATCCGGTTGGTGGCGGGTTCAGTCACCCGGGTCGAGTCAGACGGCTCGGTGCTGGCCTGCGTGAGCTGCCCCCTGTCACCGGTGACGCTGGACATCGGGCGCCCCTGACCCGCCGGCCCTGTCATTCGATGCGTTGCTGGCGGCGGCGTAGTAGGACGGCTACCAGGCCGGCTATTAACAGGTCGATCACGATGATCAGGCCGGGCCAGCTGAACAGGAGCATCACCGGGGGGATCAGGATGAACAAGGCTGCCCACAGGACCGCTACGGCGGGGAAGCGGACCTCGGCGGGGTGGGTGGCCATCCGTTCGGCGAAGTCGGGGTCGCTCAGGATCACTCGTTGTTCCAGATCGGCTATGACACGGCGATCGTCATCGCTCAACATCGATTGCCTCCTCGGAGCCGGTGGCCGCCCGGAGGGTACCTGCGGTTCGAATAATTAAACGAGATGTGTCAATGCTGTGGCCAGCAGTGTGGTTCGGGATGTCATGCCGTTCGCGGACACCCACTCGCTGCGGGCGTGCGCCCCGCCGCCCCACGGGGCCAGGCCGTCGACGGTGGGCAGGCCCAGGGCGCCGGTGGTGTTGGTATCGGCGGCGCCGTCGGCGGGGCGGCCGTCCAAGGTCTGTGCGACACCTGCCGCGATCCGGCGCAGGCTGTCCAGCAGGGCGTCGCCGGCGGGGGTGGGGCTCCACGTGGGACGGTGCGACAGCAGCTCGGTGGTGACGGTGGTCCTCGGTCGGATCGGGGTCAGCGAGCGCAGGGCTTCCAGCACCGCCTCCTCGTCGGCCGGGTCGGTGAAACGCAGGCCCAGGTCGGCGTGGGCATGACCGGCCACCACGTTGGTGCGGCCGCCGCCGCTGATCGTGCCGGTGTTCAGCAGGACCGGGCGGGGGGACACCAGGGCCCGCACCCGCAGCAACTGGTCGACCAGTTCGTCGATGGCGTTGGCTCCGGCGCCGGGGTCGAGGGCGGCGTGTGACTCCACCCCGGTCACCGTGATCCGGGCCCGGGTGCTGCCCCGGCGGCCGGTCTTCAGGTCGCCGCCGGGGTGCGGGGGTTCCAGGCCGAGCACCGCCGACGATCGTGCCGCCTCGGACCGGACCAGGTCTCCGGCGGTCGGTGACCCGACCTCCTCGTCGGCGACCACGATCACCCGTACCGGCGGATGGGGAAGTCGATCCTGTGACAGGGAGGCTGCGGCCGCGAGGAGGGCGACCAGGCCGGCCTTGGTGTCGTAGACGCCCGGTCCGCGGATCACGTCACCCGTCACCGACCACGGCATGTCCGCGAGAGTGCCCACCGGCCACACCGTGTCGTAGTGGCTGAGCAGCAGGATCGGGGGCGCCTGCATGTCGCGGGCGGGCAGTGACCAGATCAGGTGGTCGCCGGTCGGGTGCGGCTCGCGGGCGGTGTGGAAACCAGCCGCGGCGGCGTCGGTCTCCAGGACCTCGGCGAGGGCGGCCAGGGACTTCGGATCCCCGGTGGGCGACTCGAGCAGCGTGTACCGGTGCAGCGTCTCCAACATATCCGCACGCTAAGTTGCGCCTGACCCGTTGTCAACGGGCGCTGATGTTGCCACGATGGCGGTTATACGTTTCGTATCCTTGCCCTGGGGGTGCTGGTGGAAGTCGTCGTTCGCGAGCTGGTGGAAGCCGCCGAGTGGACTGCGGCGTCCGCCCTCTACCGGTCGGTGTTCGGTTATCGGGAGCCCGAGTTCGGGGTCAGCCCGCGCCTGCTCGCGGGGCTGCGGGAGAACTCCGGCTCGGTCATCGGCGCCTTCGGGCCGGACGGTGCCGTGATCGGGTTCTGCTACGGGTTCTGTGCCGTCGACAACGGCGAGCTGTACCACTACTCGCAGGCCGCGGTGGTCGCCGCCGAGGCGCAGGGGCACGGGGTGGGCCGGCAGCTGAAACAGGCGCAGGCCGCAGTGGCCCGGGCGACCGGCGCGCGGACCATGCGCTGGACCTTCGATCCGTACGCGGTCCGCAACGCCCACTTCAACCTCACCGTCCTCGGGGCCGCCGGGATCCGGTTCCTGCCCGACTACTACGGTGCGGACACCGACCGGGTGCTGGTCAGCTGGGATCTGTGGCACGCCCGGAAGCCCGGCGTCCCGGCCCCACCGGTCCAGGCGCCCGCCGGTGGGCGGGACGTGCTGCGGGCCGGGTTGCGCGAGCGGTTCGCGGCCGGCGCCCGGCTGACCGGAGTGGATCAGCCGCCCGGCCGGCTCGTGTACCGATTCGAGGCGGCGCCGTGACCAGCGAGCCGGAAGTCGTCGAGGTGGTGCCGTGACCAGCGCGCCGGAAGACGTCGAGGTGGCGCCGTGACCAGCCCGTCGGAACGGTTCGACCGGAACGTGCAGCGCCGGTCCGCGCAGGTGCTCAAGCAGCGGGTCCTGGAGCAGCAGCGCACCGAGTTCGGCAAGGCCCTCGCCTGGGCGGCCGAGCACGACGCGATCGAACAGGCCGCCGCCCTGATCGTGTCGGCCCGCCGCCGGTACCTGCTCGGCTACGGCAAGGCCCTGGCGTTCGCGTCGATGCTCGCCACCGACCTCAGTGCCGGGCTGTCCGGTGTGCACCTGGTCGGTGACGGCTCGCTGCGGGCCCTCGACGTGCTCGGTGACATCCGCCAGGGTGACCTGCTGATCGCGGTGTCGCTGTCCCGCTACCGCCGGGAGACCGTGGAGCTGGCCGAGGCGTACGTCCGGGCCGGCGGCACCCTGGTCGTGATCACCGATGCCGACGACGCGCCCCTGATGCGGTCCGCCACCACCGGCATCGTGATCGGTGCCGACAGTGCCTCGTACGCCAGCTCGCCCACCTCGGTCGTGCTGGCCCTGCACCTGCTCGCGACCCTGACCATCGCCAGTTCGAAGGGTGCCGGCCGCCGCCTGCGGGACCGGGACGCCCTGGCCGCCGACCTGGGACTGTATGTGGAGCATGATGACCGAGATTGATCGTGTCGAGCTGCGCCGGGTGCGCCTGCCGCTGGTGCACCGGTTCCAGACCAGCTCACACGCCAAGCGCGAACTGGAACACATCCTGGTCACCCTGACCGGTGCGGACGGGACCGTCGGCTGGGGGGAGATCGCCTCGCCGAGCGGGCCGTTCTACTCGGCCGAGACGGTGGAGAGCTGCTGGGCGGTGGCCCGGTCGTTCCTGGCGCCGATGCTCCTGCGAACGTCATGGGAGCATCCGTCGGAGCTGCCGGTGGTGCGCGGGAACTACTTCGCCCGGGCCGGGTTCGACATGGCAGCGTGGGATCTGTGGTCACGGTCGCGCGGGTTGTCGCTGGCGGCGGCCCTCGGCGGCACCCGGACGAACGTCGAGGCAGGGGTGTCGCTGGGCATCGAGCCGACCATCGGGGACCTGCTGGAACAGGTCGACCGTCGCGCCGCCGAAGGCTACCGGCGGGTGAAACTGAAGATCGCCCCCGGATGGGACGTGAGCCCAGTTAAGGCGGTAAAAAAGAAATATCCGATATTGCGGGTCCATGTGGACGCCAACGGCGCCTACCCGCCGGGTGAAACGTCCATTTTCCACGCATTGGACGAGCTGGGGCTGGACATGATCGAACAGCCCTACCCACCCCGAGCGCTACTGGCCCACGCCGAACTCCAGAAGATGATCACCACCCCGATCTGCCTCGACGAGTCGATCGAGGAGGTCGACGACCTGGCCACCGCCCTGCACCTGGGCGCCGGCCGGATCGTCAACCTCAAAGTGTCCCGGATGGGTGGACTGACCAGTGCCGTCCAAGCCCACGACCTCGCGCGCCGGCACGGCATCCCGGTCTGGTGCGGTGGCATGCACGAGTTCGGCATCGGCCGGGCCGCCAACGTGGCGCTGAGTGCCCTGCCCGGCTTCACTCTGCCGTCCGACGTGTCCGGTTCGGACAAGTACTACGCCCGGGACGTGACCACCGAGCCGGTCGTCTGCACGGGCGGGCTGGTAGACGTACCCGATGGTCCGGGCCTGGGTTTCGAAGCCGACCTGGAGTTCATCACCGCGCACACCACGGCCACCGAGACCCTCAGCCGAAAGCGGCGGTGATCTCCCCGGAGGTCAGCCCGGCCGCGCGGTACCCGGTCGTCCCCGACTCCAGCAGCTCGACCGCCGCGTTCCGCAGCGCACCGTAGGCCGCCCACGCCAGCGAACCACCCGTCGACACTCGCCGCACCCCGAGTTTCGCCAGCTCCGGCACGCTCGGGGTGCCCGGAAGGAGCAGCACGTTGACCGGCGCGGCGACCGCCGACACCACCCGCTCGATGTCGGCGGCCGACACCAGGCCCGGCGCGAACAGCACGTCGGCGCCCGCGTCCCGGTACGCCACCAGCCGCGCGATCGTGTCGTCCAGATCGGCCCGCCCGTACAGCAGGTTCTCGGCCCGCGCGGTCAGCACCAGCCCGTGCCGGTGCGCCGCCTCGGCCGCGACGCCGACCCGCTCGACGCTGAGCCCGACCGGATCCACCCGCGCGGCGACCGGGTCGTAGTCCTCGATCGACACCCCGGCTGCGCCGGCTTCGGCGAGCAGCCCGACAGTCCCGGCGACGTCGTCGAACAGCCGCTCCCCGTCGACACTGACCGGCACCGTCAGCGCCGCGGCCACCGCCGCCACGTGGGTGACCAGCTCGTCCCGGGTCACCTGCTGGTCCAGTTTGCCGAGCGACGCGGCGAGCCCCGACGAGGTGGTGGCCACCGCGGCGAACCCGGCCGCCTCCAGCATCCGGGCCGAACCCACGTCCCAGGCGTTCGGGATGACGAAGGTCCCGGTGGCATGCAAGTCACGAAAGCCCATGAGCCAACCCTGCCACAGCCCGCCCGCCTCGACCCGGTGACCGGCGGGCGTCGTCTGGCACACTTCATCCGTGTGATGACCATGGAAGCGCAGGTGATCGCCCGCGCCTGCGGCAGGGCCCACCTGCACCATCTCGAACCCGAGGATCCGGCGGCACCGACCATCGAGTCCGCCGCGATGGCCCGCACCCCGCTCGCCGGCACCGCCTGGCGGCCACTATGAGTGACATCGACGTCGAAGTGGCGGTCGTCGGCGCGGGCCTGACCGGTGCCGCCACCGCCTGGGCTCTGGCGCTGCGCGGAGTCACGACAGCCCTGATCGAGGCGTACCCGCTCGGCCACACCAACGGCAGCTCGCACGGCACGTCCCGGATCGTCCGCCGCGTCTACGACGACCCCTTCTACCTGCGGCTCACCGGCCGGGCGTTCGACTCCTGGTCGCGGGCCGCCGACGACACCTCCACCGATCTGGTACGCCTGACCGGAGCCGTCGACCACGGATCGCTGCGCAACCCGGCCGCCCTGGTCCCGCTGCTCGCCGCCGAGGGCATCCCGGCGACGCTGCTGTCCGCGGCGGAAGCCGCCGAACGCTGGCCGGGGATGCGTTTCCAAGGGCAGGTGCTGCATCATCCGCAGGCCGGTCACGTGAACGCCGACGCGGCGGTGGCCGCGTTCACCCGCCGGGCCGCCGAACTGGGGGCCCGGGTGCTGGACGAGACCCGGGTGACGAGCATCGTCGCGTCCGGGTCCGGGGCCGTCGTGCACACCGGCGGAGACGGCCCGGTGATCACAGCGGGCACCGTGGTCGTCGCGGCCGGACCGTGGCTGCCGGAACTCGCCCCCGGCCTGCCGTTCACCCCGCCGCCGCTGACCGTCACCCAGCAGCAGGTCTTCCACTTCACCCGGACCGACCCGGCAGCCGAGTGGCCGGTCTTCGTCTACAAGGGTGCGGGCGGCCAGATCTACGGCCTGCCGTCCGGTGCCGACGGCGGCCCGGCCCCCGCGGTCAAGGTGGCCCAGCACGACGGCGGCCGGGCGACCACCGCCAGCACCCGGGACCGCCGCATCGACCCGGTGTCACGGGACGTCGTCACCGCGTACGTCAAGCAGTTCCTGCCCGGTCTTGTCCCTGACCCGGTAGCCGAGGCGAGTTGCCTCTACACGGTCACCCCCGACGAGGATTTCATCCTGGACCGGGTGGGCCCGCTGGTGATCGCCTCGCCGTGCTCCGGTCACGGCGCCAAGTTCGCCGCCCTGACCGGCGAGACGGCGGCAGCCCTGGCCATCGGCGACGGAACCCCGGAACCCCGCTTCGCGCTGAACCGCTTCTGACCGGCTCAGGGGGTGGCCCGCCGGCTACCCCCTGGACCGGCCGGTCAGCTCCGCCAATGCCGCATCGAAGATCTCGTGGTGGCGGTCCACATCCGCCGGTGACGTCTGCGGGCACATCAGGGCCATGTTGTGGAACGGGGTCAGCAGCACACCCCGGTTCGCCAGGTAGAGGTGCAGGAAGTCCTCCAGTTCGGCGTCCGCGGCGGCCGCCGACTCGGTGCCGGTGCGTGGTGCCGGGCTGGTGAACCGGTACTCGACTCGGGCGCCGAGGCGGCTGACCGACCACGGGAGGTCGTACCCGCTGATGATTCTGATCAGTCCGTCGGCGAACGCCGTGGCCGTGCTGATCATCGTGGCGAAAGCATCGGCGGTGAGCACCTCGGTCAGCGTCGCCCGGGTCGCGGCCATCGACACCGGGTTGCCCGCAAGGGTGCCGCCGACCCCGCCCATGTCGATCAGGTCCAGGTCAGGACGGCCGATGAGGGTGTCGGCCAGGTCGGCGCGGAGACCGTACGCGCCGACCGGCACCCCGCCGCCGATCGCCTTACCGATCGTGACGACATCAGGTTCCAGGCCCCAGAACGCGGTCGCCCCACCCGGCCCGGCGGAGAACGTGTGCGTCTCGTCGTTGATCAGGTAGGTGCCGTACTTCCTGGTCAGCGCCCGCACCCCGGCCAGATGGCCATCCTCGGGGAGCACGATGCCGATGTTCGTCAGGGCCGGTTCCATCAGCACCGCCGCCACGTCACCGTGGGCCAGTTCGGCTTCCAGCCCGGCCAGGTCGTTGAACTCGGCGACCCGGCTCGTCACCGTCACGTCGACAGGCGCGCCGACGTTGCCCTCCCGGCTCACCCCACGCCCGTCCTGACCGACGACGATCAGCGACTCGTCAACCGAGCCGTGATAGCAGTAGCTGTTCACCAGAATCTTCGGGCGCCCGGTGACGGCCCGGAGCAGGCGGATCGCCCACCGGTTCGCGTCGGTTGCGGTCAGGGCGAAACTCCACCTGGGTACGCCGAACCGGCGCGCCAGTTCGGCGGCGGCGACCGCGGCGTCCTCGGTCGGCAGCATGGTGCTGAACCCGCCCTGATCCCGCATCCGCCGCGTCACGGCGTCGACCACCGGTGCGGGGGAGTGACCGGCCATCGCACCGGTGTCACCGAGAGCGAAGTCGATGAACTCGTTGCCGTCGACGTCGGTGATCCGGTTCCCCCGCGCCGTGGCGAGGTGGATCGGGAACTGCCCGGCCGCCTTGTTCATCCACGTCATCGGCACCCGGCCGAACAGGTGATCGGCCCGCAGGTAGGCAGCCCGGGACCCGGGATGACGGTCGGCGAACACGGCCAGTTCCCGCCCCGACAACGCGCTGAGCAGACTGCGAGAGATCCCGGAATCCGTCGACATGGCGCGACGCTACCAGGGAATCGTCACTCTTTGGCCGTCCGCAGAACGGTAACCGTCTTCCCCCGTCCGTCCGTCACATAGAGTCGCCGGCCGTCCGGTGACAGCGCGTTCACCCGCGGACTGTCGCCGACACCCACCGTCGACACCACCTTGCCGGTGCTCAGATCGATCACCGACATGTCGTCCGACCCCTCGTTGACGATGTAGGCGTACCGCCCGTCCGAGGAGATCATCACCGCCTGGGGTTCCTTACCCACCCGCACCTTGTGGATCAGCCGCTGATCCCCGGTGTCGTACACCTCCACCGTGTCCAGGTCGTAGTTCGTCGCCACCAGCTGCTTGCCGTCCGGTGTCACCGCCAGTGCGTGCGGCGACTTACCCACCTTGAAATTCTTGCGTACGAGCCGGTCCGCCACGTTCACCACCGAGATCTGGCTCGACTCGTGATTCGCGGTGAACGCCGTCGTCCCGTCCGGGGTGAACACGATCCAGTGCGGGTTCGGCGGCACCGAGATCCGCGCCGCCTCGGTCAGCGACTCGTCATCGTAGATCTCCACCCGGGCCCCGTTGTGAATCGGCACCCACACCTGCCCGTCCGGTGCCACCGCCGGCTCGAACGGCCGCGGCCCGGTCCGGATCGTCTTCACCAGCGACCGGTTCACGGTATCGATCACCGCCATCCCGTTCCCGGTGAAATCGTCCTCGAACAGTGACACGTAAAGCCGCGAACCGTCCGCCGACAGCGCCAGGAAACGTGGCGTGTTCGGCACCTTCACCACACTGATCTTCTTCGACCGGACGTCCACGAAATGCACGTCCTTGGAGTCCTGATCGGCGATGTAGAGCGTCCGGTTGTCCGGGGAGACCGCCACCCCCTCCGGTTCCCGGCCCAGTTTGATCTGCTCCAGCACCACCGGCTTCGGCAGACTCGCCACCGGCGCCTGAGTTCCCGCCGGTTCCGTCGCCGGAGGAGCCGGCTCCTCGGCGGAGGGCGGCGCCGGATCATTCACCGTCGGCCCCGTCCGCCCCGGCGAAGCCGAATCGGCGCCGCGATCCTGGGTGAACCGCACGCCCGCGTAGGCACCACCGGCCAGCAACAACAGAACCACGACGGCCGCCGCCACCAGAACGAGGCGCCGCCGTCCCGGTTTCCCTTCCTCGGGGTACGGGGGTGTCCCCGGCGGTGGCGGATACCCACTACCGCCGTTCCCGGCGCCCCAGTCCCCGGCCCCCCAGTCCCCGGTGCCCCCGCTGCTGCGGCCGGGGTCGGTGCCGGTTCCGGCCGGTCCACCGTATCCTTGCGGGCCGCTGGGATATCCGGATCCGGTCGGATGACTGGTGCCGGTCGATCCGGCCGGATAACCGGGCTCGACCGGATTACTCGTTCCGCTCGAACCCCTGGAGTATCCGGTGTCGGGATGCTGCGGGTCACCGCTCTGCGCAGTGGAGGCCGGTCCCGTCGGACCGTCGGCCCACGAATCCGTGGACGGCCAGGCACCGGCCGGAGAACTCGGCCATACCGCCGGAGACGAGGGCCATTCCCCAGTGGGAGAAGCAGGCCATCCGCCGTCCGGACTCCCACCACCGGTCCGATGCGGACCGTCCTGGCTGCCGGCCGTCTCCTCCGCCCGGGAGGGCAGCGATCCCCAGGGACCGGCCACCCCACCACGCTGACCATCCGGCACATCCGGATCGGCTCCACCTGACGTCCGCTCCTGATCAGCGGTCCCGGCCTCGTCCGCAGGGCGACGTTGTGCCGGAATCGACACCGCGCGAACGGTCTGCCCGCCGGTCCCCGCCGTGTCCTCGGCGGTCCGGCCCGAGTCGGCTTCGGGTGAACCGGCCTTCGACGGATCGGCCTCGGATGGATCGGTCTCGGACACTGCGGGGTCGGCGTTCTCGCTCTTTCCCCAGGTCAGGCCCCAGGATCCGACGAAGCCTCCGGCAGCCGTGGTGGTGTCCGGCTCTTTCGTCTCCGGACCGGTGCCCGGTCCGGCCTGATCCCTCTCCGGTGACACCTCAGCCGATGATTCGGTGGAGCCGGGGTCGAGGTGGTTCGCCGTCGTGCCGGAGTTCGAGGGTGCGGCTGCCAGTGGCTCATTCTCCGGAGCGGATGCCGGCTCGTCGGCTGGGCCGGGTGACGGCGTGCTCGGTGCACTCGTCGTGGTGTCGGCGGAGGCTGTTGAACCGTCTCCCGGAACCTCGGCGAGTGGCTGGGATTCAGGTTCCGGCCACGGGCTGGTTCCGAACCTCGTCTCGGAGACGCCCTGGTAGGAGATGTTCGGCAGAGCGCCGTCGGGTCCCGGATCGCCGGTGTCCGAACGGCCGGCGTGCGGCAGATCCGGGGAGATCGTGCCGGGCGGGGGACTGTTGCTCAGCACGGTGGGGTGATCCGTCGTACCGGCTGTGGGGAATGTTCCTCGGACCGTTGCCTTCGGTGCTGTGAGCAGGGCGTCTTCTGGCGTCTCGGGCGCTGCTGGTGGGTCTTGCGGGGTGGGGGTGACTGCGTGCCCGTCCGGGGGACCGGCGAGGGGCCGGCTCGGGGGACTCGGCGTGGCACCGGCTGCCGGCACGTCGGCGGGGTCGTCCCGGAATCCGCCGGGCGGGCGGTGGCCGGGAGTTGCCGGTGGCCCGCTGATGGGTGCCCATGGGGACGTTCTGGCGAACGGGGCATCGGCCGCGGACGGGGTCTCCGGGACGATGCGGGCGCCGGGGGAGACCTGCCGGGTGGCGGGAGCATCGGGGCGAGCATCACGGTCCGGGGTGGATGCGCCGGTGGCCGGGGGGTTCGGGTCGAAGCGGGGGGCTTCCGGCGTACCGGCGATGCCGGGGTCGACTGAGGGGTGACCGCCGCCGGAGACCGGGAAGGGGTTCTGCCGGGCCGCGTCCTGCCAGCCGGGGGCGCCGACCGCCTCGCCGGGCCAGGCGGTCGTCTCTCCGGGCCAGGCTTCGGCGGGTCCCGGCATCTCGCCGGGCCATGCCGCGACGGCCTCCCCCGGCCAGGCCGGCCCGCTGACCGGCGGTGTCAGGCCGTGCGCCGGTGACGTCGGCCCGCCGGTCGGTGACGTCAGACTGTGCGCCGGTGACGTCGGCCCGCCGGGCGGTGGGGTGGGCCGGTCGCCGAGGGAGGTGGGTCTGTTCTCGGCGGGCGGGTGGCCGTCGGCGCCGGTGGGCGGGGGCGTGGCGCCGTTGCCGCCGCCGGAGGGGATCCAGCCGCCGGTGGCGACCTCGAAATCCTCCGAGACCTCGCCGGTCACGGCGACGCGGGCCGAACCAGCCGGGCCGTCCAAGGAGACGGCGCCGGCCAGACGGCCCACCGTCGGGAACCACGAGATCCGCAGCGTGTCACCTTCGAGGCGGGCGTGCACGCCGTCCGCCGAACTGGTCACCGACGACGCCGCGGCCAGCGGTGGGCCCTGCACGGCCACCGTCGCGGACAACTGCCGGGTGCCGGGGGCGACCCGGCCGAAGTCGAGGACCGGTTCGGCGAGACGGACCGAAGTGCGGCGCAGCGCAGCGGTCGCGGCCGCCGCCACCCGGCCCTCACCGGTGGCCAGTCGATGCAGGGCGGCACGAGCCTCCACGGCGCGGGACAGATCGGGGCCGGCTGCGGCGACCGCCAGCTGGGCGATCGACGCCATCTGGTCGCTGCCGGGCCGGCGGATCCGGGACAACCACGGCTGCCGACCCGAACCGAACACCCACTGGCGGGCGCTCGGGTCACGTTCGCGCAGGTGATCGTAGAGTTCGCTGATGCCGATCCAGCCGTCCCGATCCCGGTCGGCGGTGCCGCTGGTGATGCCGTCGGCGATCAGACCGGCGAACGTCGGTGGCTCGGGGCGGGCGGTCGAGGCGATCACCACCCGGCTCTGCCACTCGGCGGACCGTGCCGCCCGGAAGTGGTGGCCCGCATCGACCGGGCCGCCGGTCCGCCCGTCCAGCAGCACGACCGCCTGCCCGGCCCGGCTGCGCTGCATCAGGGACGCGGCAAGCGCCACATCCAGTGCGGTGTCCGCGGGCCGGCCCATCACCGTGTCGGCGGCGGCCAGGTAGAGCCCGCCACCCGGCCCGGTCAGCATCACGCCGCGGAAATAGAGCAGGACACAATCGTCCTGATCACGGCCCTCGAACAGGGCCTTGACCCGGCTCGATGCGGCCTGCATCCCGGGATCCCGGAGGAACTCCACGTCGAACCCGCCGAGCGCCTGATCCCCGAGCACGTCCACGAACGCCGGAACATCAGCCGACGGCACCGAGAACCTGCGCAACACGGGGTCGTCGTGCTGCTCGACGCTAATGACTACTGCCAGTCGTCGTCCGCTCATCGATTGCATCACCCGTCATCCATGGTGCGACGCCGGCGCCGCCCATGAAACCCCGAGTTGATTACGAACCGCTCCCGCGTGACGACTCAGTGTTGTTGATCTCGATGGGGTGGTGTCCGATCCGGAATGCGCGCGTGACGATCTACCTGCGGTGATGTTGCCGAACCGCAGGAGTGGAAGAGTGTCGATCCATGGTCTGCCCGCAAACGTGCCATAGTCACGGCGGCTTGCGGGAATTCACCGGTTCGGTGTCGGGTGGGTGCTCCCGGCGGTGTCGTGGGTCCGGATCGTGACCACGCAGCGCAATCTTCGGTCAGTCTTCCCGGCCGATCTTCCGGCCGGTCTCCCTGGTGGCACAAAAGGTAATAATCGGTCTTGCGGACTGTTGCGAGGCGACCTTCGTGACGTACACCGAACAGAACGGGAATGCGACCGCCCGCTGCCGTATAGGGGAGGCCCGCCTCATCGCTGAATACGGCATCGACCACAAGGTTTCGCACGACGACTGACGGAATTCGCACGTCGCGTTGTCAGGTTCCGCGTTCTCTGCGCACTGTGGTGTGGTCACGCCCGCCGGGGGACCGGCGGGCGTGACGAGGCGCTGTCAGGCGTAGACGTCCATGAATCGGCCGCTACGCAGGAAGGCGGCGTTCTCGCCGCTCCGCATCGCCTCCATCCGGGCGACCTCGGACTCGATCCGGACCACCTCGGCCTCGGCGTCCGTCACCGCTGCGCGATCAGCGCTGATGACCGAGGCGTGAGCAGCCGTCGGAATCTGGTCGGTGACGAGTTGCGCACGAGCCGCGGTCAGCCGACTGTAGGCAGCGTGGCTGTTACTCGCCGAGAAATTGGCGCCGTTCACCTGCATCGAGGGCTCCTCCGTTGCTCTCCGGTTGCGATCGCTCGCTGGGCAGCCGGATAAATCGTCAGCACCACTCCCGACCTGCAACTTTTACGAGTGACCTAGGCAACAACCCGCCCGCAACCAGCCACGACCACCCCCACCACCCACCGCCGGGCCGCCCGCCGGTTGCGGTCGACCACCATTGCCCGGGTACGCAGCGCCGGTCGCGGTCCGCGATCCGGTCCCGGCGTCGGCGTCTTGGCGGTGGTGTCGCTGTCACGCAACCCCTCGTCGGGGTGCCGGCTCGCGTCCTCCACGAAGAGGACTTCGGGCGTCTTGTGCGGGGCTTGGAACGACCTGACGGCTTGGGTGGCGCGGGACTGCCGGGAAGACATCGGGCCGGAAACACACTGGGCGTGATCAGTGCTCTCGTGGAGCACTGATCACGCCCAGTGGCGGTGGTTCAGGTTCAGTTCGTCGCGCCGGCCAGGGCGCGGGCGCGATCCGGCCAGGTGGCGAGGCTTGCGGAACCGCGCATACCGGCCGCGTTGATCGCCGCCTTGAGGCTGTTGACGTCCGAGTCGGCCAGCTTGGCGAAGGTGGTGATGCCGGCGGCGGCCAGGGCGATGGCCACCTTCGGGCCGATGCCGGCGATCTTCGTCAGGTCGTCGGGCTGAGCGACCGGCGCCGGGATGCCGACCAGATCCGGCTCGGCGGTGATGATCGCCTGAGCAGGGATGACCGGTTCCGGAGCGGTGACCGGCTCGGGCGCAGTGACCGGCTCGGCTGCGGCGATCGGCTCGGGCGCGGCGATCGGCTCGGCTGCGGTGATCGGCTCCGGCGTGGTGGCCGGTTCCGGGGTGGCTGCCGGCTGGGTGGCGTCCGGGACGATGACCGTGGTCTTCTCGTCCTCGATACCCGGCATGTCGACGACGGCGGACACGGGCTCGGCGGCGGCCGGCACGAGCGTGGTGGTCTTCTCGTCCTCGTCGGAGACCGTGGTGGGTGCCTCGGTCTCCGGCGCGTTGCCGGTCTCTGCCGGGGCCGGGATCAGGACGACGGTCTTCTCGTCATCGTCGTCAGCGGCGGTCTCGGCGATCCGGGTCGGCTCGGTGGTCGAGTCCGTGAGGGCCGGGGCCTTGTCGTTCACGGCGTTGATGATCGGCGTGATGTCGGCGGTGTCGTCGGCGGCGGTGGTCTTCTCGACTTCGGCAACCGAGGGGATGACTGTCGTCTTGTCGGCTTCGGCCTCGGGGGCGGACGTCGCTGCGACCTCGGTGGCCGGGGTGATGACGCTGGTCTCGTCGGCGTCGGTAGTGGCCTCGGTGCTGGTTGCCGACGGGACGAACGCGGTCTTCTCCGGGTCGGTGCCGGTGATGTCTTCGCTGGTCGCGGACTTCTCAACGGGCGGTTCGGTGGTGGCCGGGGCCAGGGTCGCACCCTTGCCGGCCGCCTCCGCCAGAGCGTCGGACGTCAGGACCGCGGTCTTGTCGGCGTCGTCGGAGTGGAAGGACTCCGAGGCGTCGGTGGCGGGGGCCGCGGACGCCTCGGAGGAGGTGCCGGTGGAAGACGTCGCGGGAGTGGTGGTGGCCACCGGGGCGATGACGGCCGTCTTCGCGGTGTCGGTGTCGGTGGCCGGCTTGTCCTCAGCGGACTTGGCCGGGGCCGGGGAGGTGCTGGTCGCGGCGTTCGCGGGCTTGGCACCGGCCGGTGTGGTCGCGGTGGCGCCGGAACGGCGTCCCCAGACCAGCCAGCCGACTATCACGCCGATCGCGAGTCCAGCGACAAGGTAGAGGAATGATGCCATATCGGGCCTCCGGACTGGAGAGGAGGATGCAGGTGTAGCGGGCAGCTTTCCATATCATTGTTGAGCTGCCACTACGAGGGGTCCCGGGTCAGGTCCGCGCTGGGCGGAAACGGTCAGCGGCGTAGGTGACGGCCCACAGCGCCACTCCGATCAGGAGCAGCACTCCGGCGACCCGGTAGTCGGCTCCGGCCCGGCCGGACAGTGGACTGGCCAGGAAGGCGCAGGCCGCGGCTCCGAGTACCGGGACGACGGTGGGCGCCCGGAAATGCCGGTGTTCGACCGGGTTGCGGCGTAGTACCAGGCAGGCCACGTTCACCACGGTGAAGACGCACAGCAGGAGCAGGGCTGTGGTTCCGCCGAGGGCGGTCAGGTCGGCGAACCGGATCAGGCCGAAGGCGATGACGGTGGTGACGACGATCCCCACCCACGGGGTACGCCTGCCCGGGTGCACCCGCCCGAGCACTGACGGCAGCACCCGTTCGCGGGCCATCCCGTACAGCAGGCGGCTTGCCATCATCATGTTGATCAATGCGGAGTTCGCCACTGCGAACATGGTGATGAACGCGAACACCGGCAGTGGGAACGCGGGCGCCCCGGCTTCGACCACCTTGAGCAGGGGTGTGTCGCCGGAGCCGAGTTCGGTGGGGGCGACCAGGGCAACCGCGGAGACGGCCACGAGTACGTAGATCAGCCCGGTGATGCAGAGACCGAGGAACATGACGCGGGGGAACGTCCGTACCGGATCGCGGGTCTCCTCGGCCATGTTCACCGAGTCCTCGAAGCCGACCATGGCGAAGAACGCGAGCGCTGTCCCGGCGGTGACCGACAGCACGATGCTGTCGCCGGGTGGCGTGTTGAATTCGGTGAGCCGGGACAGGTCGCCGTTTCCGTGGCCGAGGGCCCACGCGCCGATGCCGATCACGATCAGCAGGCCGGTCAGTTCGACGACGGTGAGGACCACGTTGGCTTTGACACTCTCGCCGACACCCCGGAAGTTGACCAGCGCCACCAGGGTGATGAAACCGATCGCGACCAGGGTGCCGGACGGCAGGCCGAATACGGAGCCGAAGTTCCCGGCGAACGCCTTGGACGCGCTGGACGCCGACGTCAGCCCGGAGCACATCACCGCGAACGTCACCATGAACGTCAGGAAGTGCACGCCGAACGCCTTGTGCGTGTACAGCGCGGCTCCGGCCGCCTGCGGATATCTGGTGACCAGTTCCAGATAGCTGACCGCGGTGAGCAGCGCGACCACGAATGCCAGCAGGAACGGTAGCCACACCGCGCCGCCGACCTGGTTCGCCACTTTGCCGGTCAGGGCGTACACACCGGTGCCGAGAATGTCGCCGACCACGAACAACAGCAGCAGTGCCGGGCCGATGACCCGGTTGAGTGTGGGTTCCTCCGTCGACGCCGTCACATCCGCTCCCCGGAAACGGTCCACTGCGGATTAATGACGTTACGCGTGACTTGGGGGATTTGTGGAGCAGCGCGCCCGCAAAAGCCGGCAGCGCGCCCGCAAAAGCAGGCAGCGCGCCGCAGAAGCCGGAGACGCCGAGGTGGTCACCCGCCCCGTAGACGGGTGACCACCTCAGCCGCTGTCACGGAACCGCAGGGTAGTCCTTCACGTAGACGGGAGCGCCCACCTTCGTCATGTCGGCAGCCGCACCGACGCCGTTGACCACGTGGTCGATGACTCCGGCGCTCAGGTTGACGGTCATGATGTGGTGCAGCTTGACGCCGGGCGTCTTCGGAACCTCGAAACCGTTCTCGGTACGGATCGACGGGTTGTTCTGATTGAACACATAGACGCCACCGCCGTACAGACGATGGGTCTTGACCTTCGCCCCGACCTTGTAGCCGGCGTAACCGTTGACGTTCCCGTTGCGCCAGTCCGCCTGCGTCGGCGGGTCGTACGGCAGTTCGTTCTGGTACAGGACGGTGGTGCCGCGCTCGCCGTTCCAGATCGTGTTGTACTTCTGGAAGTGCTCGACGAACAGGCCGGTCGCTGTCACGTCGTCGCCGTTGATGACGGCTCCGTAGCGGCCGGTGTTGGTGCGCCAGCGGTCGGTGTCACCGTTCACCCCGTTGGTGAAACCTTCGACACCGTGGTCACCGCGCCACACCCAGGTGTGGTCGATCAGCACGTCGTCGCTGTTCACCTCGAGGGCGGTGTCGGTCTTGCCGATGTGCGGGCCGCCGACCCGGAAGTAGACGTCGCTCAGCGTGGTCGGGTTCGACGGGGTGCTGATGCCGAGACCGTGTTTCGCTCCGACGCGGAGCAGTACCGGCGACTCCTTGAGGCCGGCGTCGATGGTCACCCCGGCGACGATCACCCCGGGTACGCCCGCCACGTCGAGCGGGATCGCACCGTTGACCGCGGTCAGGGTGGCGTGCCCGAGGCCGAGTACGACGGTGTTCGGGCGGAACACCTTGATGCTGCGGGCGATGTCGTAGACACCGGGCGTGAGAAGCAGGTTCTTGCCGAGCGCCAGCTGCAGGTTGATCTTCGTGACCGAGTCGCCGGGCTTCGCCACGTAGAAGTCACTGAGCGGAAGGGTTCGCCCGGACCTGTCGTCCCACGAGGTTCCGCTGGTGTTCCGCTTCGCGGCGGGCACCCGGACCTGGTACTTCCCCTTGCCGTCGACGAACAGGAACGGCTTCTCCCGGCTCACCGGCGTGGTGTCCAGGGTCGTGTACGGCGTGGTGGGGAAGTCCGCCTCGCTGGGCGCACCGGTCACCCCGGCGAACACCTGGTTCCAGACCGCGTTCGACCAGCTCTCGACCTCGCTGTCGCGGGTCAGCCACTGCTGCTGTGAGCCGTTGACAGTGGCCGGCAGCTTCGAGTTCGCGATGAAACCGCCGGACGCGTACTGCGGGCCGGCCGTGCAGTAGTCCATCAGCGACAGGGTGCCGCCGGTGAACTGGGTGCGCCGCAGCGACACGGCCTGCGACACCGCCCAGAAGTTCGCGGTCTGCCGGCAGCCGTCCTGACCTGCGCCGTTGATGTCGACGGTCAGGTTCGACAGGGTGCGCCAGAAGTTGACCAGGGCGATGCAGTTCGGGTTGGCCGGATCATTGCCAAGGCAGCGGTTGTACGCCTCCACCTTGCCGTTGATGACCACGTCACCCGGGTTCGCACCCAGACCGGTGATCTCCGTGTAGTAACCGACCTTGATCTGCAGCGGCTGTTCGGCGGTGCCGTAGGTGCCGGGTTTGAACAGGTAGGCGTAGCGGGCCGTGCCCATCTCGTTGTCGACCTGCTTGGCGTAGGTCGCGTCCAGGGTCGCCTGGATCTCCCCGACCGGCTGACTCGGGTCGAAGACGGTGACGTTCGGGCCCAGGTCCGGGGTGCCGGCCGTGCCGTGGGCGGCGGCCGGCAGGCCCGGTGCCGCAGCGAGCGTGAGCCCGGCAGCGAGGGCCACCGCGGCGGAACGGCGGAGTCGCGTCATGCGGAGGATTTCCTTCCGTCACAAGATCGCAATGATGACCGTCACGGAATCAATCGCCGGTGGTCCATGTCAAGGAGGCCGATCCGGTAAGCCGGTCTTATCCGGGCGAACCCCTCGGGTTCCGGAACCAGACTGACCGAAAAGCCGGTCGGAACCGGTTACGTAACCGCGTCCGCGAACACCACGACATTGCTCTCATAACTGCCCGCACCCCTGTCGAACACCCCGCCGCAGGTGATCAGGCGCAACCCCGGCCGATCCGGAGCGGCATACACCTCGGCACTCGGAAACTCCCGCTTCGCGAACACCGCCACCCGGGACACCTCGAAGCGGGCCACGGTGCCGTCCTTCCGTCGTACCGCGATCGGATCGCCCACCTCGACCTCCCGCAACCGGAAGAAGACCGCCGGCCCGTCCCGCGCCGTATCCACATGCCCCACCAGCACCGACGCGCCCACCTCGCCCGGCGTCGGCGAACCCCGGTACCAGCCGGCCGGAGCATCCCCGCGCAGCGGCGGCACCTGCAGCGTTCCGTCCGGCCGCAGCCCCAGCGACATCAGGGCGGTATCCACCCCGATCTTCGGAATCCGCAACCGGACCGGCACCGACCGGCCCATCCCGGCGTCCACCCCGTCAGTGCCGCCGGGATCTTCGAAGCCGCCGGGGCCGCCGGACGCGGCCGGACTTCTCGGACTCGTCGGATCGGCTTCGGCGGTCTGCGCGGCGGGCGGCGGTGCGGAGTCCTCGGTGGTCAGGCCGAGCGTGGTGGTCAAGGTGCCCAGGACCGCCAGGACCAGGGCGAATGCCGCGGCCTTGGGATCACGGATCCGGACGCCACCACGGCGGGCCGGGACACTGCCGACCGCGGGCCGGGGGGAACGGCGGCGGTCGTCGTGGGCGGACATGTCGCGGTTCAGCGGTGGTTCAGCGGGCGGCGGATCGCGTACGCGCCGGCAGCGGCGGCTGTCAGCAGCAGGAATATGCCGGTCACCAACAGGGCCATCCGGCGTCCGGGGACGATGCCGCCACCACCCGCATCCACGCCGCCGGACGGGGTGGGGGATCTGCTGGGCTCTGCGGTCGGCTCGTTGTCCGTGTCGGCCGGAGTCTGCCCACCCGATCCGCTGCTCCCCGACGGCGCCGGGTCCGGTCGGCCGTTGCCGGAGCCGTCCGGCGGCGGCACGCCCGGTGAACCGTTCCCGGTGCCGCCCCCGGAGTCGCCGCTTCCCGGGCTGTTCCCCGGTCCGCCGGTTCCAGGGCTGCCGCCGGGGCCACCATCGCCTGAGGAACCGGGGGAGCCCTGGCCGGAGGGGTGGGCCGAGCCGGTTCCCGGACCCGCGGCCGGCGGTGTGTCGTCACCGTTGCCGCCGCAGAAGGCCAGCAGGGAGAAGAGCAGGATCAGCGCCAGCAGCAGGCCCGCGCCGACCGCGATGATCCGGTTGCGCTGGACGGGACCTGAGGCGCGATGGGCCGGGGTGCCGGTTCCGGACATGGCGTCCTTCCGTGCGGTTGCCGGGATCTGTCGGACAGCGTGCTGGGCAGGTTATCCGTCCTTTCCCGACTGTGCAGCCTTCTATCCGTGATCGGTCAGTTCGCGCACCTGGCGGCACTCGCGTCACCGTCACTGTGGACGGCCGGACGGCTACCGGGGGTGTGCTTGACAGGAGCCGGGAGAATCGCCGCGATGATTGAGATCAAGGAATTGACGAAGACCTACGGGCGGGTTGACGCGGTTCGTGATGTCACGTTCACCGCTGAGCCGGGCCGGGTCACCGGGCTGCTCGGGCTGAACGGGTCCGGTAAGAGCACCACGCTGCGGATTCTGCTCGGTCTGACCCGGGCCACCCGGGGTGCCGCGCTGATCAACGGGACGCCGTACCGCCGCCTGTCCCGGCCGTTGACCCATGTCGGTGCGGTGATGGAGCAGGGGCTGAGCCATCCCGGTCAGTCCGGGTACGCCCATCTGGTCAGTCAGTCCCTGCTCGGTGGGGTCGGCCGGGACCGGGTCGGTGCCCTGCTCGAATACGTCGGCCTGGAGGACGCCGCGACGAAACGGACCGGCGACTACTCGCTGGGCATGCGGCAGCGTCTGGCGGTGGCGACGGCCCTGCTCGGGGAGCCGAACGTGCTGGTCCTGGACGAGCCGGCGAACGGCTTGGACCCGCCGGGGATGGCCTGGCTGCGGGAGCTGCTGCGGGCGCACGCGGACAACGGCGGCACCGTGCTGATCTCCAGCCATCTGCTGGCCGAGCTGGAGCAGGTCGTCGACGACGTGATCATCATCGGGCAGGGCCGGATCCTGGCGAACGGTCCGCTGGCCGAGTTGTCCGGCACGTCCACCCTGCGGGTGCGAGGGGCCGATCACCACCTGCTCGCCGCGGTGTACGAGAAGGCGGGAGCCTCCGTCGTACCGGAGAACGGGTCGTTGATCGTGTCCGGTCTGACCCCCGAGGAGGCCGGGCATCTGGCCCTCGACGTGCAGGTGGCGATCTATCACCTGGTGGCTGAGACCCGGCATCTGGAGGACGTGTTCATGAGAGTGGCGGAGGGCCGATGATCGCCGTCATCCGCAGTGAGCTGTACCGCGGGGTGACCATCCGCTCGTCGTGGCTGGCCCTGCTCGGGTTCGCGTTCCTGGCCGCGCTGATGGGCTGGTTCGACAAGAACTTCTGGTCGCTGTTCGCCGGGCTCGGCGCGTTCGGGCTGGCCACCATCGTGACCGCGCAGCACTACCAGCACCGGACCGCGATCCTGCTGTTCCTGAGCCGTCCGCACCGCTGGCGGGTCCTCGCCGCGCAGTGTGTGTCGTCGGCGCTGGCCGGGGTGGTGCTGACGGCGCTCAGCGGCCTGGCCGTGCTGGTGGATTCGGATCCCGGGCACTACGTGTCGACGGTGCTGGTGTCCCCGGTGATGGGGGTGTTCGGCACGCTCTGTGTGACGGTGCTGCGGCGCCCGCTGTGGGTGTTCGCCGGCCTGTTCGCCTGGGTGGTCTTCGTCGAGCTGCTGATCAACAGGGGTGAGGGCGGGTTGCCGTTCACCTCGTTCATGCTCGCGGCCGGGGGCAGCACCTCCGGCCTGCTGGCGCTGCTGGGCTGGACGGCGGCGGTGATCCCGCCGGCGGCCTGGGCGATCAGCCGCGACCTGACCGGCGACTGATCAGGCCAGCAGGATGATCGCGGTCAGGGTGAGGACCAGGACCGCGATCAGGCCGAGCCCGATGAAACCGGCGGTCCGCTGCTGTCTGATGACGGCCACCGGTTCCAGCGGGGCGGGCGCGTCGACGGGCGGCATCCGGTAGGTGCTCGGCGTCGGCGGCGGTGGCTCCGGGCGGCGGGCCGGTGGACCGAACACCGCCGGTTCGGACACCTTCAACGGGGTGGCCGGGATCTGCGGCCCGGTCGGCGGGACGTGCGGGAAGAAGCCGTTCGGTGGCGGGATGGGCTCGCCGCCGGGCTCGATCCGCTCGGTCCACTGGCGGCCGTCCCACCAGCGACGGGCCGGCAGACCGCTCGGGTCGGCGTACCATCCGGCGGGCTTCGCCATCTGCTGCTCTCCTTCGGTCAGGTTCTTCCTGATCGGCCGGGAGAGCCCGGAACTGAGGGATCCCGAGGCCCGGGGTGTCCCGCCCACCGGGGGCTGAGACCGGTGGGCGGGACGCTCGGACGGTTCAGGAAGCGGTGATCGTCAGGTTGTCGACTGCCGCTTCGACGAGTGACGCGGTTCCGGCGTCGGCCGCCTCCACCTGGATCCGGATCGACTGACCGGCGTACGGGGTGAGGTTCGCGGTGGCGGTGGTCCATGCCGCCGCCTTGTTCGTGGCCGCCGCGGTCTGGGTGAGGAGTGTCGTCGTGGTCGTCCCGGTGACCACCCGGATGCGCAGGTAGTCGGCGCTGGTGGCGTTGTTGAGGTGGGCCAGGTACCAGGACAGGCCGAGGGTGAGCGTTCCGGTGGACGGCAGGGTGATCGCCGGTGAGGTGATGGTGCTGATCCCGCCGTCCAGGTCGTTGGCGCCGGCGCTGGCCCCGGCGGCCGCCCCGGTCACCAGGGCGTAGCTGCCCCCGGCCGCCGCGTCGAGCTGGGTGGCGACGCCGGAGCTGCTGGTGGCCGCCGGGTTGCCGCGTTCGAAGAGGCCGCCGGTGGCCGCGCCGCCGACGGTCCAGCCGGTGGCGGTCTCCAGTCCGTCGGACCAGACCGTGGTCCCGGGCGGGGTGGTGCCGCCGGACTCCGACAGGGTCCAGACCGCGTGCGCGATGGCGTCGCTGTTGCGGTCCAGGGCGGTGTCGTTGATGTTCGCCGTGGTGTCGCAGGCCGCGTGGTAGCAGGGGTCGTACCGGGTGGCGGTGCCGCCCCAGAGCGCGACCTGCGCGGACGTCTTGGTGCCTTCGGCGCCGGTGAAGATGCCGCCGGCCGGGATGCCGGCCGCGATGAACGGGCCGTAGTCGCTGCGGCCGTCGAAGTCGGTGCCGCGGGTGGGCACGCTGATCGAGGTGAAGTACGACGCCAGTACCGCTTCGATCTCGGCCGATCCGGTGGGGCCGGGGCCCGATCCGGTGCCGTCGGAGTTGTCGCCGTCGTAGAGGAAGTAGCCCGGGTTGG
>DATMVU010000028.1:0-3208 GCA_035562875.1 Actinoplanes sp. | reverse complement strand
CCCAGGGTGAGCGGCAGGGTGTGGTGGCCGGGCCGGTCTCGCACCCGTACGGGACCGTCCAGCCGCACACCGGGCTCGGCGGCAGCGCCGTCCTGGCCTCCGCGCCCGGCGGTGGCGGGCTGGGTACCGCCCGGCTCGACGCCCGGCTCCGGTTGAGCGTGCCGACCGACACCGCGGCCGGCGTCTACACCGGCACCCTGACCCTGACCGCCATCTGACGACGTCGCGGGGCGGCCGAACGACGAGGTCCGCCCCGCGACCCCGGTTCTCCACGGAAGACCCCTCATGCGTACCCGCATCGCCGCAGCCGTCCTGGCTCTGGCCACCCTCGCGTCTCCCGCCCCGGCCCGCGCCGACTCGCTGACCTGGTCGGTGGCGCCGTCCGGCCCGCAAGGACCGAACGGGCGGCCCGCGTTCGACTACAAACTCGACCCCGGTGCCACGGTGACCGACCACGTGGCAGTCACCAACCACTCGCGACGACCGCTCACCCTGCGCCTGTACGCCCAGGACGCCTTCACCACCAGCGGCGGCGGGTTCGACCTGCGGGCCGGCGCCGCCGCACCGGTGGACGCGGGCGGCTGGATCACGGTCGGCGGCGAACGGATCACCCTTCCCGCGTCGTCGCGGGTGGTCGTGCCGTTCACCCTGACCGTGCCGGCGAACGCCACGCCGGGCGATCACGCGGCGGGCATCGTGGCCTCCCTGCTGTCGGACACCGCCGACGCCGCCGGAAACCGGGTGTCCGTCGACCATCGGGTCGGCAGCCGGGTCTACCTGCGTGTCACCGGGCCTCTGCGGCAGGAACTCACCGTCACCGGCGTGCAGATCAACACCCGCACCTCCTGGAACCCGTCGCGACTGCCGGATGTCACAGCCACCTTCACCGTCGTCAACAACGGCAACGTGCGGCTCGGCGGCACACCCACGATCCGGATCGCGGGACCGTTCGGGTTCGGCGCCCGCACCGCCACCGCCGCGACCATGCCGGAGATCCTGCCCGGTGGCTCGCTGACCACCACCGTCACCGTCGGTTCGGTGCCGCCGCTGGGCCGCGAGAACCTGATCGTCGACCTCTCGCCGGCACCCGCCGACGGCCGCGCCGCCGATCCCGCACCGGCCCCGGTGTCCGCCCGGCACACGGTGTGGCTGATGCCGTGGCCACAGCTCGCCGTGCTCGCGCCGGCCGCCGGCCTTCTCGCGCTCTGGTGGTCCGGCCGCCGCCGGCGGGAACGGCGGATGCGGGCGGCCCTGGCCGCCGCCGAACAACGCGGCCGAGACCAGGCCCGGATCCCCGACGACGACAGCCCGTCTCCCGAAAGCGACCGAGGCCGACTTCCCGAGGAAGGGAACCGATGACCCGCAGGAGACTGCGCAAGACCGCCGCGGCCGGCACGACCGCACTCGTGATGACCCTGGCCACCGGCCTGCCGGCAGTCGCGGCGAGCCCCTCCGCCAACGCCGATCTGGTCGCGCTCACCGTCGAGGACGGCGAGCTGCGGCTGAGCTTCCGCGACGACGGTAAGGCCGAGGCCGATCCACGGTCGGTGCGGTTCAGCACCGCGGCGGAGCCGGTCGGGGTGATCCCCGCCGACCCGGACTTCCGGTTCCTCGGCACACCCGGGGTGCCGGTCTGGTCCCTGCAGGACGACTCGCCGTTCTCCACGTTCGACACCACAGCGATCGGCAGCGGTGAGCTGACCCTGGAACTGGCATCGGTCGACGGGCCGGGAGCCTTCGCCGCCTACCGGCTGTCCGAGTGGGGGCGGCCGGCCCTGCTGCTGGACAGCGACGGCAGACGCAGCACCCGGCTGCCGGCCGGCCGGCGGATCGGCGGGGTGGTGTGGATGTTCGACGCCGCCGGGGAGTACCGGGTGACGCTGCGGGCGACCGCACGCACCGGAGCGAAGACCCTGCGCGACGAGGCCGTCTACCGCATCTCGGTGGCCTCCGCGGCCGGGACCCCGGCCGCCAGCGCACCGAAGACCGGCACCGCACAGAAGACCGTTACCGCGCCGCAGGCCGGTACCGCGCAGCAGGCCGGTACCGCGCAGCAGGCGACCGCCGCGGCAGCCGCCGACCGGACTGTGATCTCCGACGGGCACGTGGACATGGGACCGCAGCTCACCGGCGGTGCCCTGCGGATCAGGCTGAAGGACGACAGCACCACTCCCCCGACCTGGCGGGAGCTGGCCGACGTCACCCTCGCGGTCACCGACAAGGCGGTGATCGAGGTGCCCGCCGGAGCCGGTTACGCGTTCCTCGGCAAGTCCGGGGACAAGGTGTATCTGCTGCCGCAGTCACAGCAGGCGGGCATCGTCTGGCCCGGCTGGAACACCCAGCACGAGTCGGTGGTCAAGGGCACCAAGGGTGACGTGACCTGGCGTTTGACGAAGGTGAGCGGTCCCGGCGAGTTCAAGCTCTTCCGGACCGGTTCCTTCGGTACGCCCGAGGTGCTCTTCGATTCGGCGAAGTCGCTGCCACAGCGCCTGTCCATCGCCCCCAACACGCACGCGCACGGCAACTGGGCGTTCACCAGGTCCGGCGTCTACCGGCTGACCGTGGACATGACCGCCACCACCACAGCGGGCCGGAGTGTGTCGGACACCAGGGTCCTCACCCTGGCCGTGGGCGAGTCGACCGGCACCGGCGGCGGGGCCGGCGACTCCGGCGGCGGGACGGGCGCCTCCGGCGGCGGTGACTCCGGTGCGGGCGCCGGTGACGACGGTGGGGACCTCGCCAGGACCGGCACGGATGTCATGTCGATCGTGGCCGGCGGCGCGCTGCTGCTCGTCGCGGGCGCAGCCGCCGTGGTGATCGCCCGGCGCCGGCCGGACGAGTCCACTCCCGACCCTTCCTAATGAAAATGAAAACCATTAGCATTACGAGTGTTCCGGCGTACGAACACCGGACCAGTCCTGAGGAGATCCCCTTGCGTAAACCGCTGCGCACGATGCTGGGCACCGGCATCCTCGCCGCCACCCTGCTCGGCACCGCCGTCCCGGCCCAGGCCGCACCGGCTGTCGTCCTGAGCTCCGGCCACGTCGACGTCGTCGACATCGCCGTCGAGGACGGCACCCTGGAGATCGGTGTCCACGACGAGACCGTCGACCCGGACGTCGAACGCGAGGTCGACGACGTCGTCTTCCTCGTCAAGCAGTCCGCTAAGACCACCGTCCCGGCCGACCCGGCCTTCGGTTTCCTCGGC
>DATMVU010000027.1:0-6284 GCA_035562875.1 Actinoplanes sp. | reverse complement strand
GACCGGGCCGCGTCCGCCGGGCGGCAGGACCTGTGGCGGCAGTGTCGGCCGTACCACCGGAGGAATGATCGTGCCGCCCGGCGGCGTCCCGGGAACCGGAACCGGCCGCCCCGGCGTCGCGACGGGCGGCGTCACACCGGGCGGTGTCACACCAGGGGGCACCACTGCGGGCGGCAGGACCCCCGGCGGTACGAACCCCGGCTGCTGCGGTGCCGGAAGCTGAACCCCGGGCGGCGTCACCACGGGCGGCGCGGCTGCCGGGGGTGTGGTCCCGGGCGGCGTGGCTCCCGGCGGCAGCAGCCCCTGCACGGGCGGATTGCCGATCGGAACCGGCTGGAATCCCGGGCCGGCCGGTGCCGGACCGCCACCCGGGTTCGCCCCGCCGATGCCGGGCCCGGGCCCGGGCACCCCGCCCGGGTCGCTGAGCACCGCGTTCAACGGCTGCACCGGCGGGCCGACCCCACTGGACACCACCGCGATGTAGTCGAAGAACTGGTCCCCGTAGTGCTGGGCGAGCCGTTGCGCTTCGACCCGGTACTTCTCCTGGACCAGCCCCTGATCCTCCTCGATCTTCTCCAGGGCCGCCGCGTCCCAGCTGACCCCCTCGCTGACGAAGGCGCCCAGGTTCTCCAGGAAACCGACCTCCTGCGCCTGCTTCAGCTCCTGTTCGTAGTCACGCAGCAGCAGTTCCAGCTGGTGCCGCGCCTCCGTCGACACGTTCACCATGTGCCGGAGCGCGACCACGTTCTTCTGCGCCGCCTCCATCCACACGTCCAGGTAGGCGAGGGTCTCCCCGGGGCCCATCATCAGGAACGCGTCCCGGGCGGCCGGTGACTGCCAGCTCTCGTCCCGCAGCACGGTGCTCTGCTTCCGGACCAGGTCACGCACGTCGGCGAGGAACGCCCAGGCGTTCTGCCACTGGTCGGCGAGCGCCGCCATCTGCTCCGGGTGCAGGTTCCGGATCCGCTGGGCGATCTGCTCGACGGTGGCCGGGTTCCCCGGTCCGGGCGGTGCCGACAACGGCAGCGCCGACGGCGGGTAGGTGCCGTAGTGGGTCTGGCCGCTGTACGGGCTGTACCCGTAGTTCGGGTCGGCGGTGGCGCCGAAGTAGTCGGACATCGGATCACCCGTTCACTCGGTAGCGGTCGGCGATCGGTGCGGGGGTGGACGGTTCGCCGCCGGTACGGACACCGGTCACCGTCCGGTTCGTCTCGACGATCTCGCCCTGGTCGTTGCGTTCGGAGACGACGGTGACCTGCTCCCGGGTCGACGAGTCGATCGTCTCGATGGTCCGGTGGACGGTCTCGCCGGACGCGTCGCGGATCTCGGTACTCCGGCCGACGGTCTCCGTTCCGTCGTACCGGGTCCGGGTCTCGGTCGTCCCGGTCTTGTTGCCGTCGGCGGCGAACGTCTCCTCGACGGTGATCCGCAGGTCGTCGGAGTCCTCGGTGGACGTGCGGGTGGTCGTCGACGAGTCGGTCTCGCCGCTCGCCCGGTAGATCGTGGTGGTGGTCGTGACCGGGCCACCGGGCGGGCTGAACGTCAGGACGTCACGGCGTTCCCCGTGCGGCCCGGTTGCGATCTCCAGGGTCTGGTGGGCGGCGATCCGGGTCGTCGAGGTGGGCTGCCACGCGGTGCTGCCAGCCGCCGGCGGCAGCGGCCCGACAGCCGTCTGCAGATCCTGGAAGGTGGCGCCGACGTTGTCCGGCAGCCCCTGCGGGCGCGGGGCCGACTTGTCGCCGTACGCGAACAGCACGTCGTTCAGGGAGGCCGCGGAGACCGCGTCGCTGTTGCCGTAACTGTTCGCGACCACCCGCGCCGCGTTGCCGATGTTGCCCACCGACTCGGCCAGCTTCTGCAGGTAGACGGTGAACTCGCCGGCGTTGGCCACCAGCCGGGCCCGGACCGCGTCCGCCTCACCGAGCACCTCACCGTCGAACGCCGCACCCGGCATCTCGGTCAGCGGCAGCAGATGAGCGGACCGGCCGGCGATGTCCTGCTGCTGGTTCGACATGGCTGTCGCGTAGTCGCGCAACCCGTCCAGGTCGACGTCGACCGCCGGGCCGCCGCCGAGCCACGGAGCGCCGGTGTTCCGCGTGGTCTGGTCCGCGTAGGGATTGTTCGCGTCCATCACGGCCCCCATTGATCAAATGATTCGGTGCTTTTTCCGGTGTCGCGGATGTGTACGCACAGCACCCGGATCGGGTTCGACAAGATTCTTTGAAAAAGCTTCGAACCACCCTCGTACGACCGGTGTACGGATAGGCATAACCACCGGCACGAGCCGGAGCCGAGAATCGGGGAGTGACATCGTGGCAGGAACGCCGGGCATGGGTCAGGTCCATGCCACACAGGAACAGCTCAACGCGATGGCCGGCCGTTGCGCCGACACCGGGCAGAACATCTCGCGGGGCATGAACAACCTGCTCGGCCAGATCCAGGGCCTCAGCGGCGGCGCCTTCGCCGGAACCGCGAACAACGCCCTCCAGGACGTGTCCATCCAGCTCAACGACGGCCTCAGCAAGATCATGCAGGCGCTGGACGAGCTCGGCGGCAAGATGTCCGCCGCCTCGCAGACCTACGGCGTCAACGACGAAGAGGCCGCCCAGACCATCCGAGGTGCCGCCGCCGGTGGCGACAGCGCCGTCATCAACGCCCTCCGCGGCTGACCGGGAAACGGGGACAGAACACCATGAACATCACCTACAACTTCGGCCAGATCGCCGACGTCTCCTCGTCCGTCAACAGCTTCCAGGGGCAGATGGACCAGCAGCTCAACGACCTGTACACCGCATTCACCCAGCTCTTCGCCCAGGACTGGACCGGCGCCGCCGGCACCGCCTGCGACGAGGCCCGGCAGAAGTGGAACCAGGGCGCCACCGAGATCAAGCAGGCGCTGGCCACCGTCGGCGTGAAACTCGGCGCCTCGGCCGAGCGGATGCAGCAGGTCGACGCGCAGATCGCGTCCAACATGTGATCACCGACGGGACGGGCCGCCGTTCTCCACGGCGGCCGAACCGTTTTGATCGTATTCACTCCGGGGGTGCGGAATGGTTTCCATCACGGTTGTGCTACCCGTACTCGCCGCGTCTTTCATGATTCATTCTCCGGCCTTCGCCGCCCCCGGGCAGAATTGTGCCGAACCCGGCCGGGCGCAGATGGAGAGCTCCTATGCGCGGGCCATGTTGCAGGCCGACGCGATCACCCCCATCGAGAACGGCGGCGGTACGACGGTGGCCGTCCTTGCCACCGGAGTCGACGCCGGACAACCGCAACTCGGCAACCGGGTCCTCGACGGGCCCGGCCTGACCGGTGCGGACTGCACCGGCCTCGGCACCCAGGTCGCCGGAGTGATCAGCGGCCAGCGCGGTGCCGCAGCCGGCCTCAGCCCCGGCTCCCGCATCCTGCCGATCCGGGTGATGCCCGACGACCCGGCCGGCTCCGAACCCACCGCCGGATCCCTGGCCCGCGGCATCGACACCGCCGTCCAGAACGACGCCGACGTCATCGTGGTGGCCGTACCGGTCCGCACCGACCAGCGGATCCTCGAGACGGCTGTCGCGTCCGCCGTCGCTCAGGGCGTGCTCGTCGTCGCCGCCACCGGCTCCTCCTCGGATTCCACCGGTTCGCCGGGCTCCCCGGACGACGTGCCGTACCCCGCCGGTTATCGCGACGTCCTCGGCGTCGGGGCGATCGACCGCAACGGTCAGATCTCCGCCGACTCCCGCACCGGTGACTTCGTCGACCTGGTGGCGCCCGGAGTGGCGGTGCCCACGTTGCAGACCGGCCGCGGACTGGTCGAAGTGGACGGCACCGCGATCGCCGCCGGATTCGTCGCCGCGTCGGCTGCCCTGCTCCGCGCCCGCCGCCCCGACCTCACCGTCGACCAGGTGATCACGCTGCTCCGGGCCACCGCCAGCCCGACCGCCTTCGGGGCCGGTGTGGTCAACCCGTACGCCGCCCTGACCAGCCGGGTCGTCAACTCCGAAGCCCGGCGGCTACCCGGCCTGAAACCGGCGGCCCAACCCGACCAGACCATCGAGGCCTACCGCCGGACCGTCGCACTGACCAGCGCACTCCTGGCCGGAATCCTGGTGCCGGCGCTGCTCCTGGTGGCCGCCGCCCTACGCCGGAGCCGCCGCCGGCAGTGGCGTCCCGGCCTGGCATCACCCCTGCACACCCCGGCGGAGCCGCTGGAACCCGGCCCTCCGGTGATGCTGCTCGACCCGCCAGCCGTTCGCTAGTGGCGCCTCGACCCGCCAGCCGTTTGCTAATGGCGCCTCGATACCGAGCCGGAACAGCGCGGACGCCTTGACCGAACAGACCGAGGAACAGCCGGCGCTGCCATCCGCCCGCTCGACCCGGCAGGTGTCGACACGCACCTCATCGGGCCGGAACGGATCCCCATCGATCCCCCAGCCGCGCAGTCAAACCTGCTGAGCTCGCAGACCGTCACGAGCGGACTCGCCCCGGCCGGTGGTCCACAACACGATCCATTCAGGTTGACGCATCCCCGCAGGCTACCCGTCCGTCACCCGGTAATACCGGGCCCAACCACGCGCCTGCTCCGCAACCGAGAACCCCGCGAAGTCCCCGGCCACCTCACACTCGGCAAGGTAGCTGAGGGCATCCGCCGCATCCGCCGACCCGTCAGCGGCCAGATGCCGCTTGGTCTCCGCCAGCCCCGCGCCGCACAGAAGCTGAATGTCGAGCGCGCACTGGGCATCCCAACTGGACTCCTTGGCCCGCCAGATGTCCAGCACGTCGTCGACCAGCCCGGCGTTGAACAGCTGAACACAGCACAGCCGCATCAACTCGGTGTCCTGCTCGTCCTGCCCGAGCCGCGCCTGTTCCCGCAGGATCGCCCTCACCTCGTCCAGCTCCGCCCCATCCGGCCGAAGCCCGAACCGCCGAATACTCTCCTCGTCGTCCACGATCCCCCTCAGCCACCCGCACCAACGGTCATCGGGCGCAGCCTTTCTTCCTGGTCGGTACCCGGCCACCCATCATGCAGATCACCATGTCTCGAACACCAGCGGCCCTCACGGTGTTCGGTTGCTGAGCGCCAAGCGCCTTCCGGAGGCCTGGCCGGCGGCGATCAACTGGAGCATCCGGCCTGAACGGTGGACCGAGTCCAGGCCCCTCCCGACGGTTAGCGAGCGCCCTCGTGTCGTAGACGGCCCCCATCAACAAGCCAAGTTCGAACAATTGTTTGATTGAAGAGATCGGCGGTCGGATCAGGGCTCCGTCGGAGCTGAGTCGAGCCGAGAACATCGAGGCGTGCCGTATTCATCTGAACAGCGCGGACGTCACGATACTGGTCAGGGTCCTGCACCCGGTCGTCTCCCGGCTCGGGTGACTCGCGCGGTTCCGGCCTGGGTGGGCCCGGAGGCGCGGGCGCGTCTGGAGATGCGGGCGCGTCTGGGCCATGTGGGCGAACCGGAGGCGCATGCGAGTCTGGGGTGTGGAACAGACGGCGTGGGCGGAGATCTCCGCGGTGATGGAAGTGGCTCCGTATCCGGTGGTGGTGTTGCCGGTCGACGGGGAGCGGGGTGCCTCATGTCTGGCGGTACTCGGGATCACCGAGCGGTCGTGGCTGGGGGCGGTGATCGCCAACAGTGGTGGGCTGGTCGTCGATCATGGTTGGTTGCGGGTTCTGGGTGGCGGGCATGACCTGCTGCCCGATGTGGTCGGTGCGATGCCGGAGGAGGGTGGACTGGTCGTCGCCTTCGATGTGATGGGCGGGCGGTTCGTCTGGGCGCCGTCGCGGCCGGGGGCCGTGCCGACGGTGCATTACTTCGGGCCGGAGGACCTGACCTGGCAGGACCTGGAACTGGGGTACGGCGACTGGCTCAACGCGATGCTCGCGGGTGCACTGGCCGGGTTCTACGCCGGACTGCGCTGGCCGGGCTGGGTGGACGAGGTCACCAGGGTGGCTCTCGACCAGGGGATCAGCACGTATCCGCCGCCGTGGACCGTTGAGGGGAAAGACCTTGCCGCGGTGTCCAGGAAACCGGTCCCGCTCACTGAACTGGTGTCGATCCAGCACGAGGCGGCGACGACGGAGTGCGCAAGCCGCGACAGCGACGGATAGATAGCAGGCACGGACCGCGACGGCGACGGGCAGCCGGTGCGGGTCGGGACGGCAACGGGCGGACGGCGCGGTCGGGACGGTGGCCGGTCGGGACGGTGGCCGGTCGGGTCGGTGGCGGGTAGCCGGTGGGGGGCGCATTCGGCCCGGCGGGCGCAATCGTGTCACCGAGGGGCGGCGCGAGATCATCCGG
>DATMVU010000026.1:0-4814 GCA_035562875.1 Actinoplanes sp. | reverse complement strand
TGACTCCGCGAAGGTCGGTGGGCTCGGGGCTCATCCGGCGTCCTCTCCGGTGGTGGCGAGTTCCCCCAGTCTGAGGGGAACCGCGATGGGGCGGTTTGCGGTCCGGCCCGCGTCGAGCAGGCCGTCCGGTCCCGGGGCGGCCTGCGCGAGGATCTCCTCGGCAGCCCGTCCGCAGGTGCGGCCCTGGCAGATGCCCAGGCCCGCGCGGGTGGTGAGTTTGAGGGAGCGCAGTCCGCGGGACCCGGTCATCCGGGCGGTGTCGCGGAGCTCTCCGGCGGTGACGTCCTCGCAGCGGCAGATCAGTGTGGTGTCGTCCACCCACCGCTGCCAGCCGGGGCGGATGCCGTGGGCGGCGTGCATGCGGCCGGCGAATTCACGGAAGATCCTCCGCTTCCGTGCCGCAGCCGGTGGGGGCTCGCCCCCGGCGGCCACGGCGCCGGCGATCTCGCCCTCGGCGAGGGCCAGGTCGACGCCGCCGATGCCGGTCAGCTCGCCGGCGGTGAACACCCCGGGCACCGTCGTCCGCTGGTGATCATCGGCCTGGACCGTGTCGTGCACGGCGCAGCCCGCGGAGATCGCCAGCTCGGTCCGGGGCACGAAGCCGTGGCTGACACAGACCGCGTCCACGGCGATCGTCTTCTCGGTGCCGGGGATCGGGGACCAGTCGGGGTTCAGCCTGGCGACGGTGACATTCTCGACGCGGCCGGTGCCATGGGCGGCGATCACCGCACTGCCGACCCGATAACCGGTCCGATTCTTCGCCATGTCGGCGATGTAGCCGGTCAACTCGGTGGCTTTGCTGCTCGCTTTCGCCAGTGCCCACGGACGCGCGCCCCAACCCCGGCCGATCTGCGCCCACCCGGCTGCCTCGACCACCCCGGCGACGCGCGCACCGACCTTGAGCAGGCTGGACACGACCGGCAGCAGGAACGGCCCCGCTCCGGCGACCAGCACGTTCTGCCCGACCGCGACCCGCTCCCCCTTGGCCAGGGCCTGGGCCGCACCGGCGGTGAACACGCCCGGCAGGTCCCAGCCCGGGAACGGCAGCGTCCGCTCATGCGCCCCCGTGGCGATTATCAGCGCGGCGGGATCGAGCGTGCGGGCCTGCCGGCGCTGCCCGTCCGGGGCGCCGATCAGCACGTGCACCAGCGGCGGCCGGTCGTCGCGCCGGTCCACCGACCAGACGTGACCGTTCAGGATCAGCTCGACGCCGGGATCGTTACGCAGTGCGGACCGCATGGTCTGGAACGTGGCCCACCCGTGGTGCATCAGGTGCTCGTCCGGGGTCGCCCGGGATTCCGGCAGGTGCCGCCAGTACTGGCCGCCGACGTCGTCGCCCGCCTCGATCAGGACGACCCGGACGCCCCGGCGGCGGGCGGCCAGGGTCGCGGCCATCCCGGCCGGTCCACCACCGATCACCACGACCTCAGGCATGGTCGTCCTCCTGGAACTCGATCCGGTCACCGTCGGTCACCCGGCGCTGGCAGGCGCGGACGTCCCGCAGGTCGTTGACCACCACCAGGCAGTCGAAGCAGACACCGATGCCGCAGAAGACACCGCGGGGCTTCCCGCCACGGCTGGTCCGCCAGGCGACCCGGCCCCGCGACATCAGCACCCCGGCGACGGTCTGGCCCTCCTCGGCCTCGACCTGCTCCCCGGCCACGTTCACGTGGATGCTCACAGCTCCCCCTCCAGGCCGGGCCGGTCGAGCCGGAACTCGTTGTCCCCGGTGGACTCGAAGATCAACTCGGCCATCAGCTCGGCGGTGGCCAGGCTCAGGCCGATACCGGCGCCCTCGTGACCGGTGGCGTGCCACAGGCCGGGCAGCCGCGGATCCGGGCCGATGATCGGCAGGTGGTCCGGCACGAACGGGCGGAATCCGCCGTACGCCCGCATCACCTGGGTGTCGGCCAGGAACGGGAACAGCAGCAGCGCCTTGGACGCCAGGGCGGCGAGCACCCGGGCCTCGATCCGCTCGTCGAAGCCGCGGCGTTCCCGGGACGAGCCGATCAGGACGGTGCCGGCCGCCGTCGACTCGACCACGCTGGACACCTGCAGGTCGGCGGAGCCGGACCCGACGGCGCCCACGTAGTCGGCGTCGTAGACCTTGCGGTGGATCCGGTGCGGCATCCGCGCGGTGACCAGGACGGTGCCGCGGCGGGGCCGGACCGGCAGGGTGACCCCGATCCGTTCGGCGACCGCGCCCGACCAGGGCCCGGCGGCGACGATGACCAGGTCGGCGCGGATCGGGCCGGCGGTGGTCTCGACGCCGGCCAGACGGCCCTTCTCGACGATGCCGGCGGTGACCTCGACCTGCTGGCGCACCCGCGCGCCGTGGTGGCGGGCCGCGGCGAGCAGCGCCTCGGTGGCGATCACCGGCTGGACCTGGGCGTCCTGCGGGTAGAAGACGGCGGCGGTGAGGTCGTGGGTCAGGTCGGGCTCCAGCTCGTGTGCCCGGGCGCTGTCGACGACCTCGGCGGTCACCCCGGCGCCGCGCTGGGTCTCGGCGAACTCCAGCAGCGCCTTGGCACCGGTGTCGGTGGTGGCCACCACCAGGCCGCCCTTGTGGTCGAGCTCCAGGCCGGGGAAGCCACCGGGCAACTCGTCACGCAACTCCGCCCGGACCCGGTCCCAGGCCCGCAGCGAGCGCTGGGTGAGCCGCAGTTCGGCGCCGGGACCCTTGTCGGAGACCAGGATGTTGCCCTCGCCGCTCGCGGACGTGCCGCCGGCGGTCGCGCCCCGGTCGACCACGACGACGCCGCAGCCGGCACGGGCCAGGACCCGGGCGATCGCGGCGCCGACGACGCCGGCCCCGACGATGAGAACCTGAGGAGCAGTGGACACCGCTGTACTATGTCACATGCTTTCGCCGGAGGGAATGGATAGTGGGCTTTCACCGCAGTTCACCACGACAACCTGGACTTCTTTCCGCACCGGAAGCCCGTCTGTAACATTTCACTGTGCTTCAACTCCCCAACGGGCGTCCCGCTCGCGCCGCCTGGCTTCTCAGTGACGACCTCCTCCACCTCAACCACGGCTCGTTCGGCGCGGCACCCGCCTCGACCCTGGCACGCCAGGACGCTCTGCGGGCCGAGATGAACACCGCGCCGGTCCGCTGGTTCGCCGGTCTGCCCGCCCGGGTCGCCGCCGCCCGCGTCCAGGTCGCCGGCCGTCTCGGCGTCCCGCACCATCGTCTCGCCCTGGTGCCGAACGCCAGCGCCGGCGCGACGGCCGTGCTGAACGCCATCGACGTTCCGGCCGGCGGCGACATCCTGGTCACCGACCACGGATACGGGGCCGTCACGATGGCCGCCGAACGCCGGGCCCCGGTCCGCCGGGTACACGTCCCCCTCGGGGCCGGGCCGGACGAGGCAGCCGCCGCGGTCATCGACGGTCTCACCGCGCACACCGCGCTCGTGGTGATCGACCACGTCACCGCACCCACCGCACGGTTCCTGCCGGTGGCCGCGATCGCGGCCGCCGCCCGGGAACGAGGCGTCCCGGTACTCGTCGACGGCGCCCACGTCCCCGGGCTGCTCGACCGGCCCCTCGACGGCCTGGACTGCGACTACTGGATCGGCAACCTGCACAAGTACGCCTGCGCCCCGCCCGGCGCGGCGGTCCTGATCGCCCGGGACGGCGCCCGCCTGCACCCGGTGATCGGCTCGTGGGGGACGCCGGAGCCGTTCCCGGCCCGCTTCGACGTGCAGGGCACCCTGGACGTCACCGCCCAGCTCGCCGCCCCGCACGCCTGGGCGGAGATCGAGCGCCTGTGGGGCTGGCAGCGGGTGCGGGAGTACACCGGAGACCTCGCCGCCGAGGGCGCCGCCCTGGTGGCGGCGGCGTTCACCGCGATCACCGGCGAGGACCACACCGTGCCGGTGGGCATGCCGGCCGGGCCGATGCGCCTGGTCCGGCTGCCCGGAACCCTGGGCGCGGCAGCCGGCGCCCCGGACGCGCTCCGGGCCCGGGTGCTGGCCGAACTGAACGCCGAGTGCGCCTTCGGCACGTTCGGCGGACAGGGCTATCTGCGCCTGTCCGCCCACGCCTACAACACACCGGCCGACTACGCGTCGTTCGCCGGCCGGTGTGTCCCGGCACTGGCCGCGTGGTCGCGGGCCTGACTACTTGACGGTGCGGATCATCTTGCGGTTGATGAACTCCTCGATGCCGAACCGGCCCAGCTCCCGGCCGAACCCGGACCGCTTCACCCCGCCGAACGGCAGCTCCGCGCCCTCGGCGCCGACCCCGTTGATGAAGACCATGCCGGTGTCGAGCTGGTCGGCGACGCGCAGGGCCTGCGACGGGTCGGTGGTGAAGACATAGGACCCGAGGCCGTACGGGGTGTCGTTGGCGATCCGGACGGCCTCGGCCTCGTCGGCGGCCTTGAACACCATCGCCACCGGCCCGAACAGCTCCTCGGCGAAGTCGGTGACTCCGGTCAGGACCCCCGGCGGGTACCAGGCGCCGTCCCGGGAACCCGCCGACGCGAGGGCGGCGCCCCCGGAGACCGCCGCTTCGACCTGGGTCTCCAGACGGGACGCGGCGGCCACCGAGGACAACGGTGCGGGCGGGGTGGCCAGGATCGCCTCGGTGAACTTGGGCAGGAACGCGTCGTACAGGTCCTGGTGCACGATGAACCGCTTGCCGGCGTTGCAGGCCTGCCCGGTGTTGTCCAGCCGGGCGGCGGCCGCGGCCTGCACCGTGGCGTCCAGGTCGTCACTGCTGAGCACGATGAACGGGTCGGAGCCGCCGAGTTCCAGGACGACCTTCTTCAGGTGCCGGCCGGCGATCTCGGCGACCGCCGCCCCGGC
>DATMVU010000025.1:0-3764 GCA_035562875.1 Actinoplanes sp. | reverse complement strand
CTGCTGGCCACCTCGGCGCTGTTGCTGCTCGGCCCGGTGGTGCTCGTCGCCGCCGGGGTCAGTCCGGCCCTGCTGCCGCTGGCCCTGCTCGCGCTGCACGCCGTGCACCGGATGGTTCGCTGGGCCGGGGAGTCCGAGCGGGCCGCCCGCTTCGACGCGCTCACCGGCCTGCCCAACCGGCGCACCCTGCAGGCGGCGATGGCCGAGCGGGCCACCGACCGGCGGCGTGCCCTGCTGCTGCTGGACCTGGACCGGTTCCGGGCCGTCAACGACGCGCTCGGGCACGGTGCCGGCGACCGGCTGCTGAGCCGGGTCGCCGACCGCCTGACCGCTGTGGTGCCGGCCCACGACATGGTGGTCCGGCTCGGCGGTGACGAGTTCGCGGTGCTGGCCACTCGGGTCGAGGACCCGGCGTCGGCTCGGCGCATCGCCGACCACCTGACCGAGGCGCTGAGCCGCCCGTTCCCGATGGACGGCACCCCTGTCGAGTTGAGCGCCTCGATCGGGATAGCCCTGCAGTCCGGCCGCCGGGACGGCAGCACTCTGCTGCGGGAGGCCGAGTCGGCGATGTACGAGGCGAAACAGCGCGGCGACCAGGTGGCCGTGCACGGCCCGGGTGTCACGGAGAACAGCCCCGACCGGCTCACCCTGGTCGCCGACCTGCGGGACGCGCTGCGCCGGGACCCGCCCGACGACGGGATAGTCCTCTACTACCAGCCGCAGATCGCGATCGCCACCGGCGAGGTCGCCGGGGTGGAGGCGCTGCTGCGCTGGCGGCATCCGCAGCGTGGCATCGTCGGGCCGGACGAACTGCTCCGGGCGGCCGAGCCGACCCCGGTGATGCGACTGCTCACCGCCCGCGTGCTGGAGGAGGTGGTGGCTCAGCTGGCGCTCTGGCGGGACGGCCGGTGGCCGCTGCGGGCCGCGGTCAACGTGAGTGCCCGGGACCTGCACGCCGGTGACATCGCCGATCGTCTCGCGGAACTACTGGAGCGGTACGCCGTACCGGCGGAGATGTTGCAGTTGGAGATCACCGAGAGTGCGCTGATGGCGGATCCGCACCGGGTCCTGGAGACCACCACGCGACTGAACCGGATGGGGGTGGCGATCTCCCTCGACGACTTCGGCACCGGCTATTCGTCGTTGCAGCACCTGCGCCGGCTGCCGCTCACCGAGGTCAAGATCGACAGGTCGTTCGTGCTCGGCATGGCCACCGACGCGGGCGATGCGGCGATCGTACGATCGGTGGTGGGTCTCGCCGAGTCCCTCGGACTGCGCGCGGTCGCCGAAGGTGTGGAGGACGAGATCACTTGGCGACTGCTGGCCGCGGCCGGTTGCCACACCGCACAGGGCTGGTTCCACGCCCGCCCGATGCCCGCCGCCGCCCTGGCCGACTGGCTCGGACGGTACCGCCCGGTCCGACCCGGGAAACGCGGCGAAATAGACTCTGCATGCACAGTCAATCAGTCAAGTGATGAGGGGGCAGGATGGCCGCCATCTCCCGCGAAGAGGTAGCGCACCTGGCGCGCCTGTCGCGGCTCGCCGTGACCGACGAGGAGCTGGACCGATTCGCGGGTCAGCTCGACGTGATCCTGCAGTCGGTCGCCCGGGTCGGTGAGGTGGCTGCGGACGACATCCCGCCGACCTCGCACTCGGTTCCGTTGACCAACGTCTACCGCGAGGACGTCCCCACCGAGAGCCTGACGCAGGACGCTGCGCTCTCCGGTGCGCCGGATGCGTACGAGAGCCGTTTCCGGGTGCCGCGCATCCTGGACGAGGAGGACTGATCGTGACCGACCTGACCAGGCTCTCCGCTCTTGAATTGGGCAAGTTGATCGCGGCCGGGGAGGTTTCGGCCGTCGAGGTGACGACCGCCCACCTGGACCGGATCGCCGCCGTGGACGAGCGTGTCCACGCGTTCCTGCACGTGGACCGCGAAGGCGCGCTCGAATCCGCCGCGGCGGTGGACCGGGGCGAGATCACCGGGCCGCTGGCCGGTGTGCCGATCGCGGTGAAGGACGTGGTGGCCACCAAGGGCATCCCGACCACCGCCGCTTCGAAGATCCTCGAAGGCTGGAAGCCGCCGTACGACGCGACGATCGTCGAGCGGCTGAAGAAGGCCGGCATGCCGATCCTCGGCAAGACCAACATGGACGAGTTCGCGATGGGCTCCTCCACGGAGTACTCCGCGTACGGCGCGACCAGGAACCCGTGGGACCTGGGCCGGATCCCCGGCGGTTCCGGCGGTGGCTCCTCGGCGGCGCTCGCCGCCTACGAGGCTCCGCTCGCCATCGGCACCGACACCGGCGGCTCGATCCGCCAGCCCGGCGCGGTCACCGGCACCGTCGGCGCCAAACCGACATACGGCAGCACCTCGCGGTACGGGCTGATCGCCTTCTCGTCCTCGCTGGACACGCCCGGCCCCTGCGGCCGGACGGTCGAGGACACCGCCCTGCTGCACGCGGTGATGGCCGGGCACGACCCGCGCGACTCCACCTCGATCCCGCAGGCGGTGCCGGACGTGGTCGCCGCGGCCCGGCGGGGCGCCACCGGTGACCTGACCGGCGTCAAGCTGGGCCTGGTCAAGGAGTTCACCGGCGACGGGTCCGAGGCCGGCGTCTCGGCCGCGTTCCGGGAATCGCTGGAGGCGCTGGTCAAGCTGGGCGCCGAGGTCGTCGAGGTGTCCTGCCCCAACTTCCAGTACGCGCTGCCCGCCTACTACCTGATCGCCCCGAGTGAGGCCTCGTCCAACCTGGCCCGCTTCGACGGCGTCCGGTACGGCCTGCGCACCGGCGACGACGGCAGCCACTCCCTGGAAGAGGTGATGTCGCTGACCCGCGAGGCCGGTTTCGGTCCCGAGGTGAAGCGCCGGATCATCCTCGGCACCTACGCCCTGTCGTCGGGTTACTACGACGCCTACTACGGCCAGGCGCAGAAGGTCCGCACCCTGATCACCCGCGACTTCCAGTCCGCGTTCGAGCAGGTCGACGTCCTGGTCAGCCCGACCACCCCGTTCGTCGCGTTCCCGTTCGGTTCGCGCACGTCCGACCCGTACCAGATGTACCTGGCCGACCTGTTCACCATCCCGACCAACCTCTACGGCGGCCCGGCGATCTCGGTCCCGTGCGGTCTGTCGGAGGGCCTCCCGGTCGGCTTCCAGATCATGGCCCCCACGATGGCCGACGACCGCATGTACCGGGTCGCCGCCGCCCTGGAGTCCGCCGTCGGCACCTTCACCCCGCCGGCTCTGTGAGTTAGTTCGGGGAGGGGCCGGAGTGCTCACTCGTATCGAGATCGACGGGTTCAAGACCTTCCGCGATTTCGCCCTGGATCTGCCACCGTTCCTGGTGGTGCTGGGGCGGAACGGCGCCGGGAAGTCCAACCTGTTCGACGCACTCCGGTTCCTCTCCCGGCTCGCCCGGGAACCGGTGTTGGAGGCGGCCCAGCACGCCCGGGGTAACCTGCTGGAGCTGTTCCACCGCGACGCCGACGGCAACCGCGCAGACCGTATCCGGTTCGCCGTCGAAGTGTTGCTCGACCCTGAGGTCACCGATCCGTTCGGCGCGACCCACGAGCTGGCGACCAGGCGTATTCGGTACGAGTTGGTGCTCGAACGCCGTAAGGTCCCGTCCGGTTACCGGCTTTACGTGGCCCATGAGTCCGCTCGCTCGCTGTCCGCGGCAGAGGACCGATGGGTTCTCCGATTCCCCGACCTCGCTGAGCGGCTGACCAGCGGTGACGTCGTCGGCGACAAGAAGTACCTG
>DATMVU010000024.1:0-9679 GCA_035562875.1 Actinoplanes sp. | reverse complement strand
GCCGGGCGACAGTCCGTGCGACTCTCCGTGCGCAAGACCTACAAGCTCTACATCGGTGGCAAGTTCCCCCGCAGCGAGTCAGGACGGACCTTCCTGGTGGACGGCGACAACGTGGCACTCGCCTCGCGCAAGGACGCCCGGGACGCCGTGGTCGCGGCCCGGGCCGCCCAGCCGAAGTGGGCCGCCGCCACCGCCTACAACCGCGGTCAGGTGCTCTACCGGATCGCCGAGATGGTCGAGGCCCGCCGGGCCGAGTTCGTCGCTCTCGGTGTTCCGGACGCCGAGGTGAGCGCCACGATCGACCGCTGGGTCTGGTACGCGGGCTGGTCCGACAAGATCGCCCAGGTGACCGGCGGCACCAATCCGGTGGCCGGGCCGTTCCTCAACGTCTCCGCTCCGGAACCGACAGGTGTCGTCGGGGTCGTCGCCCCAGCCTCGCTGCTCGGGCTGGTCAGTGTCGTCGCCCCGGCGATCGTGACCGGAAACACGGTGGTGGTGCTCGCCGGCGGGCCGCAGATCGCGATCACCCTGGCCGAGGTGCTGGCCACCTCCGACGTCCCAGGCGGCGTGGTGAACCTGCTCACCGGCCGGCACGCGGAGACCGCACCGTGGCTCGCCTCACACGATGACGTCAACGCCCTCGACCTGACCGGGGTGGAACATCCGGAGCTCGCGGCCGAGCTGGAACGGGCCGCCGCAGGGACCCTGAAGAGGGTGATCCGGTCCACCGGGGCCACCGATTTCACCGCCGATCCCGGTCTCCGGCCGATGACGGCGCTGCTGGAGACGAAGACCGTGTGGCATCCGAAGGGCTATTGAGGGCCCACCGGGGCGGCTGTCACACAGCGTTGCCGACTAGGGTGTGTGCCCAGAGTCACCCGTCCCACCACCCCCAGATCACCCGGAGGTCACCGTGACCAGCCAGTCCGAAGAGCCCGAGGCGTCCGCGCCGGTGGCTGAGAAGTCCTCGTCCGAGGGGTCTTCCGGGCGGGAGCTTTGGGAGCAAGCCCGAGTCGAGCCGGTCGAGATCGCCCTACCGGGCGGGGTGGGGCTGACTCTCCGGGCGTACCGGAAGGCATCCGAGCTCACACCCACCGAGGTCGAGGTCGACGAGGACGACCCCTTCGAAGCCCGCCGCAAGCGTGCCGAGGCGGAAGAGGAGGTCATCGTCGACGAGGAGTACCAAGCGCTCCTCACCGAGGGCGAGCCCGCCGACGGCAAGGAGGGCTCCACCGACGAGCCCGATCCGGCCGACTTCGAGGAGGAGCCCGCCACCCAGGCGGATGACGAGGAAGTACCCATGTTCCTCAGTCACAAGGGCCGACTGCTTGCTTTCAAGAGCGCCGAATCGCTCGTCTCCTTCCTTCGTTCGGGTGCTCCGCACGATCTCGCACAATTGGACACCTGGGGTGACCTGGCGGAGCGGGTACAGTCGAGCGACGTCGACCCCCTGCCGGAAGACCGTTACGAGCTCGACCTCGTGGTGGAAAACCTGCGTGGCGGTCACGACACCTGGGACCTGCCGCTGCTCATCAACGCCGGCGAAGTGGCCCGAGACCTGGGTTTCGCACTCCGCATCAAGCCGGTGATCCTGGCACTGTCGCCCGGTTCGCCGCTCGACGACCTCGACGAATCGCTCCGCACCGCCGAGAAGGGCGGCATGGGGGGATTCTTCGGCCGCCGCCGGTTGAAGAAGATCGGCGCTCAGCAGGCGAGTCTGGGCTGGCGTTCGGTGATCGGGAAGATCTCCGCCGCTGTGGACTGGCGTGACTGACCGATTGCCGGGGAACATCAATCCTTGGTAATAGAAGAGAAGAACTCCCGGGGAGGAGACGACGACGTGGCGCTCGTGCGCGTGTACTGCGGTCTGGCGTCGGCTGACGATGCGGTGCGTTCGGCTTCGGCCGCTCCACTGACCGTCGCCGTGGTGGACGACGCAGGCCGGCTGCTCGGCGTCCACGAGATCAGCGACGACCCGTCTGGCTATGCCCAGTTGGGGACGCTGCTCGTGGAACGGACGACGGGCTTCAGCGACGCGGCGGTGGCCGCGGACAGCGACGACCACGTCGTCACATCACTGCTCACCGCGGCCGGCCGGCCGCTGGTGGTGGTGGACGACGACGCGGCCGACGACTACGCGGAGCGCTTCTCCGACGACGACTCCCCCGAGGAGATCTCGGCACCTGCAGCCGCCCGGCGGGCCGTCGGCCTGGCCCGGGCGCTGCAGGCCGGCGCGATCGCCGCGGTGACCCTGCCGGCACCGCGCGAGCTGGTCAGCTACAAGCCGGTACTGGCCGCCCACGTGGCGATGCTCGTCGGCCGGAACGGCGCCGCCGTCGCCTTGCGTGAGGTGCTGCGCGAGCTGTACCCGGCGGCGCTCCGGGCGTTCCCGGACCCGGCACACCCGACCGCCCTCGCCGTGCTCGACGCGATGCCCGAGCCGGGCCGTCTCACCGGTCCGGCTCCGGCCGCCCGGGAGATCGCCATCGAGCTGGTCCGGGCCGGTTCCGGCACTGAGAGCGAGCTGACCGCCGCGATCACCGCCCTGCAGGTCGCGGTCAGCGAGTCGCCGCGCCGGGGTGGCGTCAACAAGTCTCTCTCGCCGGCCGCCGCCGAGGCGGTCCGCAAGGCCATCAGTGCGGTCCGCGCCTGCGACTCCGCCTGCTCCGCCCTGGTCGGCACACTCGCCGCCCGGGCCACTCCGCCCGCCGCTGGTGGGTCGACCATGGGCCGCCGCAGCGCACGCCGTGGCACCGACACACCGGCGCTCCCCTCGGTGCCGTCCCCGGCCACCGGGGACGCCGCCCGCTTCGGCCGGCGCAACCGTCCCGAGCCGGTCTCCACCGGCAGCGGCCCGGCCATGCCGCAGGCGCTGACCACCATGCCGACCGCGCCGGACCCGCTGATGGCCCCGCCGGTCGCCCCCGCCGCGGCGAACGGGCTACCCGGCCGTGCCACCGGCCCGCTGAACCGGCCGGTCTCGGTGCCGCCGCCCCCGCCCGGCATGACCCCGATCACCCCGGGCACCCGGCCGGCTCCGGCCACCCGCAACCCGGCCACCCCGACCTCGGTCCCGCCGGTCCCTGGTGGCAGCCCGGCCGACGCCGGCGAGCCGTTCCGCCCGACCCTGACCAACGCCGAGCTGAACCGGGCCCGATCCGAACGGCGCACGGTCATCCCGCAGCGCCCGACGACGAGCCCTCGGTCGCCGGCGCCCGCCAACGGCGCCACCGACTTCAGCCTCCCGATGCCGACACCGCGGACTCCACAGGAGACGCCGGAGCCGGGGTCGCGGGCCAACTGGCCGCTGCTCAACAGCGACAAGGACGAGGCCGTCCGGCCCGACCTGCCGACCCGCTCGGCTGCCCCGCCGCTGCCCTCCCGGCCGTCAGCCCCGCCGCTGCCGACCCGGTCGTCCTCGGCACCGCCGCTGCCGACCCGGTCCTCGACGACCTCCCGGCAGTCGCCGGCCGCCTCGGTCAGCCCGGCCGCGGACAGCCGGATCAAGCCCCCGTGGCAGGACATGCCGCAGGAGCCGTCACCGCTGGACCTCGGGAGCAAGGAGTCGACCCGTCGTCTCACCCCGCCACCGAGCCGTGCCAACGGTGGCCGGGCCCGGCTGCCCGGCCTGGACCTCGGTGGTCCGTCGGCGGCCCGCCGTGAGGACGACCGGGCACCCCGGATCACCGCCCTGGACCGGAGCAGTGCCCCGCCGGTCCCGTCCGACAGCAACGACGGCGATCTGCTGATCTTCGCTGCGGCCCGGTCCGCGTGGTTCACCGGTGGCACCCCCGACTCCACCGACGTCAACTGGTCGAACCCGAACGACGACGCCTGGCGTGCCGCACAGAAGGCAGCCACTCCGGCCGTCGCCGCGGAGACCAACGCCGGCCTGCCGAAACGTGTGCCGCAGGCCAACCTGGTCCCCGGTTCGTCGCGGACCGAGGAGCGCCCGGTCCGGATCGTCCGGGACGCCGCCTCGATCGCGGCGCACACCACCGGCTACTTCCGCGGCTGGCGGCGCGGGCAGGAGATCGGCGGCTTCGCGATGGGCGGCCGGCCCGGCCGGGAAGCCGCCGGAGGCTGGGACTTCAGCCGGGACGGCCAGCCCGCCGACGAGTTCCGCAGCAGCAACGGCGCGAGCCACAACGGTCGCTGACCGGACCCGTTCTCGGGTGGACGATCCGTCCACCCGAGAATGACCGGATGCGGGCGATCGTCTTCGATTTCTTCGGCACCCTGACCGACCCCTCGCTGGAGGCCCGGCGCCGGGATGCCTTCGCCGAGACGGCGGCGATCCTCGGGGTGCCCGCCGACCGGTTCTGGACGGCGATGAGCGAGAGTTTCCCGCGCCGGATCCTCGGACACCATGGCGGCACCCGGGACACCCTGGCCGCCATCACCCGGCTCTGCGGGGCGGAGCCGGACCCGGGACGGCTGGACCGTGCGGTCGCAGTGCACCACGCGGGCGCTGAACGGCTCCGTGCGCCCCGGCCGGAAGCCTTCGCGGTACTCGGTCACCTACGCGCCCTCGGTTACCGACTGGGGCTTCTCAGTGACTGCTCCAGCGAACTGTGCGAGGCGTGGCCGGAGACCGGGTACGCCGCCCGGATCGACGCCCCGGTGTTCTCCTGGCGCGAGGGCTACCGCAAACCCGATCAGCGGCTCTACGCGACGGTGGCGGAGCGCCTGGGGGTGTCGGCTGGCGAGTGCTGGTTCGTGGGTGACGGCGGCAGCCGGGAACACGACGGCGCCCGGCGGGCCGGGATGCGGCCGGTGCTGGTGACCAATGTCGGGTACCCGGGCGCCGGCACACACCGGGTCGACCCGGACAGCTATCTGCCGGAGCACCGGATCGACGATCTGACCAGTCTGATCCGCCTGGTAGGACCTCGTCATGACAACGGGTGATCGCTCGTATACAATGACGACTGGCTGGAAAGCGCGCGAAAGCCCCGCTCCGTAGGTAGCGAGGCTTCCATCAGGAGCGGGGCTTCAGGTCAGGCGGGTGCTTGCCTGACCTTCAGATCGCGATGATGCTCAGGCGGGTGCCGTAGCGCGGGTCCGACGCATCGTCAGCACATACTCGACAAGCGAGATGAGGACGTTCTTCGTCGACTCGCGGTTACGGGCGTCGCAGCTCACCACGGGCACGTCGGACGATATCGCCAAAGCGTCACGTACGTCCTGCGCGTTGTGGTACTGCATCCCGTCGAAGCAGTTTATGGCCACCAGGTAAGGCAGCCGCCGGTGCTCGAAGAAGTCGATGGCGGCGAAGCAGTCGGCGAGCCGACGCGTGTCCACCATCACGACGGCACCGATAGCGCCACGGACCAGCTCGTCCCACATGAACCAGAAACGTGTCTGACCCGGCGTACCGAAGAGGTACAGGATCAGGTCCCGGTCGATGCTGATACGGCCGAAGTCCATGGCGACGGTGGTCGTCATCTTGCCCGGCACCTGCCGGTTGTCGTCGACACCCACACCAGCAGAGGTCATGATCGCCTCAGTGGTCAGTGGGGTGATCTCCGAGACCGACCCCACCAGCGTCGTCTTACCAACGCCGAAGCCACCGGCGATGACAATCTTCGCCGATGTCACGCGTCCCGCAGCGGGACGGTGCGACATGTCAGAGCCTGCGAAGTCCACTCAGCACCCTTTCCAGCAGTTCCGTGCCTACCGCGTCGGTCTCGTCTTCGAGCGAGGTGGGCTCGTACACAGCGACCAGACCATCAGAGGCCATGTCCGCGACGATCACACGTGCCACACCGAGCGGCAGTTGCATGCGTGCGGCGATTTCGGCCAACGACTGAACGCGGCCCCCGTCGCACATCTCCGCGATGTACTGATGCTCGCTTCCACCCTGCCCGCGGCCCATTCCGGACCGGCCGCGCACGGTTGTCTCGACCAGCGCTTCCAGCGCAATCTCAAGCTTCGGCCGGGTCCGACCGCGGGTCACGGCATACGGCCTGACCAGCGCGCCGGTCGGCTCATCGCGTTCAGGCATCGTCACCGTCAACCCCTCCCTCGGTCCCTCGAAGTGTATTGGTTATCAAAGTTTCTACCAGTAGCCGGCTGAGCCTACCGGGGTCGCAAAACCCCTGACAAACCCCTGGATGGTGCCGGCCCACTACCGGTTCAGCCCAGTACCCCGGCCGCAGAGCGCGGCGCGGGGGTCAAAGCTTCGCCGACACGGTCGACCAGGAGGGCCATCTCGTAGCCGACCTGACCGACATCACAGCTCCGAGCGGCCAGGACCGCGAAGGAGGAACCGTCGGAGATGGACATCAGGAACAGGAAACCATTGTCCATCTCGACGACCGTCTGAAGGACGGCGCCACCCTCGAAGCAACGTGCGGCACCCTGCGTCAGGCTTACCAGGCCGGACGCGATGGCCGCCAACTGGTCGGCGCGGTCCCGCGGGAGGTCCCGCGACGACGCCAGGAGCAGCCCGTCGGCGGAGACCGCGATCGCATGCGCGACCCCGGGAACGCGGTCGGCGAAGTTGGCCAGAAGCCAACCCAGATCCTGCGTAGATGTCATGCCTCATGCTCCTTGCCAGCCTGCGAGGGCTGCTGCCCTCCCGGAGTGTCCTCCAGGTTGGTCGATTGTTCCTTGGTGCGACCACGAGCCACACCACGGTGGTAAGCGGACAGGAGACCGCGAACCCCCTCAGGTGTACGGCGCTGGACCGAGGTACCGGCCCGCTCCACACCACCGGGGACGAGTTGTGCCATCGGCTTACGCTTCGGCAGGCCCGCCGTGGTGGTGGCATCGACAGGCGCCTCAGCCGCCTGACGAGCGGCCTGCCAGCCGTCGTCAGCCGCGGTCCGCCACGGGTTCGCCGCGGGGGCGTCCCCGTTCCCGTAAGCCGCCGGAGCGGCCGCCGGTGAACCAACAGTAGCGGTATCGAAGTCCCGGACCTCGGGTGCCGCCGTCTGCTGCGGTACGGCAGGAACGGTACGGATCGGCTCGCCGGTCGGAATCCGCTGCGAGACGACTGACGCGTCGCCCACCCCGGACACCTTGGGCTCGGCCGTCGTGGTGAACCACGCCGACTCCAGCTCCCGGAAGATCGGCAGCTCCATCGTCTCGTCCGCGAACGGAGCCGCGCCCTCACGGGCCGACGCCATCTGTGCGGCGGCGGTGGCCTGAGCCTCCGCCGGGTCGAGCAGGTCCGACGGCGGTGCCGAGCTCGGGCGGACCGGGATGGTCTGCGGGTTGACCGGCGGAGCCACCTGAGGCTGCGGCTCGAAGTTATCCGGGCGGAACCGCGGGATCTCGGCAGTCATGTCGAGCGCGGCGGCCAGGTTCTCCGGGACGTGCGGGGTGGCAGGCTCGCGCTCGGCGGCTACCGGCGGCCAAGCCGGTGGTGCCGAGGCGAACGGGTTCCGATCGGCCGGCGAGATCGGCTGGGCCGACACGGGTGCGGCCGGCGGTGCCGAGTACGGAACCGCGGACACCGGAGGCAGAGCGTGCGGGGCCGGCGGAGCCGAGATCGGCGGGACCGGGGGTGCCGAGACCGGCGGCATGAACGAGCTCGGGTTCGCCGGGAGCTGACGCGGGATGGTCGGGCCGAAGCCGTTCCCGTCACCCTCCGGGCGGAAGTCACCGCCGTTGCGGCGCTGGGCGAGGTCGTCCAGCCCGGCGAAGCCCTGCGGGCCGGCCGGAAGCGGCGGGATGACCTCGTTGCTACGCGGGCCGTGGAATCCGTTCCCGTTCGGTGCTCCACCGAATCCGTTGCCGGACGGCGGGCCACCGAACCCGTTACCGGACGGCGCGCCACCGAATCCGTTGGTGGAGCCACCACCGAATCCGTTGGACGAGCCACCGAAACCGTTGGTGTCGGCGCTGTAGCCGCCGAAGCCGGACGGTGCCGCACCGGTGAGGTCGGACCACGCCGGGACCGAACCGTTGGAACCGCCGTTGTGGCCGTTCGAACCGTTCGAGCCACCGTTGTAGCCGCCACTCTCCAGCGCCAGGGGCTCACCGAATCCGGGCAGTCCGGAACCGGGACCGCCGTCGAAGGCGCTCCGGCCGGGCAGGCCCTGGACCTGGGCGTTGCCGGCGCCGGCCAACACCGAGACGGGCAGGCCCACCTCGGCGACGGTGCCGCGCTCGCGGTCGGCCGGCCGGAGCTCGACCCGGACCGTGTGCCGGCTGGCCAGCCGGGCGACCACGACCAGGCCCATCATCCGGGAGACGGCGACGTCCACCGTGGGCGGCTTGGCGAGCCGCTCGTTGAGGTCGCGGAGCTGCTCACGGCTGATGCCGATGCCGTGGTCCTCGACGGTCAGCACGGCGGTGTCACCGACACGCCGGGCCTCGACGAGGACGTTGGAGTTCGGCGGGGAGAACGCTGTCGCGTTGTCGAAGAGCTCGGCGACCAGGTGGACCATGTCGTTCACGGCGTGTGCCGAGACCTCGATGTCCCGGTCGATCATGCCGAACTCGATGCGGGTGTAGTGCTCGACCTCGGACTGCGCGGCGCGCAGCACGTCGATCAGAGCGGCCGGCTCCCGCTGCACACGGGTCGAGTCGGCACCCGCGAGAACCAGGAGGTTCTCGTCGTTACGGCGCATTCGGGTGGCCAGGTGGTCGAGCTGGAAGAGCTCGGCCAGACGGTCCGGGTCCTCCTCGCCACGTTCCAGGCGGTCCAGGTGACCGATGAGCCGGTCGACCAGGATCTGCGAACGGCGGGCCAGGTTGACGAACATCGTCGCGACGGAGGCACGCAGTGCGGCCTGTTCGGCAGCGGTACGCACCGCCTCGAGGTGAACCGCGTTGAACGCCTCGGTCACCTGCCCGAACTCGTCCCGGCTTCGCACCGGGAGAGGCTCGGCGATCTGGTCGGCTACCTGTGCCGGGGTGAGCGACGCGGAGAGCGCCGGGTCACGCAGCCGGCTCACCGCGTGCGGCAGACCGAACTGGGCGACCGCGAGAGCACCCTGGCGCAGTTCACGCAGCGAGCGCGCCATCGAGCGGGCGACCAACCACGCGAAGAGGATGGCCAGCAGCAGCATCGCCAGCAGAGCGCTGGTCTCCAGGAAGACGTCCTGGTTCGTCTTGTTCCGCAGCTCGGTGGCCTGGGCGACGATCTTCTTGTCGAAGTCGACCTCGACCTGACGGAACAGTTCGTTGTAGCCGGAGAGGGCTTCTTCCCAGTTCGCTGAGGTGAACGGGATGTTGCCGTTGTTGGTGCCCTGGAGCGCCATCAGCGGGGTGATCCAGTTCTCCGCGGCCTGCTTCTTCTCACCGGCGACAGTGGTGTTGAAGTAGTCGGTCTCCGCCGAGCTACCGACCGCGGTGAGTGTGTTCTCGGCCAGCTGGTAACCGGTCTGCGTCTCCAGGAACTGCTTGCGCAGGCTGTTCGTCAGTTCTCCGGCCGCGACCACGTCCTGGCCGATGTAACGCTGCTCGGCGATGTAGTTCTTGGCCTGGGCGACCGCCGACACGACCCGGAGCCGGTCGCTCAGGTTCTGGTTGTCGGCGAGCTGAGCGGAGAGCTCACGGACCTGGAGAAGGTCCTCGATCAGCTGGTCGTAGGCGGTCAGGACGTTGTTCTCGTCCTCGCCGCCCTGAGCCACCCGGCTGCGGAAGGTGGGTAGGTCCTCGAGGTTGCGCTCGAGTCGCAGCAGCAGGTCGCTCATGTTGTCAGGCACGTCCTCGAGGGCGGCCT
>DATMVU010000023.1:0-5856 GCA_035562875.1 Actinoplanes sp. | reverse complement strand
GGCATGGCGATCTCGGTCCAGCCGGTGGCGACCGAGCCGGTGATCCGGGGGCCGACCACGAACGTCCAGATCAGCAGCGCCACCCCGGAGGTGACGGTGAGGGCGTCGAGCAGGCCGGCCCGGTCCCGGGACGAGCTGGTGCGCCGGTCCACGAACCCGGCCAGGGCCACCGCGAGAGCGGCGTAGCCGACCAGGAGCAGGGCGGTGCCACCGGACTGGATCCAGGTCAGCGAGCCGATGACCGATTCCGGCAGGTCGGCGGCGGCACCTCCGGCGGCGGTGAGCCCGACGGCGGCGACCAGGACCCACCACGGGCGTACGTCGTTCGGGCGGCTGTGCCGGATGCCGAGGCTCATCGCGTAGACGGCCGCGATCCCGGCGATCAGCCGGAGCGGGGACTGGAGAGCCGGCTGTAACCCGAAGGCCAGGGCGAGCACCACCATCCCGGCGCCGAAGATGGTGGCCGGCCATCGTGTCGGCATCGCCGCTCCTTTTGTCGACCCTGTGGAACTGATCGGCCCGGTCGCCGCGCATCTGAGCGACGACGGAACAATCGGGGCGTGCTTCTCGAATTCGTACGCGCACACACCGTTGCCGCGCCGGTCCCGTTCGTCCCCGAGGTCACCCTGTTGCAGGCTGACGACCCGATCGCCCTGTGGGAGGCGACCGAGGCCGGTGGTGAGTCGCAGCCGCCGCCGTTCTGGGCGTTCGCCTGGGCCGGTGGGCAGGCGCTGGCCCGGCACGTGCTGGACGATCCGGATCTGGTGGCCCGGCGCAGTGTGCTGGATCTGGCGACCGGGTCCGGGCTGGTGGCGGTGGCCGCGGCGAAGGCCGGTGCGGCTCCGGTGACAGCGAACGACATCGACCCGTACTCGCTGGCGGCGGCCCGGGCCAACGCCGACGCGAACGGGGTGAAGGTGGAGACGGTGGAGGCGGATCTGCTGGATTCGGATCAGCGGTGGGGTGTGGTGCTCGCCGGTGACGTCTTCTACAGCCGGGAGATGGCGAACCGGGTGCTGCCGTTCCTGAAGCGGGCCGCCTTCCACGGTTCGCTGGTCCTGGTCGGCGACCCGGGCCGGGCCTATCTGCCGGAGGGGCTGATCGAGCGCGCGGTGTACGAGGTGCCGGTGGTGGAGGAGTTGGAGAGTGTCCCGGTGCGCCGGACCACTGTCTGGCAGCTGACCACCGGCTGATGCGCTTACCGGAATAAAGGTGTAAGCATGTAATCATGCGAATGCGAATGACACCACCGAGCGGCCGGGCCGCCGAGCCCCCCGCCGCCGACGACGCCGCCGCCTGGATCACCGGTGCGATCCAGGACGGCTGGTTCACCGAGCCTCCCGAGGTCGTGGTGGACCGCGACGAGATCATCATCTGGGGCCGGCTGCCCGGTCCCGAACTGGCCGCCGACGCCACCGACGCCGACCGGGCCGCAGGTCAGGCCGGCCGGATCACCCAGTTCCGGGAGGACACCCGCGACGCCCGGATCCGGGTGGCCCGCCAGGTCGAGCACCGCTACCAGCGCAAGGTCGCCTGGGGCGCCCGCTGCGGCGACACCTCGGACCTGTTCACCCACCTGTCCGCACCGGTGATGACCCGGCTGCGCCAGCCCGAGCGGCAGGTGCTGGACACCCTCGTCGACGCCGGGGTGGCCCGGTCCCGGTCCGAGGCGCTGGCCTGGTGCGTCAAGCTGGTCGGCAAGCACACCGAGGACTGGCTGGGTGAGCTGCGCTCGGCGATGACCCGGGTGGAGGAGCTACGCCGTCAAGGGCCGGACGCCGGCAAGTAGGGTGACCGGGTGCTACGTGACGTGACAGCCACCCGCTACGTGACCCCGCTCCGGGAGGGTGGTTCGCTACCCGGCGTGGTCGAGGCGGATGACCTGGGGACCTACGTGGTCAAGTTCCGCGGCGCAGGACAGGGACCACGGGCCCTGGTCGCCGAGGTCATCGCCGGGGAGCTGGCCCGCCGGCTGGGGCTGCCGATGCCGGAGCTGACCCGGGTGGAGCTGGATCCGGTGGTGGCACGGGCCGAGCCGGACGAGGAGATCCAGGAGCTGATCAAGGCCAGCGCCGGCGGCAACCTGGGGATGGACTTCCTGCCGGGGGCGCTCGGGTTCGACCCGGTGGCGCACCCGGTCGACCCGGGGCTGGCGAGCCGGATCGTGGCCTTCGACGCGTTCGTGGAGAACGTGGACCGGAGCTGGCGCAACCCGAACCTGCTGATCTGGCACGGTGACCTGTGGCTGATCGACCACGGGGCCACCCTCTACTTCCACCACAACTGGCCGCGCGCCGAGAACGTGATCCACCGGCCCTACACATGGGACGATCACGTGCTCAAATCGTACGCGAGCAAGCTCGGTGAAGAGGGACCCGCGCTGGCCGCGAGGATCACGCCGGACCTGTTGGCGGAGGTCATCGACCTGGTCCCGGAGGAGTGGCTGGAGGACGGCGACCGGGACGCCTACCTGAGTCATCTGTCCCGCCGGGCCGAGCGGCCGGAGGCGTGGCTGCCGTGACGAGGACTCCGTATGAATACGCGATCATCCAGGCCATGCCCCGGATCGAGCGCGGTGAGCTGATCAACGTGGGTGTGCTGCTCTACAGCCAGCGGCACGACTTCCTGTCGGCGCGGACCCATCTGGACGAAGCCCGGCTGCGGGCGCTGGACCCGTCGGCCGACGTGCCGGCGATCCGGGCGGCGCTCGACGCGTGGGACCGGACCTGTGCCGGTGGCGGCGCAGCCGAGGGCATGAAACTGGGTGAGCGGTTCCGCTGGCTGGTGGCGCCGCGCAGCACGATCCTGCGGGCCGGGCCGGTCCACATGGGTCTGGCCACCGAACCCGGACCCGAACTGGGAAGGCTTGTCGAACTCCTGGTCCGGTGACCATGGAAGCGTGCAGACTGACCGGATGCAGCTGCCGCTGAACCCTCCGGTCAAGCCGATGCTCGCCAAACCCGTCGCGGACATCCCGCCCGGTCAGGTCTACGAACCGAAGTGGGACGGGTTCCGGTCGATCGTGTTCCGGGACGGTGCCGAGGTGGAGATCGGCAGCCGCAACGAGAAGCCGATGACCCGCTACTTCCCCGAGGTGGTGGCGGCGATCCTGGCGAACTTCCCGGAACGCGCGGTGATCGACGGCGAGGTGATCGTCGCCGACACCGAGCGCAACCGCCTGGACTTCGAGGCGCTCCAGCAGCGGATCCATCCGGCGGCGAGCCGGGTCAAGCTGCTGTCCGAGCAGACTCCGGCGAGTTTTGTGGCGTTCGATCTGCTCGCGCTCGGTGACGAGGACCTGACCGATCGCCCGTTCGCCGAGCGCCGGGACCGGCTGGTGGAGATCCTTCGGGACGCACAACCACCGGTGTACGTCACTCCGGCGACCGATGACGTGGAGACCGCCCGCCGGTGGTTCGCCGAATTCGAGGGCGCCGGACTGGACGGTCTGATCGCCAAGGGCCGGGACCTCACCTATCAGCCGGACAAGCGGGTGATGGCGAAGATCAAGCACAAGCGGACGGCTGACTGTGTGGTGGCCGGCTACCGGGTGCACAAGTCGGCGGACAACCGGATCGGCTCACTACTGCTCGGCCTGCACGACGACCGGGGGGTGCTGGCCAGCGTCGGGGTGATCGGCTCGTTCCCGATGAAGGTACGCGAGGAGCTGTTCGAGGAGTTGCAGCCGCTGGTGACCGCGTTCGAGGGCCACCCGTGGAACTGGGCGGCGCACGAGCAGGGCGAACGGACCCCGCGCAAGAACGAGGTCAGCCGGTGGAACGCGGGCAAGGACCTGTCGTTCACGCCGCTGCGGCCGGAGCGGGTGGTCGAGGTCCGCTACGACTACATGGAGGGTGCCCGGTTCCGGCACACCGCCCAGTTCGAACGCTGGCGCCCCGACCGGGAGCCACTGACCTGCACCTACGAGCAGTTGGAACGGCCGGTACGGTTCGATCTCGCCGAGGTCCTGACCAGCCGCTGAAAACCGGGCCGGGAGCGACCGGCTAGGGTCGATCGCGTGGATCGTCGCTCACGTCCGTCCCTCGCCCTCCTGGCCGTGCTGGTCCTGGCCACCGCCGCGGGTTGCACACTGCCCTCGTTCGCGCCGGAGGGGGCCGACGAACCGGCCCGGCCCGGCGGGAGCAGCGGGGCGGCACCCGGCGGCGGAGCGACAGCCCGGTGGAAACCGTGCCCCGACGTCCCGACCGGCATGGTGGGCCGGGCCGCGGAGGGGATGGACTACGACTGCGCCACGGTGCAGGTGCCGCGGGACTGGGCGGACCCGGCGGGCGGGGAGACGTACGACATCTCGGTGATCCGGATCCGCTCCGAGAAGCAGCGGGACCGGATCGGATCACTGCTGGTCAACCCGGGTGGGCCGGGCGGTTCCGGGATCGAGCTGGCGGTCTACCGCTCGTTCGGGCCGACACTCGGCGGGTTCCCGACGGCGGTCACCGACCGGTTCGACATCATCGGCTTCGACCCGCGCGGGGTGGGCCGGTCCAGCCCGGTCAAGTGCATCCGCAACGCCGATCAGGACGCCAGTTTCGCCGCCGACCCCGATCCGGAGAGCGAGGCCGAGTTCAACGAGCTGGCCGCCCTGAACAAGCGGATCGCCGACGGCTGCGCCGAGAAGTACGGCGACCGGCTGGCCACCTTCTCCACCGAGCAGGCCGCCAAGGACATGGACGCGCTGCGGGCGGCCGTCGGCGACGAGAAGCTGACATACCTGGGATATTCGTACGGCACCCTGCTCGGCGCCACCTACGCGCAGCTGTTCCCGCAGAAGGTGCGGGCCCTGGTGCTGGACGGCGCGGTCGACCCGACCGAGGGTCTCGCGGCCGGTTCCGAGCAGCAGGCGAAGGGGTTCGAGCGGGCGTTCACCAACTTCACCACCTGGTGCACGGCGAACTCCGGCAAGTGCGGTATCGCCCCGGACGCCCGGGGTGCGGTCACCGACGCGCTGGCCAAGGCCGAGACGTCACCGGTGCGCGGGCGGGACGGGCGGACCGCCACCCCCGGCTGGATCTTCGTCGGGCTGGTGTCGTCGCTCTACACCGAATCCGGCTGGACCGAGCTGGCCCAGGCGATCGACGCGCTGCAGGGCGGCGACGCGGCCGGCATCTTCGAACTGGCCGACCAGTACGCCGACCGGCAGCCGGACGGCACCTACTCCAACCTGTTCGACGCGAACCTGGCGGTGAACTGCGCGGACTCCGACGACACCCCGACCGTCGAGGAGATCCGCAGACTCCAGCTGGAGTGGAAGACGAAGTACCCGCTGTTCGGGTCGGCACTGGCGGTCGGGATGCTGCCGTGCGCGTACTGGGGCGGTCAGCGGGACCCCTACCCGGTGGGCAAGGCCGCGGGCGCCCCGCCGATCGTGGTGGTGGGCACCACCGGGGACCCGGCGACGCCGTACGAGAACACCGCCGACCTGGCGAACATGCTGGGTGTGGGGCGGGTGCTGACCTGGGAGGGCGAGGGTCACACCGCGTACCCGAACACCGCCTGCATCCGGGACGCGGTCGACGGCTACCTGATCGATCTGGAGATGCCGAAGGAAGGCCTGCGATGCCCCACGAGATGACACTCACGTTCCGGACCGCCACCCGCGACGACGTACCGGCGATCCTGGTGCTGCTCGCCGACGACGGTGTCAGCCGGGATCGGGGTTTCGGGACGGTGCCGGAGTCGGACGACGCCCGGATCTGGGCGGCGTTCGAGGCGATCGACGCCGACGACCGTAACGAGCTGATCGTGGCCGTCGACGGTGCCGAGGTGATCGGCACCTGCCAGCTCACCTACATCCCCGGCCTGACCCGCAACGGCGGCGAGCGCATGCTGATCGAGGCG
>DATMVU010000022.1:0-7613 GCA_035562875.1 Actinoplanes sp. | reverse complement strand
TGACCTCGGTGCTCACGACGCCCGATGGCAAGATCGTCGAGGCCGAGGCGGCCCACGGAACGGTCACGCGCCACTACCGGATGCACCAGCAGGGCAAGCCGACGTCGACGAACCCGATCGCGTCCATCTTCGCGTGGACCGGTGGCCTCAAGCACCGCGGCAAGCTGGACGGCACCCCCGAGGTCACCAAGTTCGCCGAGACGCTCGAGCAGGTCTGCATCGAGACCGTCGAGGGCGGTCAGACGACCAAGGACCTCGCGCTGCTGATCAGCAAGGACGCCCCGTGGCTGTCCACCGACGAGTTCCTGAACGCGCTCGAGGAGAACCTGGCGCGCAAGCTCGCCGCCTGATTTCAGTTGCTGAAGGTCCCGCCTATGGCGGGACCTTCAGCACTCTCGGGTTCCCACCTCCACGACGACGATTGAGTCGACGAAGGAGCGTGAGATGAATCAGATCGACGGCCTGGTCGGTAACGCTGAGAAGGCACTGGCCGCCTACACCGACTTCACCCAGGAGCAGGTCGACCACATAGTCGGCAAGGCCTCGGTGGCCGCGCTGGACCAGCACGGCGAACTGGCCCGGCTGGCGGTCGAGGAGACCGGGCGCGGGGTGTTCGAGGACAAGGCCGTCAAGAACATCTTCGCCTGCGAGCACGTCACCAACAGCATGGCCGGGATGCGCACGGTCGGGATCATCCACCGCGACGACGTCAACGGCATCACCGAGATCGCCGACCCGGTCGGGGTGGTCGCCGCCGTCACCCCGGTCACCAACCCCACCTCGACCACCATCTTCAAGGCGCTGCTCGCGCTGAAGACCCGCAACCCGATCGTCTTCGCCTTCCACCCGAACGCGCAGCGGTGCAGTGCCGAGGCGGCCCGGGTGGTCCGGGACGCGGCGATCGCGGCCGGCGCTCCGGAACACTGCGTGCAGTGGGTGGAGCAGCCGTCGTTGCAGGCCACGTCGGCCCTGATGAACCATCCCGGTGTCGCGACGATCCTGGCGACCGGCGGCAACGCGATGGTCCGGGCGGCCTACTCGACGGGTAAGCCGGCTCTCGGGGTCGGTGCCGGGAACGTTCCGGCCTACGTGCACCCGACTGCCGACGTGGTCCGGGCCGCCCACGACATCGTGGTCTCCAAGACGTTCGACAACGGCATGATCTGCGCCTCCGAGCAGGCGGTGATCCTTGACGAGGCGATCGCCGCGCAGGCGATCCGGGAGTTCGAGCGGTTGCACGCCTACCTGGTGACCCCCGAGGAGAAGAAGCTCCTGCAGGACTTCATCTTCCCGCCGGACCCCTCATCCGCGGACGGCACGGACTGCGTCGGGGAGAAGCTGAACGCCTCGGTCGTCGGCCGGTCACCGGCCTGGATCGCCGAGCAGGCCGGGTTCGGCGTCCCCGCCGACACGTCGATCCTGCTCGCCGAGATCTCCGAGGTCGGCCCGGCCGAGCCGCTGAGCCGGGAGAAGCTGTGCCCCGTCCTGGCAGTGCTCAAGGCGAAGACCGAGGAGCAGGGGATTGCGTACGCCGAAAGCATGGTCGAGTTCCACGGACTCGGGCACAGCGCTGTCGTGCACGCCAGGGACGCCGCCCTGTCGGAGCGGTTCGGCAAGCGGATGAAAGCGGTCCGCATCATCTGGAACGCGCCCGCCTCGCAGGGCGGCATCGGCGACATCTACAACGGCTTCCGCCCGTCACTGACCCTCGGGTGCGGCAGCTACGGGCACACCTCGGTCTCCGACAACGTGTCCGCCCTCAACCTGCTCAACATCAAACGGATCGGCCGTAGGACGAACAACATGCAGTGGTTCAAGGTGCCCGCGAAGATGTACTTCGAGCCGCACGCCATCCGGTACTTCCGGGACATGCCCGAGGTCAGCCGGGTCACCATCGTCACCGACCACACCATGACCAAGCTGGGGTACGTGGACCGGATCAGCAACGTGCTGCGGGAGCGTGCCGAACCGGTGACCATCCAGGTGATCGACGGAGTCGAACCGGAGCCGAGCATCGACACCGTGCGTACCGGCGCCGCTCTGATGAGGTCCTTCCGCCCGGACACGATCATCGCGCTCGGCGGCGGCTCGCCGATGGACGCGGCGAAGGTGATGTGGCTGCTCTACGAACACCCGGACGTCGACTTCGCGGACATGAAGGAGAAGTTCTTCGACGTCCGGAAACGGGCCTTCAAGTTCCCGACTCTGGGCAAGATCGCCAAGCTGGTCTGCGTGCCGACCACCTCCGGTACGGGTGCCGAGGTCACGCCGTTCGCGGTGATCACCGACACGGCGACCGGCCAGAAGTACCCGCTCGCCGACTACGCCCTCACCCCGAGCGTGGCGATCATCGACCCGCACCTGACCAAGGACCTGCCGCCGGTGGTGACAGCGGACAGCGGCTTCGACGCACTGACCCACGCCACCGAGGCGTACGTGTCGGTCTACGCCAGCGACTTCACCGACGGACTGGCCCTGCACGCGATCAAGCTGATCTTCCAGAACCTGGAGCTCGCTGTCCGGGAGGGCGCGGATAACCCGCTGGCCAGGGAGAAGATGCACAACGCCGGGACCATCGCCGGTATGTCGTTCGGCAACGCCTTCCTCGGCATCGTGCACGCGATGGCACACACCCTCGGCGCGAGTTTCCACGTGGCGCACGGCCGGACCAACGCGATCCTGCTGCCGCACGTGATCCGGCACAACGGCACCGTCCCGGCGAAGCTGAACAGCTGGCCGAAGTACGAGCGGTACATCGCCCCGGAACGCTTCCAGGACATCGCCCGGCACCTGGGCCTCCCGGCGGACACCCCGGAACAGGGCGTCGAATCGTACGCCCGGGCGGTGGAGAGGTTGCGCGACGCCGTCGGGATCCCGCAGTCGTTCCAGGGTGCCGGGGTGGACGAGACGGAGTTCCTGGACGCGCTGCCCCAACAGGCGATGAACGCCTACCTGGACCAGTGCGCGCCGGCCAACCCGCGGATGCCGATGCTCGCCGACATGGAACGGATCATGCGAAACGCCTACTTCGGGTCGTAACCCTCTTCTCGGCGGCTCGTTGTAAGACGTTGGGGAGGCCTTGTCCCGGGCCTCCCCAACGATCGCTCTTCTTAGATGTCGCGCAGACGCTGGGCCGCTGCCTCGGGGACGATGTCGTTGACGAAGGCGCCCATCGCCGACTCCGAACCGGCCAGGAACTTCAGCTTGTCCGCCGCACGCCGGATGCTGAACAGCTGCATGTGCAGGTAGCCCAGGTCGCGGCCCTCGCCGGTGACCGCCTGGTGCCAGGCCGAGATGTACGGCATCGGCTTGCCGAACAGCCCGTCGAAGCGGCGCAGGATGTCCAGGTAGAGCGGCCCGAACGCGTCCCGCTCGGCGTCGGTCAGCGCGGGCAGGTCGGCCACCTGCCGGTGCGGGGCGATGTGCACCTCGAACGGCCAGCGGGCAGCGGCCGGCACGTACGCCGTCCAGTGCTCGTTGGCCGCGACCACCCGGACCTTCGCCTCCTGCTCGGCGGCGAGCACGTCGGCGTACAGGTTGCGCCCGGTCTCGTCGAAGTGCCGCTTCGCGGCGCGCAGATAGGCGGCCGTCTTCGGGGTCACCGTCGGGTAGGCGTAGATCTGCCCGTGCGGGTGGTGCAGTGTCACACCGATCTCGACGCCCCGGTTCTCGAAGGGGAAGACCTGTGCGATCTCCGGGTGCTTGGTGAGTTCGGCGGTGCGGTCGGCGAGCGCGTCCACCACGGTCCGGACCCGGGAGGCGGGCAGCGAGCCGAAGGCCGCGTCGTGATCGCTGGTGAAACAGACGACCTCACAGCGGCCGTGCCCGGGCCGCACCGGCACCATCTCGGTGACCTGGGTGATCTCGTCCGGCACGATCCGGTCCGAGAACGACGGGAACTGGTTCTCGAAGACCACCACGTCGTAGCTCGGCGCCGGGATCTCACTGGCGAACCGCTCGGTCGTCGGGCAGAGCGGGCACGCGTCCGACGGAGGCAGGAAGGTACGCGTGTTGCGGTGCGCCGCGACCGCGATCCACTCGTCGGTCAGCGGGTCGTACCGCAACTGCGAGGCCGGCGGCGGAGCCGGGAGCTCCCGGGTGTCCGGGAACTCCGACCGGCCACTGCCGGGGGTCTCGTCGAAATAGAACAGCTCACGACCGTCGGAGAGATGGACGGTCGACCGGGTCGGGCTCACTGCGGGTTCACCACCACGAGTTCAGGAACGGTTTCGGAGAGAAGTTCACGCGCGTCCTCGTCCAGGCCGTCATCGGTGATCAGCACATGGGCGCGGGACAGCGGGACGATCGAGGAGATGCCGACGGTGCCCCACTTGGTGTGATCGGCGAGCACCACCAGGCGCTCGGCCGCCTCCACCAGAGCACGGTTGACGTCGGCCTCCATCAGGTTGGGCGTGGTGTAGCCGGCCCGCTCACTCATGCCGTGCACACCCAGGAAGAGCATGTCCAGATGGAGGGTGCCGATCGCGGCGACGGCGACCGGACCGACAAGAGCATCACTGGGGGTACGGGTACCGCCGGTCAGCACCACTGTCTGGTCGGCACGGCCCGCCCGGTAGAAGACGTCGGCGACCGGTATCGAGTTCGTCACCACGGTCAGCGCCGGCACGTCCACCAGGCGCTGGGCCAGCTCGGCGGTGGTGGTGCCAGCCGACAGGGCGACCGCGTCGCCGGGGGAGACCAGGGCGGCGGCGCGCATCGCGATCGCCGTCTTCTCGCCACGCTCGCGCACCGACTTGGCGGTGAACCCGGGTTCGTGTGCCGAACCGGGAGCGACAGTGGTCGCTCCGCCGTGTACCTTCGCCAACAGTCCGCGCTCGGCCAGGGCCTCCAGATCGCGGCGGATCGTCATGTCGGAGACGCTGAACTCGGTGGCCAGCTCGGTGACCCGGACGCCGCCGGAGGCGCGCACCCGATCGAGGATGGCAGCCTGGCGCTGTTGAGCCAGCATCAGGTTGATCGCACGAATTCGAACACACTCGAACGGTACCTCGCTATCGGGTGCGTGCGAAAGGGTGAGTTCAGATTCCTCGGCCCGCTTGTGCAGTGGTGAAGTTCAGATTCCTCGGCCCGCTTGTGCACTGGTGTAGTTCAGATTCCTCTGCCCCGCCTGTGCAGGGCCGACAGCACGTTCTCCACCTTCACCGCACCGGACATCGCCGCAAGCGCGATCGCCGCCCGCGGCTCCCGCCAGTTCGCCCGCACCGCCTCCCGGGTGTAGCGCCAGGCCGCACCGCGGTTCCCGGACGCCACCGACCAGCACGCGAGCTGACCGTAGACCCGGGCCGCACCCGGCGGACAGCCACTGATCTCCGGATGCCGGCCCATCATCCAGCGCAGTGATTGGATCTTGGTGGTGTATTCGTATGCGTAATGCGACGAGCGCCCCCACAGCACCCGTACCAGCGGCTCGTCCACATGCACGATCGGCGCGCGGCGGGCCGCCCTGAGGAGAAGATCCCAGTCCTCGTTCTGACTACCCGGCGCATCCTCGGCCACCAAACCGATCGCGCCGGCGTCCAGAGCCTCCCGGCGGATCAGGAACGATGACGAATGCAGCATCGACATCCGCGACCGGGCCAGATCGTCGACAGTCACCCGGCCCCGCCCCGCCAGCCGAGGAGTGGACCGGCCCTCGTACTCCACAGCTATCGCACACGTGGCGAACTCGGCCTCCGGCTCGGCCAGCAGCGCCGCCACCTGCCGGCGCAACTTGTCCGGCAGCCACTGATCGTCATCGTCACAGAACGCCAGCAACTCCGAATCCAGTGCCAGCAGACCAGTGTTCCGGGCGCCGGCCAGCCCGGCCGCCCGCCAGTTCGTCAACACCAGCACCGGCACACCCTCGGCCGACGCCAGCAGATAGTCCGGCTCGGTCTGGTCGAAGACCACCACCACCCGCAACTCGCCCGGATAACGTTGCGCCCGGACCGCGTCGATCGCCCGGCGCACCAGCTCCGGACGGTTCCGGGTGGGGATCACCACCCCGACCGACGGCCAGTCCATCACGCCTCCGTTCCCCATGTCCTCGTTGCCACAGCGCTCGTCACGCCTTCGTTCCCCATGTCCTCGTTGCAGCAGCGCTCGTCACGCCTTCGTTCCGACGGCCATCGGATAGCCGTACGCCCGCAGCAGCGGTCCGCAGACCGCGCCCACCAGCCGTCGCTGCGATCGGGGGAAGGCCCGCACCCAGGCGTCGTCGCGGCGCAGCGCCAACCGGCCCACGGTGAACCGCATCGGATTGCCCGCCGCGCTGTGCCCCGCCCGCAGATCGGCGTGCCCGGCCCGCAGAAAATCCAGATCAGAATCGGTCAGCGGGAGCCCGGCGAATTCGGCCAACTCCAGCAGCCCCGCCCGCGGATCGGCGAGGAACTCCTCATACCGGATCCGCCGCACCGGCACACCACGGCGGGCGAGCAGACCGAACGCGGCGTTGTGCGCGTTCCAGAGCAGCGCCGACCGCCCCGGCGAGTAGCGGGTCATCTCGTCCGCACCGTCGGTCTCCGGCCGGGACACGGTCTTGGTCCAGGAGTACGCCACCCCACGCGCGTCCCGGACCACGTGCACCACCCGTAGATCCACGTCATCGGCCCAGCGCAGCACGTGGGCCAGCGCCGAATGCTTCGACGAGTCGACCACCACCCGGGCACCGGCCACCTCGGCGGCCGCAGCGTAGATCCGGGAGTAGTAGGAGGCGTACTCGCGCACCTCGTCGGTGGCGGTCCCCGCCGAGGCCAGCCGGAGGATGTGCCGAGTCCGCTCGACCGCGTCCCGCAGCCGGTGCACCCGGTCCACATCGACGTTGGCCCAGCCGTTGAAGGCCAGGTCACCGACCCGCTGCCAGAACCCGCAACCGGAGAACCGTTCGCCGCAGCCACACCGCTCGTCGTCGCGGAGGTCACGTTGCCACAGGTGGACGACCTCACCGAGAGCACACACCCCCGGCAGCTCACCGAGGAGGCGTTCGATCAGAGTGGTTCCGCTTCGTCCGAATCCACCCAGAAAAAGAACTTGTGCCACTTTGGCCCGCCTTCACTCGTTTCGCTCAGGTAACGAGTGAATCAGGCAAAAGGAGGCGCTAGGTGGCTATCGACGCTTTCGACCGTGTGCACCTCGACGGTACGGGCATCGACCGCATCACCGAGGACGAGGTGGTGGCAGTGGTCCGCGACTCCCTGGCCCGCGGCAGGGGCGGCCGCATCGTCACCCCCAACATCGACATCCTGCGCCGGGCCGCCGCCGACCCCGACGCCCGCCGCCACCTCGACGACGCCGACCTGATCGTCGCCGACGGCATGCCCCTGATCTGGGCCAGCCGCCTCGGCGGTTCCCCACTACCGGAACGAGTAGCCGGCAGCAGCCTGATCTGGTCCTTGGCCGCCGGTTTGGGCCGGGACGCCCGAAGCATCTTCGTCATCGGCGGCGCCCCCGCCACCCCGACCACTCCGGCCACGTCAGCCACCCCAGCCACTCCGGCCACCTTCGCCGCGCTGGCCGCCACTCCAACCTCCATCGCGGACCATGACGCCCCAGCCTCCCCTGACGCCCCGGCCTCCCCTGACGCCCCGGCCTCCCCTGACGCCCCGGCCTCCCCT
>DATMVU010000021.1:0-3582 GCA_035562875.1 Actinoplanes sp. | reverse complement strand
CCGCACTCCGGCTGGCCGAGATGATCGCCGCGATCCGGGACACCCGGTGGGCCCAGATGGCGAAGGCCCCCGACGACGACCTGGACGACGCCGTCCAGGACATCGCGGAGGCCGTCCAGCGGCTGGTGTACGGGCCTACCGGCTGAGCGTCACCACCCCCGGGGAGAGCGCCGCGCCCACTACGATCACGTCATCACCACGCTGATCACCGGATTCGCCCACCGGGGCTGAATGACCAGGCATGGATGACGTTGAACAGGGTACGGTTGCGCCGATCAGCATGGAGCGCGGACCAGAATTGAGTGGTGATCGGGTGTGACCACCCCACCCGACGATCTCTTCGCAGGCGGAGGCGAGACCGGGCGCCTGATGAGCGCCTGCGACTGGTCCACCACTGCCCTCGGTCCGGTCGGCGGATGGCCGCAGAGCCTGCGGGCCGCGGTCCGCACGGTGCTGTCCTCGCGCTACCCGATGCTGCTGCTCTGGGGCCCGGACCTGGCCCAGCTCTACAACGAGGCGTACTCGGCACTGATCGGCGACAAACACCCGGCCGCCATCGGACGGGACGTGCGGATCACCCTCGCCGAGGGCTGGGACGTCCTGGAACCACTGATCCGCGGCGCGATGACGACCGGGGTCGCGAGCTGGGTGCCGGCCCTGCAACTGCTGCTGGAGCGGGCCGGTTACCGCGAGGAGGCGTACTTCAGCGTCTCGCACGCCCCCGCCCGCGACGACACCGGAACGACAGTCGGCGTGCTGACCGTCTGCAGCGAGGTCACCGAACAGGTCGTCGGCGAACGGCGGCTGCGGCTGCTGCGCGACCTCGCGGTACCGGCGGTCGGCGGCACCGGGATCGGCCGGGTCACCGCCGACCTGTGCGCGATCATCGGCGAGCAGCCCCTGGACGTGCCGTTCGCCGTCATCTACCTGAACGACGGCGGGATCCTGCGCCGGTCGGCCCTGGTCGGCGTGGACGCGTCGGCACTGCCGGAGACCGTCGTGCTGGACGGCGACGGCGACGATCCGTGGCGGCTTCGGGCGGTCGCCACCGGCACGGCGACCGCGACGGTTCCGGTCGGCGGGCTGCTCACGCTCTCCGGCGGGGCCTTCGGCGATCCGGTGGGTACGGCGGTGGCCGTCCCGCTGCCGTCCGCGGACCCGGCCCAGCCACTCGGCGTGCTGCTCACCGGGATCAGCCCGAGCCGCGCCCTGGACGACACCTACCGCTCCTTCCTGCAGATCCTGGCCCAGCAGGTGGCAGTCGCGATCCGTAACGAACGCACTTACCAGGAGGAACGCGACCGGGCGGCGGCTCTGGCCGAACTCGACCGGGTCAAGACCGACTTCTTCACCAACGTCAGCCACGAGTTCCGTACCCCGCTGACGTTGATGCTGGGACCGCTCGCCGACGCCCTCGCCGACCACGGCGAACCGCTGGGCGACGCGCAGCGGGCCCGGGTGGGCACCGCGCTGCGCAACGCGAACCGCTTGCTCACCCTGGTCAACGAGCTGCTCACGTTCGCCGGCACCGGATCCGGCCGGGCCGGCACCGAACCACGGGCCCTGGACCTGGCCCGCTACACCGGCGAACTGGCCGGGGTGTTCCGCGCCGCCGTCGAGCGCACCGGGCTGCGACTGGTCGTCTACTGCCCACCGCTACCCCGCCCGGTCGCCCTCGACCCCGGCCACTGGGAGCGGATCGTCACGAACCTGATCTCGAACGCGCTGAAGTTCACCTTCACCGGCGAGATCCGGGTGCTCCTGGAATCCGACGACACCGAGGTCCGTCTGCTGGTCGCCGACACCGGGATCGGCATCGACGACGACGAGCTGCCCCGGCTCTTCGAGCGATTCCATCGGGTACGGGTTACCCGGTCACGCAGTCACGAGGGCACCGGCATCGGGCTGGCGCTGGTCCGCGAACTCACCCGGTTGGCCGGCGGCGACGTGTCGGTGACCAGTGTGGCCGGCGAGGGCAGCACGTTCACCGTGGCCCTGCCGTGGACCGCGCTGACCCCGGGCGCCGAGACCACCGTCGTACCCGAGACACTCGACGCCGCCGAGGCCGCCGCCGCTGTCGCCGACGGCTGGTCCGGCAGCGAGCCGGCCGTCTCCGGCACCGGCAACGTCCGCATCCTGGTCGCCGACGACAACGCCGACATGCGCGCCTACCTGACCCGGTTGCTGACCGCCGAGAACTGGCGGGTGGAGACCGTCGCCGACGGCGAGGCGGCGGTGCACGCCATCCGCCGGGCCCGCCCGGACCTGCTGGTCACCGACGTGATGATGCCCCGGCTGGACGGGTTCGCCCTGGTCCGCCGGCTGCGCACGGACCCGGCCACCCGTGCCCTGCCGATCGTGATGCTGTCCGCCCGGGCCGGTCAGGAGTCCGGTGTCGAGGGTCTCGGTGCGGGCGCCGACGACTACGTGGTGAAACCGTTCAGCGCCCGGGAACTGATCGCCCGGATCCGTGGCACCCTGCGGCTGGCTCACCAGCGGGCCACCGACTCCGGCCCACCGCCGGGTCCCGCCGACGCGGCCGCCCTGATCACCGCGGGCTGGGAGCTGGAGCAGGCCTTTCAAGCGGCCACCGATCGGGTACGGGCGATCACCGGCGCCTCCAGCGCGGTCACCGTCCTCGACGGTGGCACCCAGCCGCTGCGGTTCACCAGCCTGACCGGCGACGAGACCACCGGCGAACCGCTGCGCGCCGCGATCGCCGGTGCACCGGCCGGACTCCGCAGTGGTGAGATCACCCTGCGGGTCGACGAGCCCGGCCCGGCCGACGGTGTCTTCCTCGCTGCGGCCGCCGAGGTCCTCGCCCGGCTGGCCCAGAACGATCAGCAGATCGGCCACGACCCGCACGCAGCGGTCCCCGAGGGCTGGGAACTGCACCTGGCACCACCGCGGTCCGGCGGCTGGACCGACGTGACAGCGACCCCCGGCGGCGAACTGCTGGTCAGTGTCGGGGAGAGCCTCGGCGGCGGGCTCAGCGCGCTGGTCACCACGGAACTGCTGCGGGTCGCCGTCCGGGCGTACGCGGTTGTGGAACCGTCAGCCACCCGCCTGGTCGCCCGTCTCGTCCCCACTTCACCGGGCGCGCTTCCGGCCACCCTGCTGGTCGTCACCGTCGACCCGGAAACCGGGCGTTTCACCTGGTCGAGTGCCGGACATCCGGGGCCCGCGCACGTCACTCCCGGGGTTCCGGCCCGGACCCTGACCGGCGATCTGGTGGACCACGGCGAACAACTGGTGCTCTACTCCGGCGACAACGCGGCTGTCACCGTGCGCCGCGGCCCGGCCGTCGCCACCCCGGCCGACACCGAACTGCCCGACCTGGACGCCACCTGGGTCTACCCGCTCGAGGCCGGCTCGTCGTCGGCGGCCCGCCGCGACCTGACCGCCGCACTGCCCGGCGACGTCGACCCCGACCTGCTATACGACCTGCAGGTGGCGGTCACCGAGGCGATGAACAACGCGATCGAACACGCCCAGCAGCCCAGCCGCCCCGAGGTGCAGGTCCGGATCCTGGCCGCCGGCGGGGTGCTGCGCGTCGAGATCCAGGACTTCGGCGGCTGGCGG
>DATMVU010000020.1:0-4384 GCA_035562875.1 Actinoplanes sp. | reverse complement strand
CGGATCATCGGCCAGCGCTGCCCCGCCTGCCGCAAGGTGTACGTCCCGCCGCGCGTCTGTCCCGCCGACGGGGTGGCTCCCGGCGAGGTGGTCGATATCGCGGACCGGGGCACGGTGACCACGTTCTGCGTGGTGAACGTGCCGTTCGCCGGCCAGCGGCTGACCCCGCCGTACGTGGTGGCGCAGGTCCTGCTCGACGGCGCGGACATCCCGATCCCGCACCTGATCCTCGGAGTCCCGGCCGCCGAGGTGCGGATGGGCCAACGGGTGGCAGCGGTGTGGCGGGACCGATCCGAGTGGTCGACGACCCCGGAGAACATCGACCACTTCGAACCGTCCGGGGAGCCGGACGCCCCCTTCGAGACCTACGCGGAGCACCTGTGAGCGACATCGCGGTGATCGGGTTCGCCACCGGAACGGATGCCCTGGTCCCGGTGTTCGACGAGGCTCTGCACAGTGCCGGGCTGGGCCGGCGGGAGATCGACTTCTGGTGTTCGGGATCGTCGGACTACCTGGCCGGGCGGGCGTTCTCGTTCGTCAGCGCCGTCGACGCGATCGGCGCGGTCCCCCCGATCAGCGAGTCGCACGTGGAGATGGACGCCGCCTGGGCCCTGTACGAGGCATACGTCAAGATCCTGGCCGGCGAGGCGGAGACCGCGCTGGTGTACGGGTTCGGCAAAGGCACCGCCGGCGACCTGTTCCGGGTGCTCGCCCTGCAGACCGATCCGTACACGGTGGCCCCGCTCTGGCCGGATGCGATCAGTCTCGCCGCGTTGCAGGCCCGCCTCGCCCTGGAGGCGGGGCTCTTCACCGAACAGGACATGGCGGACGTGGTGGGTGGGGACCTCGCCCACCCGTACACGATGACGCCCTTGCGGGGGCACGACGTCGCGCCGGTCGCGGACGGCACCTCGGCCGTCGTCCTGGCCTCGCGGGATCGTGCCGCCCGCAGCCGGGAGCGCCCCGCCTGGATCACCGGCATCGCGCATCGGGTGGATCCGCCGGGGCTCGGCGAGCGGGACCTGACCACTGTCGGGTCGGCGACGTCTGCGGCGATCGAGATCGGACTCGACGGGACGGTGGACGTGGCGGCGCTGCACGCCCCGTTCTCCTCGCAGGAGCTGCTGCTCCGGAGGGCGCTCCGGCTCGGCCCCGGGGTGCGCTACCTGCCGAACACCCAGAACGCCATGTTCTCCGGCGGCCTGGCCAGGATCGGAGCCGCCGCCACCGAGATCATGTCCGGCCGGGCGGTGACCGCCGTGGCACACGCGACAAGCGGCCCGCTGCTGCAACAGAACCTGATCTGCACGCTGGAAGGACAGTCATGAGACGGGCCGCGGTGCTCGGAACCGGTCAGACCGACCACCGGACGCGCCGCACCGACGTGTCGATGGCCGGGCTCTGCCGGGAGGCGATCGACAGGGCCCTGCTCGACGCGGACACCGACTGGTCGCAGATCGACGCGGTGGTGCTGGGCAAGGCCCCGGACCTGTTCGAGGGCGTGATGATGCCCGAACTGGCGCTCGCCCAGTCGATCGGCGCGGCCGGGAAACCGCTGCTCCGGGTGCACACCGCCGGTTCGGTCGGCGGGGCGACAGCGATCGTGGCGACCAGTCTGATCCGGGCCGGGGTGCACCGGCGGGTGCTCGCGGTGGCGTTCGAGAAGCAGTCCGAGTCGAACGCCATGTGGGCGCTGTCGATCCAGCCGCCGTTCACCGCGCCGATCACCGCCGGGGCGGGCGGGTACTTCGCCCCGCACATCAGGTCCTACATCCGCCGGTCCGGGGCGCCGCCGCACATCGGGGCCCTGGTGGCGGTCAAGGATCGCCGGAACGGGGCCCGCAATCCGCACGCCCACCTGCGGCAACCGGAGATCACCCGGGAGTCGGTGGAGGCGTCGCCGATGCTGTGGGACCCGATCCGCTATGACGAGACCTGCCCATCGTCGGACGGCGCGTGCGCGGTGATCATCGGCGACGAGGCCGCAGCCGCCGATCGTCACGTGGCGTGGATCAAGGCGACCGCGATGCGGACCGAACCGACGTTCTTCTCGGGCAAGGACCACGTCAACCCACGAGCCGGAGCCGAGGCGGCCGCGGCGTTGTGGACCGCAGCGGGGATCAAGAACCCTCTCGACGAAATCGACGTCGCCGAGCTTTACGTTCCTTTTTCATGGTTCGAGCCGATGTGGCTAGAAAATATTGGCTTTGTCGGACAGGGTCAGGGCTGGAAGCTTGTCGAAGCCGGCGAGACCCGGATCGGCGGGACACTGCCGGTCAACCCGTCCGGCGGAGTGCTCTGCTCCAACCCGATCGGCGCGTCCGGGCTGCTGCGGTTCGCCGAAGCCGCCATGCAGGTGATGGGCCGTGCCGGAGAACACCAGGTGCCGGACGCCGCGACGGCCCTCGGTCACGCCTACGGCGGCGGATCACAGTTCTTCTCCATGTGGGTCGTCGGGAGGATGCCATGAAACGTCGCACACTTCTCCAGGCCGGTGCCGGGGTGGCGCTCGCCCCGGCTCTGCGGCTCCCCGCCGCGGCACGCACCGCGATCGTCATCGGCAGCGGATTCGGCGGAGCGGTCACCGCGTACCGGCTGGCCCGGGCCGGAGTGAAGGTGACGGTCCTGGAACGCGGGCGGCGCTGGGACCTGGACGGTTCCGGCACCACGTTCTGCACGATCAGCAACCCGGACTGGCGCTGCGCCTGGTTCGGGGACAACCCGCCGCTCGGACTGGACATCAGCAAGTCCATCACCCGTGGGGCCGGGCTGATCCAGCGGCACGCCGGCGACGGCATCCAGGTCATGTGCGGTGCCGGAGTGGGCGGCGGTTCCCTCGTCATCGGCATGTTCATGCCCCAGCCGCGGCGCGCCGACTGGGAGTCGATCTACCCGGCACAGCTGTCGTACACCGCCTTCGAGAACACCTACTGGCCACGCGCCCGGCAGAACCTCGGCGCCACGACCATTCCCACCGACATTCAGAACCATGCGTCGTACGAGGGAGCCCGCTCGTGGCTGGCCTACATCAGTGAGTTCGGCAAGACCGCGGTGCCGGTCCCGTTCGGGGTGAACTGGGACGTCATCCGGGACGAACTCGCCGGTCGCGCTCCGGCCTGCCACACCATCGGCGAAGGCCCGTTCGGCAGCAACTCCGGCGCCAAGAACAGCGTCGACCGCAACTATCTGAAATGGGCGGCCGCCACCGGCAACATGACAGTGCTGCCGTTGCACGAGGTGACCGAACTGCGTGAGGTCTCCGGCAGCACGATCCTCGAGGTGGCGTGCCGGCAGATCGACGAACGCGGCTCGGTACTGTCCACCAAGGTATTGACCGCCGACTACGTGTTCCTGGCCGCCGGATCCCTGAACAGCACGTCCCTGCTGGTCACGTCACGGGCCAAGGGCAAGCTGCCCAAGCTGACCAGCAGCGAGGTGGGCAAGGGCTGGGGCAACAACGGGGACTTCCTGGTGGCCCGGCTCGGCCTGCGTAAACCGGTCGGCACCGCGCAGGGCGGCCCCGGGAACGTGAAGTTCTACGACGACTCCAACCCCTACGCCAAAGCCACGATGGCCTGGGAGTCGGCGCCGATCCCGTCGTGGCTGACCGGGGCGACAGCCCACCTGATCACCAGTCTGGCGCCGGAACGGGGCGAGATCCGGTACGACGCGGCCACCGGCACCGGCAAGGTGTACTGGCCGTACGGCGAGATGGAGACCACCGCGGACAAGGCCGGACGGGACCTGGCGACCCGGCTGTGGTGGGCCACCGAAGGTTCGAAGGGCTCACTGCTGACCGGGCTGCCGTCGTACGACCGGGGCACCGGCATGGGGCTGGGGTCGCGGAACACGTACCACCCGCTCGGCGGCCTGGTGATGGGTAAGGCCACCGACTTCGCCGGGAAGGTCGCCGGATACGACAACCTGTACTGCGTCGACGGCGCGCTGCTGCCCGGGTCCGCGGCTCTCGCGAACCCGGCCCTGACGATCACCGCGAACGCCGAGCGCTGCATGGACCTGTTCCTCGCGTCCCACGACTGACCGGCGGTCCTGCAACAAACCTGCAAATGAATTCCGTTGACTCGTCTAATAGCCGGGTGGCAGATTCCAGTACGGAATAAGTTCCCGAGACGGTCCGCCGGGCCATCCCCAACGCCGCATTGTGTATTCGATGCGGCGTGTCCGGCGGATTCATTGGCGACAAGGAGCAATCCTCCGATGCACCGCAGAGCGCCAGCCGCTGCCGGCGACGACGGCATCCTCGTCGGCGACGGCAGACTCGCCGTCACCCTCGGGCGCCGGGCGGTCGCCCTCTAGAACGGTCCTGTGGGGGGCCTTGGTCGCCCGTCCGCCGATCATGGCGGGCGGGCGACCACCCTTCCCC
>DATMVU010000019.1:0-5561 GCA_035562875.1 Actinoplanes sp. | reverse complement strand
CTTCCGGCAACCTCGCGCTCTGCGCGGTGGCCGGGCTGGCGTTCTACACCCTTCTGGCTGGCATCATCGCCAAGTTGATCATCGCCTGTACCGCTGCCACAGCGGCCATCGGGTCCGTGATCTTCTCCGAGATCGGCGCACTGATCTTCGTGGAGGAGGGCGTGGTGAACACCACCGCGATCTCCGCCGCCCTCGTGACGCTGGGCGCCTTCCTGAGCGCCCAAGCGCAAGGCATGATCAGCTTGCACGGCGAGGCCGTCGACCCGGCCGGCTTCCCCGGGAAGGGTGCGGGCGCCTGGCCCACCTCGAAAACCCACTTGTTCAACGACGCGACGGTGGCCGATGGCGATGCCGACTGGTCTCTCAAGGACGAATAGCCGGTAGGAAGTCGGTGGGGTTCAGGGTTCTGGTTCGGTGGGCGTATTCCTTGGCGGGGCCGGGCCAGTTCGTGACGATGCGGCCGGTGGCGGTTCGGTACCAGGACTGGCAGGAGGTCCAGACGCTGGTGGACAGGCGGGACTGGATCTCGGCGTCGTAGGTGGCTGCTGTCTCCGGGCGTACCTCAAGCGGGTGTCCGGTCTTGATCTGCCGGACGGCCTGGGTGATCCAGCCGGCCTGGGCCTCGTGGAAGTAGATGACCGAGGTGTTGCCGGTGTTGGTGTTGGGGCCGTAGATCAGGAACATGTTGGGGAAACCGGGGACGGCCAGGCCCAGGTAGGCGTGGGCGCCGTCGCTCCAGACCTTCTCCAGTTCGAGCCCGTCGCGGCCGGTGATCCGCATCGGGGCGAGGAATGCGGTGGCGGCGAAACCGGTGCCGTAGATCAGGGTGTCGCACGGGTGGTCGGCGCCGTCGGCGGTGCGGATGCCGGTGGGCGTGACGGCGATGATCTTCTCGGTGACGAGGCTGACGTCGGGGCGGGTCAGGGCGGGCAGCCAGGCGTTGGTGAACAGGAGCCGTTTGCAGCCGATCGGCTCGTCGGGGGTGACCTTCGCCAGCAGCGCCGGGTCGCGGACCTGCCAGCGGCGCTGGATCCAGGAGTAGCCGCGGACCAGGGCGTTCACCGGGCGGTTGCCGGCCAGGGCGGCGCCGGGCACCAGGGTGAGACCCCAGGTGAGCAGGCGGGACAGTCGCATCAGGGCGGGGATCCGGCGGTGTGCGGCGCGGCGGAGGCGGCCGTAGCGGCGGTCCGGTTTGGGGACGGTCCACGGGGCGGTGCGCTGAAAGACCGTGATGTGAGCGGCTTCTCCGGCGATCTCCGGTACGAGCTGGATCGCGCTCGCGCCGGTCCCGATCACCGCGACCCGTCTGCCCTCGATCGGAACATCAGGGGTCCAATGGGCGGTGTGGACAGCTGTCCCGGCGAAATCGGCGGCTCCGGGCAGGGACGGGATCGACGGGCGGGAGAGTTGACCCACGGCGGGGATCAGCACGTCGGCCTCGATCGGGCCGTCATCGGTGGACAGCACCCATCTTCCGTCATCCCACGTGGCCGTTCTGACCTCCGTACCAAATCGGATGAAGGGTTTGATGCCCGATTCTTCGATGACCAGGTGAAGGTAGGCCAGGATCTCGTCGTGTGGTGGATAACGGCGGGACCAGTCCGGATTCAGAGCGAAGGAATAGGAATAGAGCGGCGCCGGTACGTCACACGCGCACCCCGGATAGGTGTTGTCCCGCCACACCCCGCCGGCCGAGGCTGCCTTCTCCAGGATCACCAGGTCGTCGAATCCCGCTTCGAGCAGCGCACGAGCGGCGGCCACCCCACCGAACCCGGCACCGATGATCGCGATCCTGGTCATGGCCGTCTCCCGATGGTCAGTCGCAGTGCGGCGGGCGCGGTCGCCGGCACGACGGGGGCACGCGGCGCCACCGGATCGACAGGCACGAATCCGGATGGGGGCCTCGGATCAGCATCGCCCCGGTTGGGCCAGAGCGCCACCGCCCGCTCGGCCAGCGCGGTGATGGTCAGTGACGGGTTGACACCGAGGTTCGCGGCGACCACCGAACCGTCGATGACGTGCAGACCCGGATGACCGAACAGCCGCTGGTACGGGTCGACCACCCCGTCCTCGGGGGTGGCCCCGATCGCGCAGCCGCCGATGAAGTGCCCGGTGACCGGCCGTCCGATCAGTTCGGTGAACGCCCCGGTCGGTACCCCGTCGATCTGTTCGGCGACCCGCCGGGCCACGTCGTGGGCGGCCGGCACCCAGACCGGGTTGGGTTCGCCGATGCCGGGACGGCTGCTCAGCCGCCTGCCGAAGAGCCCCCGCCGGGTGTGCACGGTGATCGAGTTGTCCAGTGGCTGCATGGCCAGCAGGACTACCGTCTGTTTCGACCAGTTTCGTGGTGACAGGTAGAGCCGCAGGTCACGGCCGGCTTTGGCGAGCGTCTTCACCGCCTGCCACCAGCGGGGGCGGCCCTCGTCGACGAGCACCGTGGCGAGCAGGGCGAGCAGGTTGCTGCCGGGTCCGTACCGGACGGGTTCGACGTGGGTGACCGGGTCGGGGTGGATCGACGAGGTGATCGCGACGCCGTGCGTGAAGTCGCGGTCGGCGCGGCGGGTGCGGGCGCCGAGGATGGATTCCGAGTTGGTACGGCTCAGCTCGCCCAGTCGCGGGGAGATGTGCGGCAGCAGTCCACGATCCCGCATCCGGTGCAGGAGGCGCTGGGTACCGAGGGCGCCGGCCGCGAAGACCACCTGATCTGCACGGAACATCCCGTTGTTCGTCTTGATCTCGTAACCCCGGGCAACCGGCCGCACTTCCGTGACCGTGGTCCGCTCGTGCACCTCGGCACCGGCCTTCTCGGCCAGGTACAGATAGTTCTTGACCAGGGTGTTCTTGGCATTGCCACGGCATCCGGTCATGCACGATCCGCACAGGGTGCAGGTGCGCCGATCAGGCCCGGCCCCGCCGAAGAACGGGTCTTGCACGGGGACGCCCGGCGACTCGCCGAACAGCACCCCGACCGGAGTGGGCCGGAACGTCTCCCCCACGCCCATCTCGTCGGCGACCGCGCGCAGTGCCTCGTCGGAGGCGGTCAGCACCGGGTTGGGAGTCACCCCGAGCATCCGTTTCGCCTGATCGTAATAGGGCGCCAGCTCGGTCTTCCAGTCGGCGATCCCGGCCCATTGTGGATCTTCGTAGAAGCCGTCCGGCGGCTCGTAGAGCGTGCACGCATAGCCGAGCGATCCCCCGCCGACCCCGGCCCCCGACATGATCATCACGTCGTTGAGCAGGGTCAGGCGCAGGATGCCGTAGCAGCCGAGCGCGGGCGCCCAGAGGTAGTCGCGCAGCCGCCAGGACGTCTTCGCGAACTGGTCGTCGGTGAATCTGCGGCCCGCTTCCAGGACGCCGACGCGATAGCCCTTCTCGGTCAGGCGCAGCGCGGTGACGCTGCCCCCGAACCCGGAGCCGATGACGAGGACGTCGTAGTCGTACGACATCGCCGTACCATCACACCGCTATTGGCAACATGTCAACAAGGCGCTCCCCGGTCTTGCGGCAAGAGCGAAGAGGAACCATAAAAGACGGATGACCGAGCTTGCGTACGATCGGAGCGGCACCGGCCCCACCCTGGTCCTGCTCCATGGGCTGGGCAGTCACCGTCAGGTGTGGGCACCGGTCATGGCCGCGGCCGCCCGCGACCGGGACGTGATCGCCCTGGATCTGCCCGGTTTCGGGGAATCCCCGCTCGGTGCGAACAACGGCACGGTCGCCGGGTTCGCCGATCACGTCGAGTCGTTCCTGGACCGGCTCGGGGTCGGCCGGTTCGCGGTGGCCGGCAACTCGATGGGCGGCGGGATCGCCCTCGAACTGGGCCGCCGGGGCCGTGCCGAATCGGTCACCGCGTTCGCGCCGATCGGCTTCTGGTCGGGCGCCGGCCGACGCTGGTGCCAGTCGGTGGTCAGCGCCGCCCGGGTCGCCGCGGCCCGCCTGGACAGCCGGTTGCCACAAATCATGGCGTCGCCGGCCGGGCGCGCGGCGTTCTGCTCCCTCTTCTACGCCCGCCCCGGACGGCTCGCCCCGGACGATTGTGTGGCAGCAGCCCGCGCACTCGCCACCGCACCCGGGTTCGCCCCGGCCCGGGACGCTTTCGCCCGGTTCTCCGCCCCCATTCCCGTCTCGGACGACGTCACCATCGCCTGGGGTACGCGGGATCTGGTCCTGCCGTTCGCCCAGTCCCGCCGCGCCCGCGCCCTGCTGCCCGCCGCCCGGCACGTCACCCTGACCGGTTGCGGTCACCTGCCGTTCGCCGACGACCCGGCCGCCTGCCTGGCCGCCCTCAGCGGGTCAGCCAGATGACGGACATCGCCAGCAGGAACACCGTGGCGGTGACCGCGGTGACGACCCGTACCAGCAGGTTCATTCCCGAATCCGACCAACCCGGCCGATCGGGTGGTGCGGGCGCGGTCCAGTCCCCGACCGCGGTCAGGAAACGGTTCCCCACCTGTTCCCAGCGGTTCTTCTCTTCCGGATTCGGCATCAGCACCTCCGTCGCGACGCCAACTCCCCCGCTCAACGAAGCACTTGAGAATTAGGTTCTGCGACACTCGGCCGTGCTGGTACATACGTTCATCTGACTACGAGGGGATCGATCGGTGGACGTACGGGAAGCGGCGAGGGTTCTGGCGGCCGCACGACGGGTCGTGGTGTTCACCGGGGCGGGTATCTCCGCCGAGTCCGGGGTGCCCACGTTCCGGGACTCGCTGACCGGCTTGTGGGAGCGGTTCGATGCGCAGGCACTCGCCACCCCACAGGCGTTCGAGGACGATCCGGACCTCGTCTGGGGCTGGTACGAGTGGCGGCGCTCGCTCATCCAGCGGGTCGCCCCCAACCCCGGCCACACCGCGGTCACCACCATCCAGAACCGGGTGGAACGCACCGTCGTGATCACCCAGAACGTCGACGACCTGCACGAACGAGCCGGTTCCCGGGACCCGATCCACCTGCACGGCAGCCTGTTCACCCCACGGTGCGCGCAGTGCTCCCGCCCCGCAGCAGCCCCCAGCACCGTCGAACCCGACGAGGGCCGCCGCCTGCCGCCACCCCGCTGCCCGCACTGCACCGGGCTGATCCGGCCGGGCGTGGTGTGGTTCGGCGAGGCGCTGCCCGAGGAGGCCCTGGAGACCGCCGTCCAGGAGGCCACCGAGTGCGACCTGCTGCTGACCGTCGGCACGTCCGGCCTGGTCTACCCGGCAGCCGAGATCCCGAAGGTGGCGGCGATGTTCAACGCCACAGTCATCCAGATCAACCCGCTGCCGACCCCACTGGACGCCACCGCCACCATCAACCTGCACGGCCCGGCCGCCATCGTCCTGCCCGCCCTGGTGGAGGCCGCCTGGCAACTTACATAACTACAGTTATGATAGCTACCGTTATGATAGGTTCGGTTCATGCTTGAGCGTCCGGCAGAGATGTTCGACCGCGACCGCGAGTGGTCGGATCTGAGTTCATTCGCGACCGACCCTCGGCCCGGCGCACTGCTGGGAGTCGTCTCCGGACGGCGCAGGCAAGGCAAAACCTTCCTGTTGCGCGCGCTGTGCGAGGCGACAGGAGGC
>DATMVU010000018.1:0-29704 GCA_035562875.1 Actinoplanes sp. | reverse complement strand
CCCGGCCCGGCGCTTGGACCGGGCCTCGAAGTAGCGCCCGGCCAGGAGGAACATGGTCACCCCGGCGGCCGCCTCCAGATAGATCGCGCCCGCGCCGTCGGTCCGGTTGACGCTCAGCGTGAACGGGTGCGTCATGCCCGGCTCGCCGGCCGTCCCCAGGAACAACGCCCACAGCGACCAGCCGAACGCGGCGATCGTGCCGAGCGAGACCAGGGTGTCCATGGTTGCGGCACCGTGCCGCAGGTTGATCGCGGCGGCCCGGTGGAACGGCCAGCCGGCGTAGACCACCACCGGCGCGGCAAGCGTCAGCGACAACCATTGCCAGTAGGGGAACTGCCAGGGCGGGACCATCGCGAGCAGGATCACCGGGACGCTCAGCACGATGGCGGTGATCAGCCGTTGCTTCAGCGGATCGCCGGTGGCCGCCGGTTCCTCCTCTCTCCGGTCCGGGAGTTTCGCGGTGTAGCCGGTCTTCTCCACCGTGGCGATCAGATCCGCCGCGGTGATGCCACCGCCGACGGTGGCCGTCGCCTTCTCGGTGGCGTAGTTGACGGTGGCGTTCACCCCGTCCATCCGGTTCAGCTTCTTCTCGATCCGGTTGGCGCAGGCGACACAGGTCATGCCGCCGATCTCCAGTTCGATGAGCGTGTTCGGCATAGTCATCTGCGGCCGTCCTCAGTCGTGCGTGTGGCCGTCGGCATCGTGATCGTCTTCGGTCGTCCCGGCGGTCGGTGGGGGTTGGGTGACACCCGTGGTGGTCGCGGTGAACTCGGCGGTGCGCACCGTGCCACCGTGCTGGAAGTCCAGGTAGAGGCGGTAGACCCCGGGAGACGGAACCTCCGCCTGGAAAGCCAGCGCGTCGTCGGCGGTGGGGTGCACGTGCAGGTAGGCCAGATCGCCCTCCCGCAACACCACCAGGTGCCCGAGTGCGCCGAGATAGGGCTCCAGGTCGGTGACCTCCTGACCGTTCCGGCTCACCGACAGGGCCAGCTCGCTCGCTGCTGCGGGACGCAGGTCACCGGACAGGGTGACGGTGTACCCGTCCACCTCGGCGGTCCGGGCCGCGGCGGGCAGCGGCTGCGGCCGGTAGTCGCCGGGGGCCGGCACGTCGACACCCAGCGTGAGGGCCTCGGTGGTGCCGGCGGGCTGGAAGTCGGCGAGCACCCGGTACTGCCCGGGGGCGTCCACCGCGATCGGCGTCGACCAGGTGCCGTCCGGCGCCAGGGCCGGGTGCAGGTGCTGAAAACCGGACAAGTCCCGGCGTACGACAATGAGGTGTAGGTCTTTGTCGTGGTTTTCGGTGTAGTCGGTGACCGGCTCGCCGTCCGGGCCCAGCACGCGGAAGGCGAACTGCTGCTCGGCATCGGTCGAGAGCTTTTGCGTCACCGTCTGTAACCGGTAGCCGTCTTGGGCGATCTGCAGACCGCCGGGGAAGTCGGCGGCGGCGGCCGGCGCGTGCTCATCGGTGTGTGCCTGCGCCGGGGCCGGCGGCTGGTCCGGGCCGATCGCGCGACCCGCGCCTGCCGCAGCGCCGAAGATCAGAACCAGACCGATTCCGTACGCCGTGAGCTTGGCCGGCGTCGACGTCAGCCGGCCCGGTGCCGTCATGAGGCGTCGCCCAGCTCGTAACCGGCCTCGTCGACTGCCGCGCGGACGATCTCGCGGTCCACCGGCTCGGCGGAGGAGAACGTGACGGTGCCGCCGGCCAGGTCGACGGTGACGTCGCTGACACCGGGGATCGCGGCGACCTCGGTGGTGACGGAGTTGACGCAGTGGCTGCACGTCATGCCGGTGACCGGGTAGGTGGAGGTCTGCATGGTGGTTCCCTTCGTTCGGTGTCCCTCCACCATACAGATACCCGGTAGGGGTATCCAGGCGGGGCTGTAGCATCAAGGTCATGAGCAACCCCGCCCCGACCCGCGGCTACACGGCCACCAAGGACAACCTGCAGTCCCGGCTGCGCCGCATCGAGGGCCAGGTGCGAGGCATCGAGCGGATGGTCGACGAGGACCGGTACTGCATCGACATCCTCACCCAGATCTCCGCCATCCAGGCCGCCCTCGACAAGGTCGCGCTCGGCCTGATGGACGGGCACGCCCGGCACTGCATGCACGAGGGCGCCCAGGAGGGCCGCGCCGACGAGATGGCGTCCGAGCTGATGGCGGCGGTCGGCCGGCTGATGAAACGCGGGTGACCGGCGCCACCTACCGGCGGGTAACCTGATCGGCATGACGCAGCCCGCCCCGATCGTCCTCGTCTCACCGGCGATGGGCATCGGTTCCCGCTACTACCGGCTGCTCGTCGCCGAGTTCGAGACCCGCGGCTGGGGCGCCCGGGCACTGGCCCGGCGCGGCTTCGAACCGGACTCCCCGCCCGCCTCCCGGGACCGCGACTGGTCGTACGGCGACGAGATCGAGGACATGGCGAAGGCCGTCGCCGAGACCCGGGCCGCGCACCCCGGCCGCCCGGTGATCCTTCTCGGTCACAGCCTCGGCGGTCAGCTCGCCGTCGGCCACCAGGCGCACCACACCGCCGCCGACGGCATGGTCACCGTCGGCACCTCCCTGCCGTGGCACCGCGACTTCCCGCTGCGCGGCCTGCCCCTGGTGATCCAGGCCGCAGTGATCGTTCCGGCACTCACGGCACTCTTCGGCCACCTGCCGAAACCCGCGTTCGGCGGCCCCGGCGCCCGCACCCTGATGCGCGAGTGGGCCCGGATGGCGCTGACCGGCCGCACCCCGTTCCCGCTCCCCGCGCTGGTCGGCGGCCCCGCCCTGATCGTCACCCTGGAGGGCGACCGGCTGGCCCCCGTCACCGCTGTCGACACCTTCGCGGGCCTGTTCACCGACGGCGCGGTGACCCGCTGGCACTACCGCACCGCCGACGTCCCGCCCGGCGCCAGCAACGACCACATCGGCTGGGCCCGCAAACCGGCCCCGGTCGTCGACCGCATCGTCACCTGGTGGTCCGGTCGCCATGAATAGCCTTGTGGCCCGGACGCCGTCGAGGCCTGTCTCCGGGACCAGATGTGGTGACTTCAGGTCCGGATCAGACCCGAAGTCACCACACCGGGGTCACTCGACGACCGCGGTGACCGTGCCGGCGGCGACCGTGCGGTTGCCCTCGCGGACCGCGAAGCCGAGACCCACCTCCAGGGCGATCGGCTTGCCCAGGGTCACCGTCACCTCGTCCAGGGTGTCGCCCGGCATGACCAGGTCACGGCCGCCGAGGTCCATCCCGCCCGACACGTCGGTGGTGTGGAAGTAGAACTGCGGCCGGTAGTTCGCCTCGAACGGCGTGTGCCGGCCACCCTCGGCACTGGTCAGCGCGTACAGCCGGGCCGTGAAGGTGGTGTGCGGCAGCACACTCGACGGCGCGGCGAGGACCTGGCCCCGCTGCACCTGCTCGCGCTTCACCCCCCGCAGCAGCACCGCGGCGTTGTCGCCGGCCTGCGCCGACTCCAGCACCTTGCCGAACGTCTCCAGACCGGTCGCCACACTCGCCACCGTGGGACCGAGGCCGACGACCTCGACCGGCTCGCCGGCGCGCAGCTCCCCACGCTCCACCTTGCCGGTGACGACGGTGCCCCGGCCGCTGATCGACAGCACGTTCTCGATCGGCATCAGGAACGGTTCGCCCAGTTCCCGCGGCGGGACCGGCACATATGCGTCGACGGCGTCCAGCAACTCGACCACCGACGCCACCCAGCGGGGGTCGCCCTCGAGGGCCTTGAGCGCGCTGACCCGGACCACCGGCACCTCGTCACCGGGGAACCCGTACTCCGACAGCAGCTCACGCACCTCCAGCTCGACCAGGTCGAGCAGCTCCGGGTCGTCCACCATGTCGCTCTTGTTCAGGGCTACCACCAGGTGCGGCACCCCGACCCGCTGGGCGAGTAGCACGTGCTCGCGGGTCTGCGGCATCGACCCGTCCTGCGCCGACACCACGAGGATCGCCCCGTCCACCTGCGCCGCCCCGGTGATCATGTTCTTCACGTAGTCGGCGTGACCCGGCATGTCCACGTGCGCGTAGTGCCGGGACGCGGTCTCGTACTCGACGTGCGCGATCGTGATCGTGATCCCGCGGGCCGCCTCCTCCGGCGCCTTGTCGATCCCCTCGAACGCGACATACCGGTTGGCCACCGGGTCACGGTCGGCGAGGACTCTGGTGATCGCGGCGGTCAGGGTGGTCTTGCCGTGGTCGACGTGACCCATCGTGCCGATGTTGAGGTGCGGCTTCGTACGGATGAACCGGCTCTTGGCCATTGACTCTGTCTTTCCTCACTGGATGCGAGGCGTTGTGGTGGAGCACGACCCGTCGCCAGGCGGGACGCGCCAGAACCCGCGCACGGGACGGCCACCCTTCCCCGGGGTTCTGCTGCCGGTGGGGAAGGGTCAGAGTCGCGTATCAGCGCCGGGAATCACGCACACGGGAGCCACCGCGAGGGGCAGCTGCAGACCGGGCGTGAACATGAGAAGCACGGTAGCCGCCGGCACGAGACAAGGCGACCGAATTTCCGCGGGGGTTGCCGTCCCCGTCTCCGGCGGGGGGCTGCCGGAGACGGGGACGGTGCCTGCGTGCCGATGAGCCCCCGCATCACCGGGCACCGGAGACAGGACAACGGTAGAGGTGACCGCCCGGTTCCGGTCTTGACCGCCGCTGTAGCCGGGACCGCCCGCGCGAACCGGTCTGAGCTGGGCAATCGTGACCCGGATAGCGGGAGCGGCAAGCAACCGGCAAAATCTGGCGCGATCGGCGGCAAACGGATGGGGGTACTTTGACGCGGACCGACGGCGACGTACTGCGCAAGCGGCGGATCACGCTGGGCTGGACGCAGCAGGAGCTGGCGCGCAAGGCGGGCGTCAGTGTCCGTTCGGTGCGCAATCTGGAGCGTGGTGCGGGCGGGCCGCAGACGGTGCGGCAGCTGATGTCGGCGCTCGGGTTGACCGAGGTGGACGGCACCGGCCAGCGGCGGACCGGGATCCGGGTGTCCGTCCTCGGCCCGCTGACCGTGCACGTCGACGGCGCCGAGGTGCCGGTCCGGTCGTCGATGCAGCGCCGGCTGCTGGTCCTGCTGGCCCTGCACCCGGGGCAGACGGTGCGGACCGCCGAGATCGTCGAGGCACTGTGGGGTGACCGGCCGCCGGCCACCCACCCGAACCTGATCCACGTGTACGTCGGCGCCCTCCGCCGGCTGCTCGCGCCGTCGGCGATCGTCACCGGGCCGGACGGCTACCGGCTGGGACTGGACCGGGAGCGGATCGACCTGGCCCGTTTCGACGACCTGGTGCGCCGGGCCGGGCTGGGTGACGACGCCTACGGCGACTACGAGCTGGCGCTGGGCTGCTGGCGTGGGCCGGTCGACCCGCTCGCCGGACAGCATCCGACCGCGGTCGCGGTGTCCCGGCAGCGGATCGTGGCGACCCTCGCGTTCGCCGACCTGGCCATCGAGTCGCGGCGGTACGACTCGGCGATGCGCCGGCTGGAGCCGCTCAGCCGGACCGAACCGCTGCACGAGGGCTTGCACGCCCGGCTGGTACTGGCCCTGGCCGGATCCGGGCGGCAGGCCGAGGCCCTGCACCACTACGCCGATGTCCGGGCCCGGATCGTGCGGGAGCTCGGGGTGGAACCGGGACCACAACTGACCGGCGCCCACCTCGGGGTGCTCCGGCAGGAACTGCCCGGCGCACCGGCCCGGCCCAACCCGGTGATCCCGGCCGAACTGCCACCGGCCACCGCGTGCCTGGCCGGCCGGGCCGCGGCCCTGCAGAGCCTGGACCGGCTGCTGCTCGGTGCGGGGGAGGGCCGGCCGGCCCCGATCGTGGCGATCTCCGGCGGACCGGGCACCGGCAAGACCACACTGGCCGTGCACTGGGCGCACTCGGCCCGCGGGCACTTCCCGGACGGCCAGCTCTTCGTGAACCTGCGCGGGTTCCACCCCAGCGGGCCGGTCGTCTCCGCGGACCAGGTGATGCGGATGTTCCTGGAATCCCTCGGCGTCGCCCCGGGGCAGATCCCGCAGAGCCCGGACGGGCAGGGCAACCTGTACCGCAGTCTGCTCGCCGCCCGCCGCGTCCTGGTGGTGCTGGACAACGCCCGCGACGCCGAACACGTACGCCCGCTGTTGCCCGGCAGTGGGGGTTCGGCAGCGGTCGTGACCAGCCGGAACCGGCTGACCGGCCTGGTCGCCGTCGACGGCGGCACCGCTGTCGGGCTGTCCGCGCTCACCCCGGAAGGCGCCGCCGAACTGGTGAGCCGCCGCCTCGGCGCGGACCGGATCGCCGCCGAACCGGAGGCGGCCGCCGAGATCGGCAGGCTGTGCGGCTACCTTCCGCTGGCGCTGGCGATCGTCGCCGCCCGCGCGGTGGTGCAGGCGGAACTGCCGCTCGCCGCCTTCGTCACGCATCTGCGCGCGGAACGCGACAGGCTGGACGCCCTCGGCGGTGACGAGGCGACGATCGACGTACGAGCGATCTTCTCCTGGTCCTACGGGGTGCTGAGCCCGGCGGCCGCCCGGCTGTTCCGCCTGCTCGGCACCCACATCGTCACCGACATCGGGCCGGGTGCCGCGGCGGCGCTGGCCGGCTGCCCGGTCGACGGGGTGCGGGCGCCGCTCGCCGAACTGGTCCGCGGCAGCCTCCTCGACGAGACGCCGGACGGCCGGTACACGATGCACGACCTGCTGCGGGTCTACGCACTGGAGACCGCGGCCGCCGAGGACCCGGCCGCCGAGCGGGAGGCCGCGACCGGCCGGATGCTGAACCACTACGTGTCCCGGGCCGTCGGTGCCAGCCGGGGTTCGGTCAACCCCCGCCTGGGCAGCCCTCCCGTCGCACCGGCCGGATTCCGGGACCGGGACGAGGCGGCCGCCTGGTTCGCCGCGGAACGGCAGAACCTGCTCACCGCCCAGGTCACCGCCGACACGGCCGGCCTGGACGAGCAGGCGTGGTGGCTGGGCTGGGCGCTCTCCGGGTATCTGCAGCGCAGTGGCCACTGGCAGGACGGGGCGGAGACGTCCCGGATCGCGCTGTTCGCGGCCCGGCGGCTCGGTGACGTGCAGCGGGAGATCTACGCCGACCGCAACCTGGGGGTCGCCTACGCCCGGCTCGGCGACTTCGACAAGGCCACCCCTTGCTACCAGCGGGCCTTGACGTTGTACGAGCGGTGCGGGGACCTGGCCGAGGCGGCGACCACCCACCTGAACCTGGGCTGGGTGGCCGACCGCCGCCACGACGTCGCCGTCGCCCTCGACCACGCCCGGCAGGCGCTCGCGCTGTCCCGGGCGGTGGGCGACGTCCGGGTCGAGGCGGACGCGCTCAACACCGTCGGCTGGTACCTGATCCGGCTCGGTGAGCACCGGGCCGCTCTGGAACCCTGCCGGGAGGCGCTGGCCCTGCACCTGTCGATCGACCACCGGGCCGGGCAGGCCGACACCTGGGACACCATCGGGTACGCCCACCACCACCTGGGCGACCATCAGCAGGCGGTGGCCGCCTACCGGGAGGCGCTGCCGTTGTACGTCGCGGTCTCCGACCGTTACCACGAGTCGCTGGTGCTGAACCACATGGGCGACTCGCACCGGGCGGCGGGTGACGTGGCGGCGGCCGGGGACCGCTGGCAGGAGGCGCTGCGCATCCTCGACGACCTGGAACACGCCGAGGCCGCCGAGGTCCGAGCCAAGATCATTGCCCTGGCCGGGTAGGTTGCCCGGCATGACGCTTCCGTTCCCTGGTCACGTCGGTCCGGTCGAGGTCGTGGCGTTCAGCCCGGACGGCGCCGTGCTGGCCTCGGTGAGCGCCGACCACACCATCCGCCTCTGGAACCCGGCAACATCGAACCCTTCTTCCGGTACGCCTACCTGAACGCCGGCCGTGGCTGTCCGCGAGGTCTGCCGGGCACCGGGCCACCCCGCGACCGCCGGGCCGAATGCGGTGGTCACCGCCGGACCCGCTCAGCCGTGGATCGGGGCGGTCAGGTTCGTCAGGGGAGTGCCGGAGCCGTTCCAGGTCAGGGCGACTATCTCGGCCGCGATGGCGACCGCTGTCTCCTCGGGGGTGCGGGCGCCCAGGTCCAGTCCGATCGGGGCGCGCAGGCGGGCCAGGGCGTCCTCCGGGACGCCCGCTTCGCGGAGGCGGGTGAGGCGATCCTCGCAGGTGCGGCGGCTGCCCATCGCGCCGATGTAGCGGGCCGGCGTCTCCAGAGCGACCTGGAGCAGCGGGATGTCGAACTTCGGGTCGTGGGTGAGGACACACAGTACGGTGCGCTCGTCGACGTGGGTCGAGGACAGGTAGCGGTGCGGCCACTGGACGACCACCTCGTCGGCTTCGGGGAAACGGGCGGGTGTGGCGAAGACACCACGGGCGTCACAGACGGTCACCTGGTAGCCGAGGAACTTGCCGATCCGGGCGACCGCCGCCGCGAAGTCGATCGCCCCGAAGACGATCATGCGAGCCGGGGCGGCCCAGGACTGGACGAAGACCTCCTGCTCGCAGGCGGTGACGATGGCGCTGCGGCCGTGCGCGAGGAGTCCGCGGGCCTGCTCACCGGCGATCCGGTCGAGTTCGTCGTCACCGAGGGTGCCGTCGGCACGGTCCGGGCGGACGACGAGCTGACAGTCCGGCAGGGAGACCGTGGCCACCGGACGACCAGCCGAGATGTCCGAGAGGAGGTCATCCAGGCCGATCAGAGCGACATCCGGCTGGATCATCACCTCGATGGTCCCGCCACAGGTCAGCCCGACTGACAGAGCGTCACCGTCACTGACCCCGTACTGATGCGTCTGGGACTTCCCGGTCTCCAGCACCTCTTGCGCAGCGGCGTAGACGGCACCCTCGACACAACCGCCGGAGACACTGCCCAGCACCTCGCCGTGCTCGCTGACGGCCATCGCCGCACCGGGCTGGCGGGGTGCCGACTTCCAGGTGTGCACCACCGTCGCCACGGCGAAGGAGATTCCGGCGGCCCGCCAGGCCAGCAGCCCGTCCACGATCTCACGCATTCGAGCACCTTCCGGGATCTTCTCCGGCTAGTCAACGACGGATTAAGAGAACGCTTAGGTCACTGTTGACATTGGAGACCTGGCACGCGAGGGTCCCTGCGACTCGCGGGAGGTGCAGGGTGCAGGTGCCGGCTCCGTTCGAATACGAACGTGCCACAAGCGTGGATCAAGCCATTGGACTGTTGGAACGACTGGGCAGTTCGGCTCGGCTGGTGGCCGGTGGCCACAGCCTGTTGCCGATGATGAAGCTCAGGCTCGCCAACTTCGAATATCTCATCGACATCAACCCGCTGCACGCCGAACTGGGGTACATCCGCCTCAGCGACGACGCGGTGCTGATCGGTGCCATGACCCGGCATCGGGAACTGCTGGAATCGGAGATTCTGGCCGACGTGTTCCCGATCTTCCGGGACGCGGAGAAGGTGATCGCCGACCCGATCGTGCGCAACCGGGGCACGCTCGGCGGTTCGCTGTGCCAGGCGGACCCGTCGGAGGACCTGTCGGCGGTGTGCACGACCCTGGACGCGAGCTGCGTCATCCGGGGCCCTGGTGGCGCGGAGCGGGTCGTCACGATGGAGGAGTTCCACGTCGGCCCGTACGAGACGGCAGTGCAGGACAACGAGATCCTCACCGAGATCCGGATCCCGCGGAAGAACTTCCGGGCGGGCAGCGCGTACGCCAAGGTGGAGCGCCGGGCCGGGGACTGGGCGGTGGTGTCCGCCGGTGCCGCGGTGTGGCTGGACGGCGGGCTCATCGTGGACGCCCGGGTCGGCCTGGCCGCTGTCGGCCCGAACACCACCGGGATCCCGGAGATCTCGGCGGCGCTGCGCGGCAACGAGCCGAGCGAGGACCTGTTCCAGCTGGCCGGTGCGATCGCGGCGCGCAGCTGCAACCCGTCGACCGACACCCGGGGCAGTGCCGACTACAAGCGCCACCTGGCGGACGAGCTGACCCGGCGCACCCTGCGCACGGCCGTGGAACGGGCGAGGAGCTGAGCATGCAGGTCACGATGACCGTCAACGGGACCGAGTACACCCGGGAGATCGAAGGCCGGATGCTGCTCGTGCACTTCCTGCGCGACGTGCTGAGCCTGACCGGTACCCACTGGGGCTGCGACACCAGCAACTGCGGTGTCTGTGTGGTGTGGCTGGACGGTGAGCCGGTCAAGTCGTGCACCGTGCTCGCGGCGATGGCCGGTGGCCACGAGGTCCGTACCGTCGAAGGCCTGGCCAACGGCGCCGAACTGGACCCGATCCAGGAGGGCTTCCGGCAGTGCCACGGGCTGCAGTGCGGTTTCTGCACGCCGGGCATGCTGATGACCTGCCGGGCACTGCTGGACAAGAACCCCGACCCGACCGAGGGCGAGATCCGCGAGGCCATCTCCGGCCAGATCTGCCGCTGCACGGGTTACTCCTCGATCATCCGTTCGGTCCGCTGGGCCGCGGTGCACGAGGCGTCCGCGTCTAAGGAAGAGGAGGTGGCCCCGGCATGACGACAGTCCACGAGCCGTCGCAGGCCAAGATCACCGAGTTCGAGGACAACGACCAGAAGCCGGTCGGGTTCGGCCGGATGCTGCGCAAGGAGGACGCGCGCCTGCTCCGCGGCCGCGGCCGGTTCGTCGACGACGTGCAGCTGCCCGGCATGCTGCACCTGGCGATCCTGCGGTCGCCGTTCGCGCACGCGAACATCGTCAGCATCGACACCAGCGCCGCCGAGGCGTCGCCCGGTGTGAAGGCGGTCGTCACCGGCGAGGCCCTGAAGGGTCTGGGCCTGGCCTGGATGCCGACGCTCTCCAACGACGTGCAGGCCGTGCTGGCCACCGACAAGGTGCGGTTCCAGGGTCAGGAGGTGGCCTTCGTCGTCGCCGAGGACCGGTACAAGGCCCGCGACGCCCTCGAACTGATCGACGTCGAGTACGACGTCCTCGACCCGGTGGTGGACGTCCGCAAGGCCCTCGCCCCGGACGCCCCGATCATCCGCACCGACCTCGAGGGCAAGACGAACAACCACGTCTTCGACTGGGAGACCGGTGACGAGGCGGAGTGCGACGCGGTGTTCGCCACCGCCGACGTGATCGTCAAAGAGGACATCGTCTACCCCCGCGTGCACCCGGCGCCGATGGAGACGTGCGGCTCGGTCGCTGACTTCGACCCGGTCGAGGGCAAGCTGAAGCTCTGGTCGACGACGCAGGCCCCGCACGCCCACCGGACCCTGTACGCGATCGTGGCCGGCCTGCCCGAACACAAGATCCAGGTGATCGCGCCGGACATCGGTGGCGGTTTCGGCAACAAGGTGCCGATCTACCCCGGTTACGTGCTCTCCATCGTCGGTTCCATCGTCACCGGTAAGCCGGTGAAGTGGATGGAGGACCGCTCGGAGAACCTGATCAGCACCGGTTTCGCCCGCGACTACATCATGCAGGCGGAGATCGCGGCAACGGCTGAGGGCAAGATCCTCGGCATCCGGACCAACGTCCTCGCCGACCACGGCGCGTTCAACGGCACCGCGGCCCCGGTGAAGTACCCGGCCGGCTTCTTCGGCGTCTTCACCGGCAGTTACGACCTGCAGGCCGCGCACTGCAAGATGACGGCCGTCTACACCAACAAGGCCCCGGGCGGAGTGGCGTACGCCTGCTCGTTCCGGATCACCGAGGCCGTCTACCTGGTCGAGCGGATCGTCGACGCCCTCGCCTACGAGCTGCAGATGGACCCGGCGGAACTGCGGCTGAAGAACTTCATTCAACCCGAGCAGTTCCCGTACGCCACCAAGACCGGCTGGGTCTACGACTCGGGTGACTACGAGCCGACCATGCGCCTGGCCATGGAGATGGCCGGTTACGACGAGTTGCGCAAGGAGCAGGCGGAGAAACGGGCCCGCGGCGAGCTGATGGGCATCGGCATCTCGTTCTTCACCGAGGCGGTCGGTGCCGGCCCGCGCAAGGACATGGACATCCTCGGCCTGGGCATGGCCGACGGCTGCGAGCTGCGGATCCACCCGACCGGTAAAGCCGTCGTCCGGCTCTCGGTGAAGACCCAGGGCCAGGGGCACGAGACCACCTTCGCGCAGATCATCGCCGAGGAGCTGGGCATCCCGCCGGACGACATCGACGTGGTGCACGGCGACACCGACAACACCCCGTTCGGTCTGGGCACCTACGGGTCCCGGTCCACGCCGGTGTCCGGTGCCGCGGCCGCCCTGGTCGCCCGCAAGGTGCGCGACAAGGCGAAGCTGATCGCGTCGGCGATGCTGGAGGTGTCGGTCGCCGACATCGACTGGGTCAAGGGTTCCTTCCAGGTCAAGGGCGATGCGGGCAAGGCGGTGACGATCCAGGAGATCGCGTTCAAGGCGCACGGCGCCGGTGACCTCCCGGACGGCATCGAAGGCGGCCTCGAAGCGCAGATCTGCTACAACCCGTCGAACCTGACCTACCCGCACGGGGCGTACATCTGCGTCGTCGACATCGACCCGGGCACCGCCGAGGTCAAGGTCCGCCGGTTCATCGCCGTCGACGACTGCGGCACCCGGATCAACCCGATGATCATCGAGGGTCAGGTGCACGGTGGTCTGACCGATGGTGTCGGCATGGCGCTGATGGAGATGATCTCCTTCGACGAGGACGGCAACTGCCTCGGCGCCTCGCTGATGGACTACCTGATCCCGACCGCCCTCGAAGTGCCCGACTGGGAGACCGGCTTCACCGTCACCCCGTCACCGCACCACCCGATCGGCGCCAAGGGCATCGGCGAGTCCGCCACCGTCGGATCACCGCCGGCGATCGTCAACGCGGTCGTCGACGCGCTCAAACCGTTCGGGATCCGGCACGCCGACATGCCGCTCACCCCGTCGCGGGTCTGGGACGCGATGCGCGGCCAGGCCACCCCGCCGATCTGAGCCGTGTTCTAGCGCACCCTCCGGCCGGGTGGAGTCCAGGCCCCCCGGGCTCCACCCGGCCCCCAGCAAGGAGTACGAGATGACGACGAGCACCGCCGAGCGGGCCCGCGAGCTGACCGCCGCACGCCGGCCGTTCGTGCACGCCACAGTGGTCCGCGCCCAGGAACCCACCTCGGCCCGGGCCGGCGACGACGCGGTCATCCTGTCCGACGGGTCCATCGAGGGTTTCGTCGGCGGGGTGTGCGCGGAGACGTCGGTGCGGGCCGCGGCCATGGACACCCTGCGCAACGGCGACACCATGCTGCTGCGGGTACTGCCCGAGGAATCGGCCGAGTTCCCGGCGGCGCCCGGCGCGCTCGTCGTCGTCAACCCCTGCCACTCCGGCGGGGCCATCGAGATCTTCCTGCGGCCGGTGCTGCCGAAACCCCTGATCGGGGTGTCCGGCACCAGCCCGATCGGCCGGGCGGTGACCGCGCTCGCCGAATTCCTCGACTTCCAGGTGACCGATTCCTATCAGGGTGCCGCGGCTGTCGTGGTGGCTGGGCTGGGCCGCGACGAGGAGAAGGCCATCCGGTCCGCACTCGACGCCGGCGTGCCGCTGATCGCACTGGTCGCCAGCCACACCCGGTCGGTGATCCTGCTCGACGCGATGGGACTGTCCGCGGGCGAACGAGCCCGGATCCGGCCCCATGCGGGCATCGCCATCGGGGCCCGTACCCCCAAGGAGATCGCTCTTTCGGTTTTGGCGGAGATCGTCCGGGAACTGCGTGACGGTGGCCTGGAACCGGCCGTGGCTTCTCATGCCGGCACCGAGGCCGCACCCGAGTTCGTGGCCGGTCCGACTCTGCCCGTCGGGCCGGCCACGTCCCCCTCCCTCGCCGTGACCGTTGTTGATCCGGTGTGCGGGATGACCGTGGTGGTCGGCCCGGACACCGAGCACGGCGTGGTCGACGGCCAGGATTTCTGGTTCTGTTGCCCCGGCTGCCGGAAAAAGTACACGAAGGCCTGACAGGATGACGGTGACCGGGTTGGTGCTGGCCGCCGGCGGCTCGCGGCGGCTCGGCCGGCCCAAACAGCTGCTGCCGTTCCGCGGCCGCACGCTGCTGGACGCCACCCTGGACACGGCCCGTGCCTGCGGATTCGACGAACTGCTGGTCACCGTGGGCGGCTCGGCGGCGGAGGTCCTCGCCACGATCGACGTCACCGGGGTACGGGTGATCGAGAATCCCGCCTTCACCAGCGGCTGCGGCTCCTCGATCCGCAGTGCGGTCCCGTCCGTCACCACCGACCGGCTCGTCCTGCTCCTCGGCGACCAGCCACTCGTCCGCCCGGCCGACATCCGCCGTCTCGCCGCGGTGGACGGCACGCTCGGCGTCTGCCGGTACACCGACGGCCTCGGGCACCCGTTCCTGTTCCATCGCACGGTGTTCGGGGAACTGTCCACCCTGCACGGTGACAGGGCGGTGTGGAGACTGCTGCACTCCGGCCGGTACCCGGTGGCCGAGATCGATTGTGCCGGTACGGTGCCGGTCGACGTGGACACCATCGACGACTACGAACGGCTGCTCTCGCTTGAACACTCCTGAGGACGTCATCCAGCGCCTGGACGCCGTCGACTACCTGGCCGACGACGGCCTCGCCATGGCCGTCTACCTGGCGATCCGGCTGGGCAAACCGCTGCTGCTCGAAGGGGAACCCGGTGTCGGCAAGACCGCCGCCGCCAAAGCCCTCGCCCAGGCCCTGGACACGCCGTTCATCCGGCTGCAGTGCTACGAGGGCCTGACCGCCGGCGAAGCACTGTACGAGTGGAACTACCAGCGTCAGCTCCTGCACATCCGGCTCGCCGAAGCCCAGGGCCGGGACCTGTCCGACGCGTCGCTGTTCACCACCGAATTCCTCCAGGAACGGCCCATCCTGCGCGCCGTCCGGCACGACGGGCCCACCCCGCCGGTCCTGCTGATCGACGAGATCGACCGGGCCGACGACGAATTCGAGGCGCTGCTCTTCGAATTCCTCGGCGAAGCCGCCGTCACGATCCCGGAACTCGGCACCTTCGCCGCCACCCGGCCGCCCGTCGTCATCCTCACCTCCAACCGCAGCCGCGACCTGCACGACGCCCTGCGCCGCCGCTGCCTCTACCACTGGATCGAATTCCCCACCCCGCAGCAGGCCGCGGCGATCGTCCGGCGCGCGGTCCCCGGCGCGGACACGCCGCTGATCCGCAGCGCCACCGAATTCATCGGTACGGTCCGCGGCCTCGACCTCGACAAGGCCCCCGGACTGGCCGAAACCATCGACTGGGTCTCCGCCCTGGCAGCCCTCGGCGTCACCGAACTCACCTCCGGCGACGTGCTGCGCACCCTCGGCACCATCGCCAAGACGCCCGACGACCGGGCACACATCGCCGACACCCCCGTAACCACCCCTCGCGCTCGGAGAGACCACCCATGAAGCTCGCCAACGAATTCACCGTGCAGATCCCGATCGACGACGCCTGGAAGGTCTTCACCGACCTCGAAGGCATCGCCCCGTGCATGCCCGGCGCCCAGCTCACCGGCGTCGAAGGCGAGGTCTACAAGGGCAAGGTGAAGATCAAGGTCGGGCCGGTGATCTCCGAGTTCTCCGGCACCGCCCAGTTCACCGCCAAGGACGACGCCGCCTACAAGGCCGTCATCGACGCCAAGGGCCGTGACGCCCGCTCGGCCGGCAACGCCTCCGCCACTGTCGTCGCCTTCCTGACCGCTGTCGACGCCACCAGCACCCGCGTGAACGTCGACACCGATCTGAAGATCAGCGGCAAACTGGCCCAGTTCGGCAGCGGCATGATCAAGGAGGTGTCGTCGAAGCTGCTCGCCCAGTTCGTCGCCAACCTCGAGAAGAAGCTGGCCACCGAAACCCGGGCCCCTGCACCGTCCGCCGACGCCGCGCCCGCCGTTGCTCCGGCCGCCGATGCTGCTCCTGCCGCCGTATCCGCGCCTGCCTCTGATGCGCCTGCCTCTGATGCGCCTGCTTCTGACGCGCCTGCTTCTGACGCGGCCGTCGTGACCGCGCCGGACACGGCATTTGCTGTGGGCGCCCCGGCCGCCGACGGTTCCGCCATCGCCGGCGAGGCGACTGCTGCCGCCGTCGCCCCCGACCCGTCCGCGGGTGAGGTCACCGAGGCCGCCGGGCGGATCGAGGTCGCCGAGGGAACGCCGGACCCGGTCGCCCCGCTCCGCACCCCGGGCGCCGACCTCTCCGACGCCCCCGCCGTCGTCGCAGCAGTCGCTGCCGCTCCGGCCACTGAGACGACCCCGGCTGCGTCTGCCGCTGACGACTCGGCGCCCGCCACCTCTGCTCCCGTTCCGGAGGCGGTCCCGGCTGCCGCTCCTGCTGTCACCCCGGCCGCTGCTTCGGACTCGGTCCCGGCCGTGACCCCGGATGCGGCCCCGGCTACTGCCCCTGTCGTCACCCCGGCCGCTGCTTCGGATGCGGCCCCGGCCGGTGCGTCTGCCGAGGCTGCTCCCGCCAAGGCCGCCCCGGCGGCTACCGCTACCGTCGAGCGCAAGATCGAGAGTGTCGAGGCTGAACCGCTCGACCTGCTCGAGGTGGCCGGCGGCTCGATCTACAAGCGCCTCATTCCGGTCGCCATCGGCGCTGTCGTGGTCGTCGGCGCGGTCGTTGCGTGGGTCGTTGCCCAAGGCTGACGGCACCCCGAAACCGCCCGGGACCGATGACCGCCCGGGCGGTGCCGGTCTGGAAAGCCCCGGCGACGGTCAGGGCCGGGTGGTGAGCCGGGGCGCGAATCGCACCCCGGCTCACCACGCGCTCGAAGACGCGGGCCTGAACCGGGGAGGATCTCCGGAGAACCGTCGCGGTGTTCTCCCGCCCGGCGCGGCAGGCCACAGCGACGGCAGCGCGGCAGGCCACAGCGGCAGCGCGGCAGGCCACAGCGACGGCGCGGCGGGGCACGATGGCGGCCGGGAGGGTGTGGTGGACGGTTGGGTGCGGGGTGCCGGGCTGGACGGTGGTGGGGTGCCGGTGCTGTTGCGGGGGGTGGATCGGGCCGCGTTCGCTGTTGCGATGGTGGGGCGGCTGCGGCGTGCCGGGGTGCCGGCCGGGATCACCGAGACCGGTGATCTGATCACCGCGCTGGAGGTCAGTCCGCCTGTCTCGCGGACGGCGCTGTACTGGACGGCGCGCGTTTCCCTCGTACGGCGGCAGGGGGATCTTGCAGTTTTTGATCGGGTCTTCGGGTCGGTGTTCGATGACACGCCGCCGTTGCCGTCGAGTCGTGAGGCGATTCCCTCCCGGCCCCGTGCGGACAGTGTCAACGTTGCCGTGCCCGGGGTCGGGGGGGAGAGCACCGAATCCGGATCCGGGCTGCCGTGGGCCACCCTTCCGCCGGCGGTCGCCGCCGATGAGGATCCCGACTCCGACCGGCTGGACCTGCCGGAACTTCGGCCCAGTGCGCTTGCGGCGCTGGCGGAGCGGCCGTTCGAGGAACTCGACGGCGAGCAGACCGCAGCGCTCGGTGACGTGTTGCGGCAGGCGCTCACCCACTGGCCGCGCCGTCGCGGGCGCCGGCATCGGCCCGATCCTGCCGGGCGCCGGATCGCGTTGCGGCCGACATTCGCCACCGCGCGCCGGACCGGCTGGGAAGTGCTCACCGTGGTTCGGGAACGGCCGGTTCCCCGTCCCCGGCGGGTGCTGATGCTCTGTGACGTCAGCGAGTCGATGCGGGCGCAGGCGGCTGCCTATCTGCAGTTGATGCGCGCGTTCACCACCGTCGCCGACGCCGAGGTGTTCGCGTTCGCCACCCGGCTGACCCGGTTGACCGTCCCGCTGCGGCACACCTCGCCCCGGGAGGCCATCGAGCAGGCCGGTGCGGCTGTCGACGACCGGTTCGGTGGTACCCGGATCGCCGCCAACATCGCCGCCCTGCTCGACTCCCACCACGGGAACACGGTTCGCGGCGGCGTGGTGATCATCGCCTCGGACGGCTGGGACACCGACCCGCCCGACCGGATGGCCGCCGTGATGGCCCGGCTGCGCCGCCGTGCCTACCGGGTTCTGTGGCTGAACCCCCGGGCCGGCGCACCCGGCTTCGCCCCGAAGGTCGGCGCGATGGCCGCCGCCCTCCCGTTCTGCGACGCCCTGCTCCCGGCCGCCACGTTCACCGACCTGACCGCCGCCGCCCACCACCTGGCCGCCCTCAGCGGCCACGGCCGCCCACCGGTTCCCGCCCCGATCCGCCCCCGATCTCTCCACGCGAGTCGCGACGCAGCCCCGGTGTGGTGAGTTGCGGTGCGATGCCGACCCGACTTCGTCCACACGGGTAGCGGTCGGGCCGGGGCTGGACTGTTCGTGCGGGCTGTGGGGTGGGTGGGTCAGCGGTAGTCGACTCGGAATACCGGATAGCGGTCGGCCAACTCCGCGAACGCGGGGAGGGAGGCGTGGGGGTTCAAGGGGATGTGGGGGCGGGCTCCGGGGATCTGCTGCAGGAAGCGGCGCAGGATCGGGGCGCGTTCGGCGACCGGGAGTTCGACCAGTTGGCAGGGGCGGGAACGGCCGTGGCGCAGGACCACCCGGCCGTCGGCGGCGCGGACGTTACGGACCCAGTTGCAGTCGGCGCCGAGCATCGGGATCAGGTACCAGTGGCCCTGCCAGTCGGCCATGCCCAGCGGGAATCGGGTGATCCGGCCGGACTTGCGGCCCGGCACCTCCAGGGTGATCCAGCGGCGCGGAGCCAGTCCGAGCGCGTGGATCCGGGCCCACAGGCGGGCGAACCGGCGGGCGGTGGCGTTGCCGCGGCCACCGGCGTACATCTCACGCAGTCTTCGATCGGTGAAGGCCATGCCTCGATGGTCCGCCCGGAAGCTCGCCGGGGACAGGGCCGAAAGTCAGCTCCACAGGGTTACGTGGATGGAGGGTTTGAAGCGGGCCACGTTCACGCCGGTGCCGCGCATCATCGCCTGGATGGCTCGCGGAGTGGAGGCGAAACGGGCCAGTTCGGACGGTGCGGACATGTTCGAGTCGACGAGGGTCATCGAGTGCCACACCTCCTCGATGCCGGTGTGCGGGCCGCAGAACGCCACCAGCTGTCCGTTGCGGACCTCGGGGGCCACGGTGAACGACAGGGCCGCTGCCACGCCGTGGCCGCGTTTCGCCTCCTCGACCGCTGCCGCGTGACTCTGGAAGATCTGCTGACGGTTGTCGGGGACACCGAGGCGGCGCAGCAGGGTCGGGATCGCGCCGCGGTCGGCGGCCGCTGACGGGCCGAGCAGCCACGTCTGGTCGCGCAACTGCCGCGGGGTCGGCTGGGAACCGGCGAGTGGATGATCCGGACCGGTCACCGTGACGATCTTGTAGTACATCACCGGCTGGCAGCGCACCGCCGGATCAGGGGTGGCCGGCGGCGGGCCGATCGCGATGTCGATGCTCCGTTCGACCAGGGCGGCCGTGAACGAACCGGGATTGCGGACACTCAACTCGACGTCCAGATCGGCGGCCCGGTTGCCGAACAACTCGATCAAACCGGGCGCGGCGTGCTCGGCGAACAGCGACGACGCGCCGAGCCGCAGCATCCGCCGGCCCTGCCCGGCGGCACTCACCTCCAGCACCGTGATGTTCTGCAGACCCAGCAGTTCGGTGGCCCGGCTCGCCAGCCGCAACCCGCCCGGAGTGAACGACAGCCCGTTCGCGGTACGGGAGAAGAGCTGATCACCCAGCTCCTTGCGCAACTGTCCGATGTGCAGCGACACCGCGGACTCGGACACCTCGAGCTGGGCGGCCGCGTGTTTCACCGAACCGCATCGGACCACCGCCGCGTAGGCGCGCAACTGAGTCGGGGTCACATTTGAAAATGTATCGCGATCAACATCGGCAGTACCCACCGCGTCGCACATGGTGATCACACCGGCGATCTCACCGATACCCGGACGGCGATCGGTACCTACGCTGACGACCGTTGCGGGCACGTGCGAGGGGGAATCGGGGATGCCGGCTTTTCAGGCGGATGACGGAGTGGAGATCTTCTGGGAGCAGTGGGACGGCGACCGCGGGCAGCCGCCGGTTCTGCTGCACCACGGATTCATCGCCAGCGGTCACACCAACTGGGTGCTGCCGGGCGTGGTCGACGCGCTCACCGCCACCGGCCGCCGGGTGGTCGCGATCGACGCCCGTGGACACGGCCGGTCCGGGAAACCGCATGATCCGGCGTTCTACGGGGAGAGCCGGATGGCCCGGGACGTTCGCGTTCCTCACCGGCGGCCGCTGACCGGAAACGATCCGCCGGGCTGGAGGAGTGGCTGTGCGGGAACATCCGCGACGAGCTGATCACCGCCGACGCCGTCACCCTGGACCGGCTCGCTATCCGGCTTGCTGGAGCGCCAGGGACTCGGCGGCGATCTCCAGTAGCGCCTCGACCGGGTCGCCCGACGGCGGGGGCAGCGGGGCCGGGTCCTCGCACCGGTCCAGCAGCAGTTCGACCAGGGCGGCCCGCTGCACGATCGCGGCCGGGTCGATCGCGCCGGGCAGGATGCGGATCTCGACGGTGTCCCGGATCGGCGTGTCGGTCAGCACCTGGGTCAGGTTGACGTCGAAGAACTTGGTCAGCTCACCCTGCTTCGCGGCCCGGCGCAGCTCCTCCCCGGTCGGCTTCCCGGCGACCGCGGTGACCAGCGGCTCCGGCAGCGGGGCCAGCCGCCGGCAGGCCGGGTTGGTGGCCAGCAGCGCCCGCAGCGGCTCCCGGTAGTGGGCGAACAACCGCACCACGTTCGCCAGGACGGCCGGGTCCCGGAACGGGCCGCCGTCCACGTGCAGGTGCACCGCAGCCTCCCGGGGCACCGTGAACCCCAGCTCGGCAGCCGGTCCGAGCAGCTCCGCCAGGGCTTCGTGATGCCCGGCGGCCAGCGGCGGCGTGACGATCTCGCAGGGGCGCTCGCGCTCCCCGCCGGCCGGCGCGGCCAGAGCGATCGTGGAACCCGATGAATCGTCCAGCCGCTGGAACGGCCCGTGCCGGGACACGGTCGTGCCCCACAACCGGGCAGCCGGTTCCAGCACCGTGCCGAACGGCCCGCCCGGATCACACTGGGCCGCGAGCAGCCGCAGCAGCCGGGTGTCGTCGGTGAGGACCCGGAACCAGCCCGGCAACGCGGGCGCCGCCCGGTCCAGGCCGTCCATCAACGTCACGTCGTCGACCAGGGTGCAGAGCAGGGCACCGTCCGGGCGCAGCACCTCGAACCCCTGGGTCAGATGCAGGAACCGTCCCAGGCCCGGGACCAGGGACGGTTCGCTGTCGTGGTGCCAGACCGGCCGGACGCTGCCCCCGCAACGTCCGGCCAGGTCCTCGGCGAGGGTGCGCCGGCTGACCCCGGCAGGAGCAGTCAGCTCGATCTCGAAGCCGATACGCCGGCGCAACTCGGTCACGGCTTGAAAGGCATCTTCTTGCCGTCGAGCAGGCGCTCGCCACCAGCGATCTTGGCGTCGTACGGGGTCTTCAGCTTCCAGATCTTCGCCAGCTTGACCGCGTCGTCGTAGTCGTACCCGACCTCGAAGAACTTGTTGACCGCGGCGCCTTCCCGGCCCGCAGCGACGTCCTCCGCGCTCGGCTTCGGGATCGGCAGTTCCTCACCGGCGAGGATCTTCTTGCCGGCCTTGGCCTTGGCGTCGCCCGGGTTGGGCAGCTTCCACAGCTCGGCCAGTTTCTCCGCGTCCTCCCAGCCGTAACCGGCGGCGAAGAAGGCTTCCCGCTGCTTGTCCTCCTCCTGGTTGGAGGGCTCCTCCTCGACCGGGCCGTCGCTGTTGGCGACCGGCTTGACCGGCAGGGTCTCGCCGTTCAGCAGCTTCAGCCCGCCGACTGCCTTGGCCTGGGCGAACCCGTCCCGGCCCAGATTCCACAGCTCGGCCAGCTCGACCGAGTTGTCGTAGCCGTACCCGGCTTCGAAGTAGGCGTCGATGCCCTGCGTCATCTGCGCCTCGGTCAGCGTCGCCGAAGGGTCGATGGTGGGCGCGGCACTCGGCGTGGCGGCCGGCGCCGCGGCCTGGAAGGCCGGAGCGTTCGACGTGACGGCCGGGCCGGCCGGCAGGATCGCCGGCAGCTGGGTGACACCGGCGATCAGGCCGGCGCTCAGCGCCACTCCGCCCGCGGCCTGGACGCCCCGGCGGCGCCACGTGTACTTCCGGGACAGTTCCTCGACACGGGCGAAGACCGCAGCGGGATCCGGCGTGTCGTTCTCGTATTTGTTGAAGGCTTCGCGCAGCCGGTCCTGGTGCTCAGTCACGACCCTCTCCTAGGCGTGGGCGCGTAATTCCGACTCCTGATGGAGCCGGAGGGACTTCAGGGCTCTCGACGCGTGGCTGCGCACGGTGGCGGTGGCGCATCCGAGCAGGTCGGCGATCTGTTCATCGTCCATCTGCTCGTAGTAACGCAACACCAGCACCGCTCGTTGCTTGCGCCCGAGGGTGGCCAGCCGGTGCCACAGGGCGTCCGCCTCGACCACGCCGTCGGCGTGGTCGCGGGAGCCGCCGCGGGCATCGTCCAGCTCGATCAATCGTTCTCCGGCAGCGTGCACGTGCCGGACCGCCCAGCTGCGCCGCCACGACAGGTACTCGTTGAGCACCATGCGCCGGACGTACGCCTCCGGTGAGTCGGCATCACTGATCCGCTTCCAGCGGACCTGAGCACGGGCCAGTACCTCCTGGACCACGTCCTGCGCCAACTCCCGGTCACCGGTGAGAACCACCGCGTAACGCAGAAGGCTGGGCAGGCGCGCCAGCGCGAATTGCTCGAAGGTCACAACTCATCGACGCACCCCGAGCCCGTGTTGTGCACTCGTTTGCCAGAAATATTCGGCCCCGGTAGTTAGGTAGACTGCTAACCAGTTAGTCTGACTAGCATGACTCCCCGGCCGTGGCTGCACGGCTTCCTCGACCTATGCCTCCTGGCGATGCTGCGGGACCGGCCCGACTACGGCTACGGCCTGGCCCAGCGACTCGCCGCGGCCGGTGTCGCCGACGTGCCCGGCGGCACCCTCTACCCGGCCCTGCTCCGCCTCGAACAGCAGGGCCTCGCCGCACCGACCTGGATGCCGTCCGAGTCCGGCCCGCGCCGCAAGTACTACGAGATCACCCCGGCCGGCCGCACCGTGCTGGACACCCAGGCCGGCGAGTGGCGCGCCTTCCGCGACGGTGTCGACTCCCTGATCGGAGAACACGCCCGATGAGCGGGTGGCCCGACCGCTTCGAGAAGGAACTGGTCCGGCTCGGGGTCCAGCCCCACCGGGCGCAGCAACTCCGTGCCGAGACCGCGGCCCAGGCCGGTGAGAACGCCAGCGAACCCGACCGGTTCTTCGGCCCGGCCCACCTTTACGCCCGGCACCTGGTCACCGAGCTCAGCGCCCCGGCCGTCGCCACCACCCCACTCGCCGCCGGCCCGGTCATGCTCCGGCTCAGCGGCGTCGCCAAGAACTATCGGCGGCGCACCGTCTTCACCGGCGTCGACCTGACCGTCCGCGGCGGCGAGGTGGCAGCCGTCGTCGGCGCCAACGGCTGCGGCAAATCCACCCTGCTGCGGATCTGCGCCGGCCTCACCGCCCCCTCCGCCGGAACCGTGCACCGCACCCGTCGTGTCGGTTTCGTCCCCCAGGACGGCGGCACCGCCGGCTGGCTCACCGCCGACGAACACTTCACGCTCTTCGGCGCCGCCGCCGGCATGACCCCGGCCAGATCCCGGTCCACCGGAAACCACCTCGCGTCCCTGCTCGCCTGGCGACCGGCAAGGACACAACCGGTTCAACAACTCTCCGGCGGTACGAGGCAGAAGCTCAACCTGGTGCTCGGCGAACTGCACGGCCCCGACCTGCTCCTGCTCGACGAGCCGTACCAGGGGTTCGACCAGGGCACCTACCTGGACTTCTGGCGTCAGGTCCGGGCCTGGCGGGACTCCGGCCGTGCCGTCGTCGTGGTCACCCACCTGCTGCACGAGTTGCAGCACGTCGACCACGTGCTGGACCTCTCCGCCGCGGAGGCCGCCCGATGACCGCCCTCGTCGTGGCGGGCATGTCCGCCCGGGAGATCAGCCGCCGCCGTGCCGCCCTGGTGCTGGTGATCTCGCTGCCGCTCTGGTTCTACCTGGCTCGTCGTGACCTCACCGGCCAGTCCGTCCGGATGCTCCTCATCGGCATCGCCTGGGCCGTCTCCACCCTCACCCTGTTCGTGATCAACTCGTCCCGGGGGGTCGACCCCCGGCTGCGTGTCTCCGGCGCCTCGGTGCCCGGCATCGTCGGCGGCCGGCTGGTGGCGATGAGCGGCTTCGGCATCCTCCTCGCCACCTGCTACACCCTCCTGGTCGTCGTCGACCAGAACATCGAACGGAACTGGGCCGTCGCGGTGATGATGCTGATCACGGCAGTCGTCGCGGTGCCGTTCGGCAGCCTGGTCGGCGCCCTGTTCCCGCGCGAGCTGGAAGGCGCCCTCGGCCTGTTCTCGGTCTGCGCCGTCCAGATGCTCGCCGACCCGGCCGGTACCCTCGCGAAGTTCCTGCCGTTCTGGTCGGGCCGGGAGATCGGCACCTACGCGATCGACGGCACCGGCTCCGAGATGCTGTGGCGGGGCCTCGGGCACGGGGTGCTGGTGTGGCTGCTCTGCACCGGCCTCACCCTGGCGATCTTCGCCCGCCGGCTGCGCCTGGCCCGCTACCCGGAGCCGCACCACTGACGATCCCCGCTGCTTCTTCCGACTTCCCTCCACTCTTCCTGCGCCGACGTTTCAAGTCGAGAAGCCGGATGCCGATAAGGGGCCCGTCAAGAACTGCCGTCACGGTGTGTCACAGAGGTGAGAGATGATCAACGGTACAGCTGGTTTGATGTCCGCCCCCAAGATGGAGGGAGCGGCGATGACGACCGAGTTGCCGGAGATCGGTGCTGCGGTCTACCTCGTTCTCGGCGGCGGTGTGAGCCTGCGCTCGCGCCTGGAAGCCGTCGACGGGAACACCCTCACCGTCGCGGCCCCACTGGAGACCACCGACATGTCGGTGTACGAACCCGGACGCGAGTTCGAGATCTTCTGGGCGCCCCCACGCACCCGGGTGATCCTGCCGTGCCGGCTGGTAGCCGTATCCGGCAGCGCCCCGGCCCGCTGGACGATCGTGCCCGCCGGCCCCTCCCGAACCGACAACCGTCGCGAATACGTCCGCGGCGGTGCCGGCGCGGTCGTCCGCCTCGAAGCCGAGGTGGAGGGCCAGCCCGCCGAAGGTGTCCTCCTCGACATCAGCGAAGGCGGCCTGCGCTGCTGGATCGACGAGGCCACCTCACTGAAATCCGGCGACCACGTGTCGGCGACGGTGTGGCTGGGCACCGCCGAAGCCCACATCGGCGGAACCGTCCTCAACGTGCGCGAGGCCCCGCACGGCGACCCCGGCCAGCACCTGATCCTCACCTTCGACACCGGCGAGGACATGGCCCAGATGATCCGCCAATACATCATGGCCTGGGAGATCGGCGAACGCCGCCGCCGTCGCGCCTGACCAACTCCCACCTTCCCGCTCACCCGCCCACCCATCCCTCCACCTGTCGCCGCCTGCCGTCGCCGCGCCTGTATGACCGTCCCCCCGGCGGCCGCAGGCGCGTCCGACGTTCCGTCCCACCAGCGTCGTCGTGCTGACCAGCCCATCGGGTCGATCCGCTTGCCGGTCGCGGGCGTGTCGAACCGATGCCGACTTCGGCCGGACTCGAAGATCCACCGTCCCTACGAGGCGAAGCCGGCTCCGTTCCTAACCCGACGCCATCACCGCCATCACCGCCACCACGCTGGCGGTGGTGGTATCTCCGCGTGGTGAGCCCTTGCCGACCGGCTGTCGTTCCGGGGTGCTGAGGAGTCTTGTGGCATAGCCAGGATCTGCAGTCGTGCAGATCCTCGGCTGGATGAGGCCTGCAGGTCCTCAATCTCGCTCCCTGCCCCGCCCGTCTCGTTCAGGCTCTGCCCTTCTCATCCCGTTTCATCTGGTCCCGGCTAGGCCCGCCCGGCAGTCGGCGGCACGCTACGGGCTCACATCTGCCTACCGTGTGCTCGCTCAGACGTCCCGGAGACTCTTGCTTGATTGCTGCGGGTGCGCTGCGCTCGGATCTTGGTGGGCCGGCCACCGGTTTCGGTGGTCGATCGACCAAGATCTGGGCAGAGCGTGCGGAGGGTTCGGGGCTTCGGGTGTGGCTCGGGTTGTTGCGGGGCGGCGGGTTAGGCGTATCGGGGCGACGGGACCGCCGGGCGGGACGGATCGCTCACGCCCGGCGGTCGCCGGGCGGTCCGGGCGGCGGGATCGCCTCGCGGGGTAGGCGCGGGACCTGCTTCTTGCGGTTGTGGGGTTGAACGGCGTACCAGAAAGTGGAATTTTTGGCTCGGATGGCGGTGACGGGCCGAGCCCTCGTTGTCAGCGGCGGTGGCGCAGGATGGAGCGGACCAGGAGGAATGCGGCTACCGCTACCAGCTGGCCACCTATGACTATTTTGTTGACGTCGATGGCGGGGCGCCAGTGGGCCTCGCCGTCGCGGATGACGTAGACGCCGGCCGGGCGGGCGGTGAAACCGAAACCTGCGCCGGAGCCGGTTGCGCCGTGCGGGGAGTCCGGGTCGGTGGTGATGCCGGTGTCTTCGGTGGCACCGTCGTCGGTGACGTGGCCGCCGCCCTCACCTCCGCCGCCGCCGCCTCCACCGCCGCCGACGATCGCCACCGGGACGATCGTGACGCCGTCGCGTTCGATCGGGGTGCCGAAGACGCGGGCGACGGTGGCGCCCTCGGTGCCGGCCCGGGCTCGTTCCAGGATCTCCGTGGCGGTCGGGTTCATGGGATCACCTTTCGTCGAGGTTCTCCCGGACAGCCTCTCCCGGGCGGCGGTGTGCCGTCACGGTTCTGTCAGGTTCCGGTGCCGGGATGTTGCGGACCGCCGGCTTTCCGGGGGCACCCGGGCAGAAGCCGGATGCCGGATGCCGGGCGCCGAGCATCGGGCGGTGCCGGATGCCGGGCGCCGAGCATCGGGCGGTGCCGGATGGTGGGCGCCGAGCATCGGGCGGTGCCAGGCGCCGGGTAGTGATGGGTGCCGTGCGGTGCCGGGTTGTCGGTCAGGTGAGCGCCGCCGGCGACTCGGCTGCTGTCGTGGGGCCGGGTGGGATGGCGGGTATCAGGATCTCGGTGGGTTCGGCGGCGGGTTCGGCGGTAGGTGGTGGTGGGGCGGTGCTGTCGCGGAGTACCAGGCGGGTGGGGACCAGGTCGGTGCCGGGGCCGGCGGGTTCGTCGTGGATCTGGCGGAGGAGGGCTTCGACGCAGCGCCGTCCGACTTCGGCGAAGTCCTGGTGGACGGTGGTGAGTGGAGGCAGGTAGGAGCTGGCGTCGGCCAGGTCGTCGAAGCCGACGACGCTGACGTCGGCGGGGACCCGGCGGCCGCGTTCGTGCAGGGCGCGTAGTACGCCGAGGGCCATCTGGTCGTTGGCGGTGAAGATGGCGGTGCAGGACGGGTCGCCGGCCAGGCGCAGGCCGGCCAGGTAGCCGGAGTCGGCGGACCAGTCGCCGCGTTGCAGCGGCGGGACGGGGCGGCCGGCTTCTTCGAGGGCGCGGCGCCAGGCGGTGGTGCGGCGTTCGGCGGAGAACGATTCGGCGGGGCCGGCGACGTGCCAGACGGTGCGGTGGCCGAGGCTGAGGAGGTGGCGTACGGCCTGCCGAGCACCGTCGGCCTGGTCGGTGTCGACGACGGGATAGCGTTCGCCGGCGTCCGAGTCGACGACCACCACGTGGACGCCGGGGGGAAGGGCCACCGCTGTCGCGTCCAACAGGTGAACTTCGATGATGAGAATGACGCCGTCGACGGCTAGTTCGCCCATTCTTGTGAACGCTCCCATGACATTGTCCTGGGTGGGCGCTCCGACCGGAATGAGGGTTATCGCGTAGCCCTCGGTGGCGGCCTGGGTGGCGATGGCCTCGACGGTTCGGCTGTTTCCGGTGGAGGACAGACCGAACAGGATGACACCGATGGTGTTGAACCGGCCGTAGCGTAGGGAGCGGGCCGCGCTGTTGGGGCGGTAGCCCAGCTCGCTCATGGCGGCGAGCACCTGTTCACGTGTGGTCTCGACAACGCCGGGGTGGCCGTTGGCGACGCGGGAGACGGTCTGTGAGGAGACCCCGGCCAGGGCGGCGACATCGGCCATCGATACGCGTTGTTTTCGTCGGCCGCCGGGGACGTCCGAACCGACGCGAAGCCGGGGAGGTTCGATTTTGATCACTCCTTGACCGTGATTTGTGGCCCGTGCCACTATACGGCAGTCATGTTTACGTAAACATGACGACCATGTTTACGTAAACATCCTCCGGAGGTGGCAGAGGTGACCCGGCGTTCATGGACTGGCTGGCAGTTCACCGGTCCGTTTCTGGCGGTCTTCGCACTGGTGTATCTGGCGCCGATCATCTATTCGGCGTACCTGAGCGTGTTCCGCACCCAACTGGTCGGCGGCACCAGCTTCGTCGGCCTCGAGAACTACACGAAAGCTTTCAGTGATCCACAATTCTGGGAGGCCCTGACCCGGGTCTCGCTCTTCCTGTTGATCCAGGTCCCGATCATGCTCGGGCTGGCCCTGCTGGTCGCACTCGCGATCGACAGCGGGCGGCTCTACGGCACGGGCTTCTTCCGGATCTCGATCTTCCTGCCGTACGCGGTCCCCTCGGTGGTCGCCACGCTGATGGCCGGCTTCCTCTACGGGGTCCGGTTCGGCCTGGTCGGCAGCATCAACGAGGCGTTCGGGCTGAGCATCCCCGACCCCCTCGGGCCGTCCTGGATCCTCGCCACCATCGGCAACATCGTGACCTGGCAGTACATCGGCTACAACATGCTGATCCTGTACTCCGGCCTGAAGGTGATCGACACCTCGCTGTACGAGGCGGCGGCCATCGACGGAGCCGGTGAGTGGCGCATCATCCGGGCGATCAAGCTGCCCGCGCTCCGGGGTCCGCTGGTGGTGGCCGGCATCTTCTCGATCGTCGGCAGCTTCCAGCTGTTCAACGAGCCGCAGGTGCTGGACAGCCTGGCGCCGAACTCGATCACCACCTACTTCACCCCGAACATCTACGCGTACCAGCTCTCCTTCGCCGGTCAGCAGGTCAACTACTCCGCGACGATCGCGCTGATCATGGGTCTGATGACGATGATCGTCGCCTACGTGTTCCAGCGCCGTTCCACGAAGGGGGCGCTGTGAGCGCCGTCGTCATCAAGAAGTCCAAGCCGAAGTCGAAGCGCTCGGTCACCCTCACCCTGGTCACCGGGCTGATGGTGGTCTACACGATGCTGCCGCTGGTCTGGCTGTTCCTCAGCTCGACCAAGAGCCAGGAGGACCTGCTCGACACGTTCGGGCTGTGGTTCGGCGGGGAGTTCAACCTCTTCCAGAACATCGCCGACACCTTCGCCTACCAGGACGGCATCTTCGGCCGCTGGATCCTCAACACCCTGTTCTACGTGGTGGTGGGTGCCGGCGGGGCGACGATCCTGGCGGCACTGGCCGGGTACGGGCTGGCGAAGTTCGACTTCGCCGGCCGCAAGGCGGTGTTCGCCGTGGTGCTCGGTGGCATCGCGGTGCCGCCCACCGCACTGGCGGTGCCGGTCTTCCTGATGTTCGCCAAGATGGGGCTCACCGACACCCCGTGGGCGGTGATCATCCCGTCGCTGCTGTCGCCGTTCGGCCTGTACCTGATGTGGACCTACTCCACCGAGGCGGTGCCGACCGAGATCCTGGAGTCGGCGCGGGTCGACGGCGCCGGCGAGTTCCGGACGTTCTTCAAGCTGGCCCTGCCGCTGCTGGC
>DATMVU010000017.1:0-7523 GCA_035562875.1 Actinoplanes sp. | reverse complement strand
CAGGTGTAGGTGAAGGTGTCCAGGCCGTAGTAGCCGTCGTCCGGGGTGTAGGTGATGAGCCCCGCCTTGGTGAAGGCGACGGTGCCGTGCGCCGGTTTGGTGACCGCCTCAAGGGTCAAGGTGTCACCGTTCGCGTCGGTGTCGTTGGTCAGTACGTTGATCGTGACGGGCTCGTTGGTGGGTGTGGTCGCCGCATCCGGTTTCGCCTCCGGCGCCACGTCGGCGATGGTGATCCGGACGGTGGCGGTGTCGGTGCCGCCCTTGCCGTCGGAGATCGAATAGGTGAACGTGTCGGTCCCGTGGTAGCCGGCTGTCACCTGGTAGGTGACCTTGCCGTTCTCCACCTTGGCGGTGCCGTGCCCGGGGCCGCCGGTGATCGTGATGGTGAGGGTGTCGCCGTTCGTGTCGATGTCGTTGCCGAGCACGTCGAGCGGGACCGGTGCGGTGGACGTCACGGTGAACGAGTCGTCGGTGGCCTCCGGCGGCGCGTTGCTGACCGTGATGGTGATCGTGCCGGTGGCCGACGCCGTGCCATCGGTGATCGTGTAGGTGAAGGTGTCCGTCCCGGTGTATCCGGCGTCCGGCGTGTAGGTGATGGTGCCGTCGGTGTTACGGGTCACGGTGCCGTGTCCGGGCGTGCCGGTGCCGGTGACGGTGATCTTGTCGCCGTTCGGGTCGGTGGACTTCCCGGCCGGGTCCAGTACCTTCGGCGTCTCGTAGCCGGTGGTGTCGGTGATGTCCTCCGGAATCGGTGCGGCGTTACCGACCGTGATGGTGACCTTGGCGGTCGAGGGCGGGCTCCCGGCGGTGTCCTTGATCCGGTAGGTGAAGGTCACCGTGCCGGAGAACCCGGTCGGCGCCGTGTACCGGATCTGGTTGCCCTCGATCACGGCGGTGCCCTCGGCCGGTGTGCTCACCGAGCCGGCTTCGATGCCGAACGGGTCGTTGTTCGGGTCGTAGTCGTTGGCCAGCACGTCCACCAGCACCGACCCGGCGTAGGCGACGTCCTTGACGTCGTCGACGGCGACCGGGGGACCGTCGGAGACGATGATCCGCACGGTGGCGGTGGCGGTGCTGTTCTCGGTCTGGCCGTCGGAGACCACGTAGGTGAAGAGCGCGGTGCCCTTGAAGGTGCTGCTGGGCGTGTAGACGACCTGGCTGCCGCTCTTCTCGGTGGTTCCGGCATCGGTCTGGGGCGCGCTGACCGAGAGGAGGGTCAGGTTGTCGCTGTTCGGGTCGGTGTCGTTGGCGAGCACGTCGACGGTGATCGGGATGCCGGAGCCGGTGGCGTCGTTGTCGTCGACGGCGGTCGGGGCGGCGTTCACAGTGGTGATCGAGATGGTCTCCTGGTCCCAGCCGCCGCCCGGGTCGTAACACCGGAAGATGATCGGCTCGGTGCCCCGCCAGTCGTCGTCAGGGGTGTAGGTGATCGACTGGTCGGAGCTGTTCACCACGGCATCGCCGTGCACCGGGGGTGTGACGATCTCGGTCCGGAAGGGCCCGCTCGGGTCCTCCGCGTCGGTGACGTCGCCGGCCACCTTGATGTTCTTCGGAGTCTTGTAGGTGGTCGAGACGGGGTAGGACTTCGCGACCGGCGAGCGGTTCACGGTCACCGCGGCGCTGCCACCGTTGTCGCTCGGACTGCCCTCGTTGCCGGTACCGGTGACCGCGACTGTCGCCGTCACCGTGCCGGTCGTGGTGGCGGGCACCGTCGCCGGGAAGGTCACCGTGCCGGAGCTGGCCGCCGCGATGGCGGTGAGGTCACAGGTGACCTTGCGGCCGCTGATCGAGCAGTTGCCGGGCAGGGTGCCGACGTCGACCCCGGTCGGCAGATCCACCGTGACGATCGGGTGGGGTTCCAGGTCCGCCCCGGCGTTGTCGACTTTGACGGTGTAGTTGACCGTGTTCGGCGCCGAGGACTCGTTGACGGTGGTCGGCGTGACGGTGAACGTCGCGGTCAGGTTGACCTTCGGCTGCTGCACGGTCACCGTCGAGCTGTCACCCGGCGTGTTGAACTGCGAGGAGGTCGTGGAGCTGCCGTAGTAGGTCAGGTTCGGTTGGTTCAGGATCGTGCTGCCGGGTGTCGTGGAGTCGTTCACCCGGACCCGGAACTTGACGTTTGTGGTCGTACTGCGGGCCAGGGAACTGATGTTGAAGGTCAGTGGTGGGCCGTTGTCCGCGACGGTGCTGCCGGCGTTGTTCATCGACCCGGTCACGTAGGTGGTGCCGGTCGGGATCGCATCGGTCAGGATGATGTTCTTCGCGAGGTCGTAGCCGTTGTTGGTGACGTCGATCGAGTACTCGATGATGTCGCCGGGCAGCAGGTCACCGGCGTTGACGTCGGTCGGGGTGGTGACAGTGGTCAGGCTCGGGGCGGACAGCGTGGTGGTGAAGGTGACCACACCCGGGTAGATCGTCTCGCCGCTGGTGTTGAGTCTCAGCGTGGTCTGGGTGGCGCTGTAGCCGATCTTGCCGGTCGCATCGAACTGGTCGATGTCGATGCCCATCTGGTTCTTGTACGCCGGGTTACCGGTGGCGAGGTTGGTGCTGCCCTCGCTGATGGTGCTGTTGAAGAAGTTGTCGGCCGGGTTGGCCGTGTCGCTCATCGTCTTCGAGTCGATGAGCAGGGTGTCACCGACCTTGCCCAGGTCACCCTCGTAGACGACGGTGCCGACGCTGGAGGCCACCGGGGTTCCGTTGCCGTCGTCCGGCGGGGTCTGGAACCCGGACACGGTGATGTCCACCGGGCCGCTGTTGACGTCGATCACGCCGAAGCCGTCGTAGACGTGCAGGCTCTGCAGGGGCTTGGCGGCGTTCTGGTAGGCGATCACCAGGGACCAGCCGGCATACCTGTCGGTACCGGTGCCGGCCTGGATGTTGGCGACCCGGTAGGTGCCGTTGCCAGGCCCGGAGACCAGGCTGGTCACGTTCGCGAACGCCTGGTACGCGTTGACGGTCCCGCCCGGTGTGTAGACGTCGGTCGCGGTGACCGTGGCCAGTGCGCCACCCGGCACACCGAACTGCACCTGGTCCTTCTTGGTGGCGTCCGGTGCCGCAGCGCCGTTGCCGCCCTGGCTGGTGTCGGCGCCCCAGTAGAGCCCGGCGAACAGCACGGTGCTGCCGTTCGGCATGTCGACGACTGCGGTGCTGTCGTTGAATGTCGTGACGGAGTCACCGTCGGCGTTGGTGAACTCCATGTTGTAGCCGTTGTTGTTCCACTTCTCGCCGTCGCCGGGCGGTTGGCCGTCCCGCGCGGTGAGGCAGTTGGTGGCGGCCGACGGGCACTGCATGTTGGTGTTGCCGCGGATCAGGATCGCGCCGTTCGTATCAGTGGTGTAGCGCGATGCGAACGGGGTGGTGATCGCGGCTTGAGCCTCCGGCGGGGCGACGGCGACACCGGCCATGACGGTCAGCGCCATAATGACGAAGGCGGAGAGCACCCGATACGGGCTTGTCCGCATTGCGGCTCGGTGCATGGTCTTCCCTCGGCCTGGGCGAACCTTGACGGTCCGGGTGTGCAAATCACGCTCAGAATGGCCCGGACCGGAACGCGTGCATTGGAGAACTCGGTGGGTATATGCGTCGCCAAGCGGAAAGTCAGACGTCAGACCATGAACAGCAGAGATTCCCTCGCCTGGGTGAACACCTGAAGCGCTAACGTGGGACGGGTGCGTGATCCCTCCGTCTCCCGCTTCTCAGCCGGCCGGCTCTCCCCGATTCGTCGGACAGCCGATCTCCGGCGGCTGCGTGACGAGCAGTTCGATGTCCTGGTCATCGGTGGCGGTGTCACCGGTGCCGGTGCCGCTCTCGACGCCGCCTCCCGCGGTCTCAAGGTGGCCCTGGTCGAGGCCCGTGACTTCGCTGCCGGCACGTCCAGCCGATCCAGCAAGCTGATCCACGGCGGCCTGCGCTATCTGGAACAGCTGGAACTCAATCTGGTGCACGAGGCGCTGACCGAGCGTGGGCTGCTGGCCACCCGGCTCGCCCCGCACCTGGTCCGCCCGGTGCCGATCCTGGTTCCGCTGCCCAACGCCGGCCTGCCGAAACGGGCGTGGCAGCGGGGCTACTACGGGCTGGGCGTGGCGGCGTACGACGTCTTCGCCGGGGTCTTCGGCACCGGCCGGGGCATGCCGCTGCACCGGCACCTGAGCCGGGCCGGCACCCGGCAGCTGTTCCCGAGCCTGCGGACCGACCAGGTGGCCGGTGCGATCCGCTACTTCGACGGCCAGGTCGACGACGCCCGTCTGGTGGTCAACCTGGCCCGGACCGCGGCCAGCCTGGGCGCCGCCGTGGTGACCAGCACCCGGGTGGTGGGGTTCGTGCGCGAGGCCCGGCAGGTGGTCGGCGTCCAGGTGCGCGACCTGGAGGCGCCGGATCAGGAGCCTTTCGAGGTACGGGCCCGCACGGTGGTCGCCGCCACCGGTGTGTGGAGTGACGACATGTCGCAGATGCTCAACGACGTGGGGGTGCGCCCGGGACTGCGGGTCCGCGCCTCGAAGGGGGTGCACCTGGTGGTGCCCCGCTCGGCGATCACCGGTGAGGCCGGGCTGATCCTGCGGACCGCCACCTCGGTGCTCTTCGTCATCCCGTGGGGCGGGCACTGGATCATCGGCACCACCGACACCGACTGGCAGTTGGACCGGGCCCATCCGGCGGCCTCCGCCCGGGACATCCACTATCTGCTCGACCAGGTCAACGCGGTGCTGGACCGGCCGATCAGCACCGACGACATCGAGGGTGTCTACGCCGGTCTGCGCCCGCTGCTGTCCGGTGAGGCCGACTCCACCTCGAAGCTGTCCCGTGAGCACGCGGTGGTGGAGCCGATGCTGGGGCTGCTGCTGGTGGCCGGTGGGAAGTACACGACGTACCGGGTGATGGCCGCCGACGTGATCGATCAGGCGGTGCGCCGGCTGGGTGGTGCGGCCCGGCCGTCCCGGACCGCGGAGCTGCCGCTGCTCGGCGCGGACGGTTATGCCGCGTCCTGGCGGGACCGGCAGGACATCGCCCGCCGGCACGGTGTCACCGCCGGGGTGATCGAGCACCTGCTGGAGCGGTACGGCACGCTCACCACACATCTGCTGGCGATGATGTCGGCCGATCCCGATCTGGCGGTCCCGCTGGCCGGTGCGCCGGAGTACCTGGCGGCCGAGGTGGCGTACGCCGCTCTCGCCGAAGGCGCCCTGCACCTGGACGACGTGCTGACCCGGCGGACCCGGATCTCGTTCGAGACCGCGCACCGTGGTGCCGAGTCGGCCGAACACGCCGCCGAGATCATGGGGGCGGCCCTCGGCTGGGACGCCACGGTCCGGCAGAAGGAGATCGAGCACTACCTGGCCCGGGTCACCGCCGAACGGCAGTCGCAGACCATGCCGGACGACGCGACAGCGGACGCCGCCCGGGTCGGGGCCCCCGACGTGCGCGGACTGGCCGCGGACCGGCGGGAGACGCTGCTCGAGATCGACCTTTGATCCTCGTCGACGAACCGCTCTGGCCAGGTCGCGGCCACCTCTGGTCGCACCTGGTCAGCGATGTCTCCTTCGACGAGCTGCACGCCTTCGCCGAGATGCTGGGTGCACCCCGGCGGGCTTTCGACCGGGACCATTACGACATTCCGGAAGTACGGTTCCGCAGTGCGCTGTGGCTGGGTGCCACCCTGCTGCCGTCGCGTGAGTTGACGGCCCGGCTCCGGGCGGCCGGACTGCGCCGCCCGAAGCACCTGTTCAGGCCAGTTCCGCCAGCTCAGCGGTGAGGTTGGCGCGGGCGCGCTCCTCCCACTGGTCGTGGATCTCGGCGTGCCGGTAGATCGACGGCAGTTTCAGCAGCTCGGTGAGGACCCGGGTGCGGCCGCCGCGGAAGGCGTCGTCGGGGATGTGCGCGTACTCCCGGCGGATCGCCGAGGTGTACTCGATGTAGCGGGGCTGCTCGGCGGCCAGGATCGACAGGTCGGCGTCGCAGAGCAGCTCACCGTCCGGATCGTCGTCCTCGGTGGCGTGCCCGGCGGTCAACCCGACCAGACGGGCCACCTCGGTGGCGGTCTCCTCGGTCGCGCCCAGGCTCTGCAGCAGGCCGGCCGCGAACTCGGCGCTGTCCCGTTCGTTGGCGTCCCCGAGAGCCCTCGGGTCGTAGACCGCGTCGTGCAGCCAGGCCGCCAGACGTACCCGATCGGGGTGTGGGGCCAGGTGAGCGAAGCGATCGACGACGTCGAGCACCGCCTCGAGATGGGTCACGTCGTGGTAGTGGCGTTGCGGTTCGGTCCAGCGGCCGAGCAGGTACGACGCGGCCGCGTCCAGGTCGGCGTCGTCCGCGGTGGCGCCGGCGCCCCGGGCCGCGGACCGGAAAGCCTCGGTCAGAGATGTCACCCGAGCATCCTGGCACGTAGGTTGATCCCATGATCGGCGCCGACCGGCTCACCACCACGCTGGCCCGGGCTCGCGCCGGGTTGATGCTCGCCGTCCAGTCCGGGCTCGCCGCCGGTCTCGCCTGGTGGGTGGCCCACGACCTGTTCGACCGGCCGGTGCCGTTCTTCGCCCCGATCGCCGCGGTGATCACCCTCGGTTCGTCGGTGGGGCAGCGCCTGAGACGCACCTCCGAGCTGGTCCTCGGGGTTGCCGTCGGCATCGGGATCGGCGACGGGATCATCCTGCTGATCGGGGCCGGGCCGACCCAGATCGGCGTGATCGTGCTGCTCGCGGTGCTGCTGGCCACCGCGGTGGGCGGTGGGGCGCCGCTGATCGTGCAGTCGGCCTCCTCGGCTGTGCTGGTCGCCACCCTGACCTCGAGCACCGGTCAGCCCTGGACCCGGTTCCTGGATGCGCTCGTCGGCGGAGGCATCGCCCTGATCGTGATGACCGTCCTGCTCCCGCTCAACCCGTTGACGGTGATCAGGCGGGCCGCGGACCCGGCGTTGCGGGTGTTCAGCGACGGGCTGCACACCGCTGCCGACGGCTTGGCCGCCGGTGACGCCGCGGCACTTCAGGGTGTGCTGGACCGGTTGCGGGCGGCCGAGGGCAGCTTCGCCGCTTTCGGTACGGCGATCGCAGCCGCCCGGGAGAACGTGGCCTTCGCACCGGCTCGGTGGCGGGCCCGGGGAGCACTGGCCCAGTACGTCGAGGGCGCCCCGCAGATCACCTACTCGCTACGTAACGTCCGGGTCCTGCTGCGCCGGGCACTCATCGCGCTGCAGGACGCCGAACCGATCCCGGAGACGCTGCCCGAGTCGATCAGGCATCTCGGTGACGCCGTCGAACTGCTGCGGTACGAGTGGGACCGGGGTGTCGAACCGGTCGCCGCCCGGGAACGCGCGCTGCGAGCCGCGGCCGAGGCGGGCCGGGCCCACCACCAGGGCGTCGGCTATTCCGGTGGGGTGATGGTGGCACAGACCCGGACCGCCGTCGGTGACCTGCTGAGGGCGACCGGGGTGGAGCATTCCGAGGCGACCAGACAGGTACGGGCGGCCATCCGGCGCGGCCGGTGACTACGCTGGCGGACATGGCCGACGACCCCCTCGCATCCGCCCCGCCCCC
>DATMVU010000016.1:0-5078 GCA_035562875.1 Actinoplanes sp. | reverse complement strand
GCGAGCCCGATACCGGCTCGAACGGGACCGTCGGATCCGCCCGGACGGCAACACCCAGTACCGGCGGGCGGCCGGCGAGTTCGGCTACTACGCCAAGGACCCCTACACCCCGGTCACCGAGCGTGAGCCGAAGACCGATCGGGTCGAGGCCGCGGTGATCGGCGGCGGGTTCGGCGGGCTCCTCACCGGCGCCCGGCTGCGCCAGGCCGGTCTGTCGAGCATCCGGATGATCGACGAGGCCGGGGACTTCGGCGGTACGTGGTACTGGAACCGCTACCCGGGCATCCACTGTGACATCGAGTCGAGTGTCTACCTACCGCTACTGGAGGAGGTAGGCACCCTGCCGAAGTGGCGCTACTCCCCCGGCGAGGACATCCGCCAGCACGCGATCGCCATCGCGAAGAAGTTCCACCTCTACGACGACACCCTGTTCCACACCCGGGTCACCGACCTGACCTGGGACGACGACACCGACGAGTGGATCGTGTCCACCGACCGCGGCGACCGGTTCCGGGCCCGATACGTGGTGGTCTCCTCGGGCACCCTCACCCAGCCGAAACTGCCGGGCATCCCCGGTATCGAGAACTTCCGCGGGCACACCTTCCACACCAGCCGCTGGGACTACGGCTACACCGGCGACGACCTGTCGAAACTGGCCGGCAAACGGATCGGTGTGGTCGGCACCGGCGCGACCGGCATCCAGGTCATCCCGCACGTCGCCGAGGCCGCCGGGCACCTCGTCGTCTTCCAGCGCACGCCCTCGTCGATCGACGTCCGCGACAACCGCCCCTTCGACCTGACGGACCTGCAGCCCGGCTGGCAGCAGGAGCGGATGGAGAACTTCCTGACGGTGATCACCGGCGGGCACACCGACGTGGACCTGGTCGGAGACGGCTGGACCTCCACGGCCGCGTTGCAGCGGCAGATGCTGCCGGGCACGGTGGACACCACGCTGACCGCCGAGGAGCGCGAGCTGGTGGACGAACTCGCCGACGCCCGGACGATGGACCGCATCCGCGCCCGGGTCGACGCGGTGGTCGACGATCCGGCCACCGCTGAGTTGCTCAAACCCTGGTACCGGTACATGTGCAAGCGCCCCGGCTTCAGTGACCTCTACCTGCAGGCGTTCAACCGGCCGAACGTCACCCTGGTCGACACCGCCGACCACGGCGGCATCACCGCGATGACCGAGACCGGCGTCGTGGTCGGGGACCGGGAGTACGAGGTCGACTGTGTCGTCTTCGCCACCGGCTTCGAGGTCGGTGTCTCCGGCGTCGTGTCCGGCACCATGCCGGTCCAGGGCCGCGGGGGCATGCCGCTGCTCGGGCACTGGCGCAACGGGCCGCGCACCCTGCACGGCTTCTACAGCCACGGCTTCCCCAACCTGTTCCATCTCGGGTCGATTCAGAACGCCGCCAGCGTCAACTACGCCCACGTGCTGCAGGAACAGGCCGGGCACATCGCCGCCGTGGTGGCCGAGGCCGTCAAGCGCGGCGTCACCACTGTCGAGCCGACCGCCGAGGCCGAGCAGGCCTGGTGCGACACGATCCGGGCGAACGCCCCGGACAACTTCGCGTTCCAGGCCGAGTGCACCCCCGGCTACTACAACGGGGAGGGCAGGCCACGGCCGGTGAACAACGCGTACGGGCCGGGTCCGGTCGCCTTCCACCAGCTGCTGCGGGACTGGCGTGCCGGCGACATGAGCGAGGTCCTGTGCGGCGCCTGACCGCTCCGGCGCCGCTGCGCGGTTCGAACGGGATCAGTTTCGGTCCGGACGGCCGCCTGTACGTCGCCGAGTTCCTGGCCGGCCGGATCAGCGCCGTCGACGTCACCACCGGCGAGGTCGAGACCGTCGTCGCCGCTGGCGGGCCGATCCAGGCCCCGGACGACCTGGCGTTCGGTGCCGACGGGGCGATGTACATCAACGACCTGGTCCCGGGACGTGTCTGGCGTCGTACCCGAGCAGGCGAATTCGACCTGATCGCTGACGGGATCCTCAACCCCAACGGAATCGCCGTCGCCGGGAACCGGCTGTTCGTCAACGAGATGATCCCGGGCGGGCGGGTCCTGGAGCTGTTCCCCGGCGGCGGTGCGCCGGTGACGCTCACCGAGGGCCTGGCGATCGGCAACGCGATGCAGATCGGCCCCGATGGATACCTCTACTATCCGCACATGCTCACCGGGGAGGTCCACCGGATCCACCCGGACGGTGGCGCGCCCGAGCTGGTCGCCGATGAGGTGCACGAGCCGGTCGCGGTCCGGTTCGACCGGGACGGGGCGCTGCTGGTGCTGTCCCGCGACGCCGCCGGCACCCTGACCCGCATCGACGGCGACCGCCGCACGATCGTGGCGACCGGGGTCACCGGTATGGACAACGCTGCCTTCGACGACGACAACCGGATGTTCGTGTCCAGTTTCGCCCAGGGTGGCATCACTGAGTTCCACCCGGACGGCCGCAACCGGGACGTGGTCGTTCCCGGACACGCCGGGCCGTTCGGCATCACCGTCGACCTGGCCGGCACCGTGCACACCGCCGACCACTACCGGGTCGGTGCGGAGCTGCGCAACTTCGCGCACGCGGTCGCCGCGGACTCCGGAAGACTCCACGTGAGCAGCCAATACGGGTTCGTCAAGACGATCGACGGCGCTTCCGAGCGGGTGCGCGTGACGGGTCTTCAGGAGCCGACCGACTTGATCGTACGTCCCGACGGAACGCTCCTGATCACCGAAGCCGGTGCCGGCCGTGTCGTGTCGCTGGACGAGAACGACACCGTCGCGGTGATCACCGACCGTCTCGGCCGCCCGGCCGGCATCACCCTGGACGCCGAACAGCGCTGCTATGTGACCGATACTGAACACGGCACGGTGTCCCGCCTCGACGACGGGATCCCGCAGATCCTCGCCGACGGCCTGGACCAGCCGCAGGGGGTGGCCGTCCTCGGCGACGACCTGTACGTGCTGGAACGCGGCCGACGCCGGCTCCTGGCGATCAGCCTGTCCGGCGGCGAGCCCCGGATCGCGGCCGAGGATCTGCCGCTCGGCCCGCGATCGGACCGGCGGGCGGCACTGTTCGCCGACGGCGGGATGCCCGGGGTGCCACGCCCGTTCGCGGGGCTGGCCGCCGGCCCCGACGGCACCCTCTATCTGTCCGCCGACGGCGAGGGCACGGTCCTGGCGTTCACCTTCGAGGAGCCACGTTGAGCGCCGACCGGCAGATCCTCAAAGCGCTCACCGGGCTGCTGCTGGCCCTGTTCATCTCCACCCTGGCCAGCACCGTCGTCTCCACCGCACTGCCGCGGATGCTGGCCGACCTGGACGGCACCGCCACCCAGTACACCTGGGTGGTGACCGCGACCCTGCTGGCCGCCACCGCCGCCACCCCGATCTGGGGCAAACTCGCCGACCTGTTCAGCAAGAAGATGCTGATCCAGGCGGCGACGGTGGTGTTCGTCGCCGGGTCGGTCGCCTCCGGGCTGGCGCAGAACGCCGAACAGCTGATCGCCGCCCGGGCCGTGCAGGGCATCGGGGTCGGCGGCCTGCAGGCGCTGGTGCAGATCGCGATCGCGGCGATGATCCCGCCCCGGGAACGCGGGAAGTACGCCGGTTACCTGTCCAGTGTCACATCGGTGTCCACGATCGGCGGGCCACTGCTCGGCGGGTTCATCGTGGACACGTCGTGGCTGGGCTGGCGCTGGTGCTTCTTCATCGGTGTCCCGTTCGCGGTGGCCGCCCTGATCATGCTCCAGCTGACACTCCGGCTGCCGGTGGTCCGCCGGGAGAACGTGAAGATCGACTACTGGGGTGCCACCCTGATCACCGCCGGGGTCAGCCTGCTGCTGATCTGGGTGTCGTTCGTCGGTGACGCGTTCGCCTGGGGTTCGTGGCAGACAGCGGTCATGGTCGGCGGGACCGTGCTGCTGCTCGGGCTGGCCGTCTGGGTGGAGTGCACGGTGCCGGAACCTGTCGTACCGCCGCGGATCCTGCGCAGTCGCACCACCGCCCTGGCCATCCTCGGCAGTCTCGCCGCCGGCACCGCCATGTACGGCGCAGCCGTCTTCCTCACCCAGTACTTCCAGGTCAGCCGCGGTCACACACCGACCGAGGCCGGGCTGCTGACGATCCCGATGATGGCCGGGATCCTGGTGTCGTCACTCGTCGCCGGGCGCATGATCAGCCGCAGCGGCCGTCTCCGGCCGTATCTGATCACCGGCGCGACGAGCCTGACCGCCGGTTTCGCGATCCTCGGTTTCCTGGACGCGCACACGCCGCTGCCGCTGATCGCCGTCGCGATGGTCCTGATCGGCGCCGGAGTCGGCATGACGATGCAGAACTTCGTGCTCGTCGTACAGAACACCGTCGCCCTGACCGACATCGGAGCGGCAAGCGCCACCGTCGCGTTCTTCCGCTCCCTGGGCGGCACCGTCGGGGTGGCGGTGCTCGGCGCGATCCTGGCCCGCCAGGTCGCCACCGGCACCAGCTACGGCGACGCCACCGGCCACATCTTCGCCGTCTCCGCCGGCGTGGCAGTACTCGGCATCGTCGCAGCCGTCCTGCTGAAACCGATCACCCTGCGCACCAGCCTCGACAAGCCCGGCGACCGCGCCCCGGTCAGCCCCCGATAGCGTCACTCTGCCCGCCGCGGGCGGTCCACCAGAGCCACCGGGGAGGCCGCCCCCACCGGGACCGCCGGAGCCACCCGGTGCCGCACCGCCGCCGGGAGCGGCTGGTGAGCGGTGGAATGGGGTCATATACGACGCACCGCAAATTTGGCTTCTGCGATTTTATGCCCGGTTCGGGGATCGTCAGTCGGCGAGGATCTGTTCGCGGAGGATGTCGGCGTGGCCGCAGTGCTGGGCCAGCTCGCGCAGCACGTGCAGGTAGACCCAGCCCAGCGGCAGCGGGCCGCGCCGGTTGCCGGTCAGCACGTCGTCCAGGGTGAGACCGGCGGTCGCCGCCCGGGAGGCCGCGCACGCCTCGACATAGGAGGCGCGCACACTCGCCACCGTGTCCGCGGCGGTCAGCTCGAACGATTCGTCAGGGGTGGCCGGGATGCCGATCTCGGCCCGGGAGCGGCCGGT
>DATMVU010000015.1:0-10011 GCA_035562875.1 Actinoplanes sp. | reverse complement strand
CGCTTGAACTCGATCTGGACCTTGCCCGCCCCGAGCTCGGCCCAGGCCAGCTCACGGGGCGTGCCGTCCACGTCCAGCACCACACCCGTGTCACCGGTCGAGGTCACCCGGCCGACCAGACCGTTCACCTCGACCAGGCGGCCGGTGTTACGGCGCCAGTGCCGGGGCTCGGTCAGCGGCCGGTCCACACCCGGGGAGCCGACCTCCAGCTGGTACTCCCCGGCGAGCAACTCGCCGCCGGACTCCTCAGCCGCGTCCAGCGCGTCGGAGATCTCCCGGGAGACGGTCGCCACGTCGTCCAGGCCGACACCGTCGTCCCCGTCGACGAGCACCCGGACCACGAACCGGCGGCCCGCACGGGACACCGACACGTCCTCCAGGTCGTAACCGGCCTTGACCACCACCGGCTCGACCAGCTCACGGAGCCGGGCCCGGGCCGCGGTCAGATCGATGCGGGGCTGGGCTGGAGCATTTCGGGTCTCGGCTTCCGGCCGGGAACGCCGGCTGTCGGGGCGACCCCCGGGCCGGGCCCCGGCGCGACCACGCTGCGTCATCGGGCTCGACCTCTCGTCAGTTTTTTCGCGGAACAAGTGTTCTCGCAGGGAACGACTATATGCCGCCGGGCATTCGACGGCCCCGCGGCTGACGCTGAGCGTAACGCGCCGACGGACGGGCCGGAGCGGCGCCGCTCCGAATGGTGTTGACTGGCCGGGTGCAGATTCACTCACGGCGGCTCTTCCTGGGTGTGGTGGCGGCCGGTTCGACAGCGCTCGCCGGCTGTGGCCTGTTCGGCGACGACTCCGAACCCGAGCCGCAGCCGGATCCGCTGCAACCAGTGCTGGACGAGGCGCTCGCCCTGGCCGCGGCGTACGACCGGGTGATCCTCGCGACGCCGAACCTGGCGGCGCGGCTGACCCCGCTGGCCGACGACCACCGCGCGCACGCCGCCGAGCTGACCCGGCTGATCGGTGCCGCCGTCGCCTCGGCTGCCCCGTCCGCGTCGGCACCGCCGGCTGCCACCGACACCACTGCCACACTGCGTAAAGCCGAGCAGACCGCGCAGAAGACGGCGATCGCCGCGTGCACCGCCGCGCCCCGGGAACGCGCCATGCTGGTCGGATCGATCGCCGCCTGCCGCGCCACCCACGCGGAGGCGCTGCGCTGACCCGCTAGGGTCGCCTGGTGACCGAACAACTCGCCGCCGCCCTCGCCGCCGAGGAGGCGGCCATCTATGCGTACGGTGTGCTCGGTGTCCATCTGAGCGCCGACGACGAGGTGTCCCGGGCCCGCGCCGCCGAGCAGGAGCACCGGACCCGGCGGGACCTGCTGGTGGCGAAGCTGGCCGAGATCCGGGCCAGCACCGCCCCGGCGCCTGCGGCATACGCACTGCCCTTCGCGGTCACCGACCGCGACGGCGCGCTGAAACTGGCGGTGCACGTGGAGGACGGGGTGGCCCAGGCGTGGCGGGTGCTGCTGCCGGTCACCGAGGCGGCCGAGCGGACCGACGCGCTCTCGCATCTGACCGACTCGGCGATCCGGGCCACCCGGTGGCGCCGGCTGGCCGAGGTGACTCCGCTGACAATGGCCTTCCCGGGCCGTCCGGTCTCATGATCAGCCCCGGCGGGCCCGGTGGATGGCCGACAATGAGGGCGTGATCGACGACCTCGACGCCATGACGCCCCGGGGCGCGCTCGCGATCCGCATCCGGGAGGCCGTCCTGGACCGCTGGCGGGCCGAGATCCAGGCGATCGGTCTGTGCGGGTCGATGGCCCACGGTGACGACGACGAGAGCAGCGACGTCAACCTGGTGGTGGTGACGCTCCGGCCTCGGACCGGCCCGAAACCCACCCGCCGCATGGTCGACGGCGTCCCGGTGGACCTGCGGGTGATCACCTCGGAGGACGGGCTGGGCCAGTCCCGTCAGCTGGCCCCGCTGTGGCCGCTGATGGCGGACGCCTTCATCACCACGTTCCCGCTGCTGGACCCGCACCACTGGTTCAAGGACCGGCGGGAGGCACACCTGACGCTGCTGACCGAGGCCCGGCCGATGGAGTTCACCGGTCAGGCCCGGCACAACTGGGCGATCGCCGCCGGCTCGCTCGCCCGGGCCGAACGGCACACCCGCTGGCACGACCCGGACGCCGCGACGATGATGCTGGCCGAGGCCCGGTTGTACGCGGCGATGGTGAACGGGTTCCTGACCCGGACCTACTTCCGCAACACCGCCGACGCGGTCAAACACACCGGAGTCGCCACGGCCGGCATCCAAGAGCTGGGCGCGATCCTGCGCTACCAGGCGGAGGAGCTGGCCGCCCGCGGCCGCCCGGTGGACGGCCGGCTGGGCGCGCTCTTCGACTGACCGGTCTCAGGGCAGCGTCAGGATCTCGTAACCGTCGTCGGTCACCACCAGGGTGTGCTCGAACTGGGCGGTCCACTTCCGGTCCTTGGTGACGACCGTCCAGCCGTCCTTCCACACGTCGTACTCGTAGGTGCCGAGGCAGATCATCGGCTCGATGGTGAAGGTCATGCCCGGCTCCATCACCACGGCCAGGTCCGGCTTGTCGTAGTGCGGCACGTACAGCCCGGAGTGGAACGCCTCACCGATGCCGTGCCCGGTGAAGTCACGGACCACGCCGTAGCCGAACCGCTTCGCGTACGCCTCGATCACCCGGCCGATCGCGTTGATCTGCCGGCCCGGGGCGACCGCGCGGATGCCCCGCATCATCGCCTCGTGTGTCCGCTCGACCAGCAGCCGGGCCTCCTCGCTGACCTCACCCACGCAGAACGTGGCGTCGGTGTCGCCGTGCACCCCGTTGAGGTACGCCGTGACGTCGACGTTGATGATGTCGCCGTCCTCCAGCACCGTGGAGTCCGGGATGCCGTGACAGATCACCTCGTTCAGCGAGGTGCAGCAGGACTTGGGGAAACCCTTGTAGCCGAGCGTCGACGGGTAGGCGCGGTGGTCGAGCAGGAACTCGTGCACCACCCGGTCGATCTCATCGGTGGTCACCCCGGGTTTGCAGTGCTCACCGGCGAGCTGAGTGGCCTGCGCGGCGATCCGGCCGGCGATCCGCATCTTCTCGATCGTCTCGGCGGTCTGCACGTGCGAGCCGCGCCACTCCTTCGGGCGTTTCCGGCCTACGTACTCAGGGCGGGTGATCTGCGCCGGGACCGACCGCTCACGCGACTGTTTTCCCGGCACGAGTGGGGCACGTACGGTCATGGATGACAGCGTAACCACCCTCCCGCCCGGTCCTTGCCGCCCCATGAACCCCTGTGGAATCGTGTTCTCGTGGATCACGAGTTCTCCGCGGTCGGTGAGGTCGACGGCGACCTGGTCACCGTGACGGTGACCGGTGAGGTCGACATGGCGACGGCTGCCGACATGTTCCGGGCCGCCACGCCCGGCCCGGCCCACACGGCCGTCCTGGACCTGCGCGCCGTCACCTTCTTCGACTCGGCCGCCATCCACGCCCTGGTCCGGCTGGCCGACCACTATCCGGGCTCGCTCAAGGTCCACCCGTCCGATCGGGTCCGGCGGGTACTGGACATCTCCGGCCTCGGCGGACAGCCCTGGATCAAGCCCGGCTGAGAGGTCCGACTGAGAGGTCCGACTGAGAGGTCCGACTGAAAGGCTCGGCGGACAGCCCGGGCTCAGAACCGGCTGAGGGGGCGGCGGAGCACCACCTCGGTGCCCTCCGCGGACCGGTGCACCGACAGTTCGGTGAGCGCCCCGATCAGGGCCAGGCCACGCCCCCGGAAGCCGGCGTCACCGACCGGGCGCCAGCCGCCGGTGTCCCGGATCCGCACCACCACCGCCTCCGGCTGGAACGAGGCGGTCACCGTGATCCACGGCTCGGCCGGGTCGATCGGGTGCTCGATCGCGTTCGCCGCCGCCTCCGAGACCGCCATCACCAGATCGAAGGCGTCCTCTTCGGACACCTGGTGGGCGGCCAGGAAGTCCTCCAGGCGGCGCCGCAGCACGGTCAGCCGCCCGGCCTCGGCCGGTAGCCGCAGCTCGAACTCCCGCGGCTCGGTCACCTCCATCGCGACCGCGGCGATGTCGTCCCGCCGCGGTCCGCGCCGGGTGGCTCTGGCCATCAGCGTGTCGAGCAGGTCGTCGATGTGCTCGGTGGGCTTGGCGGCGTCCGCGGTCAGCTCGCTGAGGCCGTCGTCGATGGCCTGCCGGCGGTCCTCGATCAGCCCGTCGGTGTAGAGCAGCAGACGGGTGCCGGAGTCGAGTTCGGTCTCCCGGGTGGGGTAGGTGATCGAGGCGAGCGCACCGATCGGGGGACCGAGCGCGGTGTCGTACAGGAAGAATCCGCTCTGTCCGGCGGGGACCAGCACCGGTGACGGGTGGCCGGCCGACGAGTAGCTCATCCGGCGGGTCCGCGGGTCGAAGCCGACGCAGAGGACCGTCGCGAACTGGCGCCGGCCGAGGGTGTCGACGAGCCGGTTCAGGCGGCTGAGCGCGGCGCCGCAGTCGAAGCCCTCCAGCAGGTACGCCCGGAGCGCGTTGCGGAGCTGCCCCATCCCGGCGGCTGCCTGCACCCCCTTGCCGACGACGTCGCCGATGACCAGGAAGAGTTCCCCCTCGGGGCCGGCGATGACGTCGTACCAGTCGCCGCCGACCAGGGCCTCGCTGCTGCCGGGCAGGTAGCGCCCGGCCACGATGGCGCCGGGCACCCGGGGCAGCGTCTGCGGCAGCAGGCTGTGCTGCAGGGTGGAGGCGATCCGGTGCTCGGTCTCGTAGAGACGGGTGTTGGCCAGCCGTAACCCGACCAGGCGGGACAGCTGGGTCAGGATGTCGGTGTCGGCCGGCCCGCTGCTCCCGGACCAGACCCGCAGCTCGCCCAGGGGTGGGCCGGTGGTGTCCGGCAGCGGCAGGACCGCGTCCGGCGGGATCGATCCGGCCGCACCGCCGTCGCGTTCGGCCCGGCCCTCCGGAGTGGTCAGCACCACCCGTCCGGCCGATGTCATGGCCTGGATGTGCCGGGCCGCGACGTCGAGCACCTCGGCGGTGGTGGTGACCGCGTTGAGTGCGGCCGCCGCATCCACCAGGCCACTCAGCCGGGCCACGTCCTCACGCAGGCCGGCGAGGGTGGCGAGGTGCGGGCCGCCGGTCGGCGTCGCAGCGTAGGCGTCGTTGTGGAAGACGACGTGCTCGGGTCCCCAGACGACAGCGATCGGGTCCGGTGAGGTGAGCATGGTGGCTATCACATCGACCAGTTCGCCGGGCCAGCCGGCCGGGTCCCCGACCGCCGTCGACGCCCAGTCCACGGCAGACATCCGGGCTCCGGCGCCGCCACCCCGCTCGAAGGCGTCACTCAACCGCCTCGGCAGCGCCACCATCAGCCGCCTCCCACTCCCACCTGATCCGCGAGACAGAACCTAACACCGGACCGGCGGGAGCGCTCGTCAGGCGGCGACCGCCCGGGCTCGGACCGACGCCTCCACGAGTGCCGCGAACACCCGCAGGTCTGCGGTGCGCTCCGGATGCCACTGCACGCCGAGGGCGAAGGCCCGGCCGGGATGTTCGACGATCTCGATAACCCGGTCGTCCGGGCACCAGCCGACCGGCACGAACTCCCCCGGGTCGGCGATCGCCTGGTGGTGGAAGGAGTTGACGGTCAGCGACCGGCCGAGGATCCGGTGCGCCGCGCTGCCCTCCTCGACGACCACGTCGTGCCGGCCGTAGTCGCCGATGCCGGCGGCCAGCGGATCGGTGCCGGCCGCCGCCCGGTGCCGGTCGTGCCCGATCAGGTCGGGCAGGTGCTGGTGCAGCGAGCCGCCGGTGGCGACCGCCATCACCTGCAGTCCCCGGCAGACACCGAGGACGGGCAGGTCGGCGGCGAGGGCGGCGCGCATCAGCATCAGTTCGGAGGCGTCCCGCGGGCCGTCGATCTCGGTGGCCGGGTGCGGCGGGGCGCCCCAGTGCGCCGGGTCGACGTCACCGCCGCCGCAGAAGACGATGCCGTCGAGGGCGTCGAGCACGTCGGTGCCGGGGTCGTCGGGTGTGATCAGGATCGCCCGGCCGCCGACGGCGTGCACCGCTTTCACGTAGGTCATCGGGAGCAGGCCGGCGAAAAGCTCGTTGCTGCCGTACCGCACCTGTTCGGCGTAGGCGGTCAGCCCGATCAGAGGTCTGGTGGTGGTCAAGGGTTCTCCTCGGAGGCCGCCGCCACCAGGGCCCCGAAGAGCCGCCTGTCGCGGGCCACTTCGGGATGCCACTGCACACCGAGCACAAAACGCCGCGCCGGGTCCTCGACCGCCTCGGGCAGGCCGTCGTCGGCCCATCCGGTGACGGTGAGCGAACCGGGGTCGGCGACGCCCTGATGGTGGAAGCAGTTGATGGTCGTGTCGTCGCCCATCAGGGCGGCGATCCGGCTGCCGGGTGCGAACCCGGCGGACTGGGAGCCGTAGACGCCCGGTGCCGGGCGGTGTTTCTCGTGCCCGAGCAGGTCGGGCAGGTGCTGATGCAACGAGCCACCGGCGGCGACGGTGAGCAGTTGCATGCCCCGGCAGACGCCGAGCAACGGCAGGTCACGGTCGAGGGCGGCACGGAGCAGCACCAGTTCGCCGGCGTCGCGCTCGGCGTGGGTGACGGTGTGCGGCCCGGGTTCCTGCCGGTAGTGCGACGGCAGCACGTCGGGGCCACCGGCCAACACCAGACCGTCCAGCCGGTCCAGAACGTCGGCGTCGAGATCGTCCGGCGGCAGCAGCACCGCGCGGCCACCGGCGAGGCGAACCGCCTCGGCGTAGTCGTGCGGCACCAGCGCGGTCGGAAGATCGACCCAGACTCCCCAACTCGCGGGGAGCACGTAGGACGTTATGCCGATGATCGGACGCATCGCACCACCGTAGTCACAGGCGCGCGGCGCCGGGAGGACCGGCGCCGCGTCACGGGCCCATCTGTCCCACCTACGCGGGGGCTGGACCGCGTGGGCGGGGATTCGACCCTTACACCTGATTGAGCTGGGTGTATAGGGTTCCTTCCCCACCGTAGCGGGTCATCAAACCTTCAGAGCGGAGTTACGTACGCCCCGGTGATCCCGCCGTCGACGACGAACTGGGAGGCCGTCATGAACGACGCGTCGTCACTGGCCAGGAACGCCACCGCGGCGGCGATCTCGTCGGGTTCGGCGAACCGGCCCATCGGCACGTGCACCAGCCGCCGGGCGGCCCGCTCCGGGTCCTTGGCGAACAACTCCATCAGCAGCGGGGTGGCGACCGGTCCCGGGCAGAGCGCGTTGATCCGGATGCCCTCCCGGGCGAACTGCACCCCCAGCTCCCGGGTCATCGCCAGCACGCCGCCCTTGCTGGCGGTGTAGGCGATCTGCGACGTGGCCGCCCCGAGCAGGGCTACGAACGACGCGGTGTTGATGATCGAGCCCTTGCCCTGGCGCTGCATGTGCGGAATCGCGTATTTGCAGCAGAAGAAGACGCTCGTGGTGTTGACCTTGAGGACGCGCTCCCACGCGTCCAGGCCGGTGACCAGGATCGAGTCGTCGTCGGGCGGCGAGATGCCGGCGTTGTTGAAGGCGATGTCGACCCGGCCGTGCCGTTCCGCGACGCCGTCGAAGAGGGCTTTGACCTGCTCCTCGTCGCTGACGTCGCAGGCCACGAACTCGCCACCGACCTCCTCGGCGACGGCTGCTCCGGCCTGCTCCGAGATGTCGACGGCCACCACGAAGGCCCCCTCGGCGGCGAACCGCCGGGCGGTGGCCAGACCGATTCCGCTACCGGCGCCGGTGATCACGGCGACCCGGTCCTGCAAACGTTCCACTTATTCTCCCGTAGCCAGGAACACGTTCTTCACGTCGGTGAAGGACAACAGGGCGTCCGGACCCAGCTCGCGACCCAGGCCGGACTGTTTCATGCCACCGAACGGGGTCCAGTAGCGCACCGAGGAGTTGCTGTTGACGCTGAGCGCGCCGGACTCCACCGCCCGGGAGACACGCAGCGCCCGGCCCACGTCCCGGGTCCAGATCGAGCCGGACAGCCCGTACTCGGTGTCGTTGGCGAGCTCGATCGCCTCGGCCTCGTCCCGGAACGGCAGCACGCTGACCACCGGCCCGAAGATCTCCTCCCGCCAGTGACGATCCTGGGAGGAGCCGGCCAGCAGCACGGTCGGCGGGAACCACCAGCCGTTCTGATCAGGCGTCTCCCCTTGGAACGCGACGTCCGCGCCGTCCAGGTAGGACTTCACCGACGCACGCTGCCCGGAAGAGATCAGTGGGCCCATCTCGGACAAATCACTGGCAGGATCAATTACCCGAAATTTTCGGACGGCCGACTCGAACAGCCCGAGGAACTTGTCGTACACCGAGGCCTCGACGAGCAGGCGTGACCGCGCACAGCAGTCCTGACCGGCGTTGTCGAACACCGCACCCGGGGCCGACGCGGCAGCCGTTTCAAGATCGCTGTCCGCGAAGATGATGTTGGCGCTCTTGCCGCCCAGCTCCAGCGTCACCCGTTTCACCTGATCGGCACAGCCCGCCATGATCGACTTGCCGACCTCGGTGGACCCGGTGAAGCAGACCTTGCGGACCGCCGGGTGGGTGACGAACCGCTGCCCGACCACACTCCCCTTACCGGGCAGCACCTGAAACACGTTCTCCGGCAGCCCGGCCTCCAGGGCGAGTTCGCCGAGCCGGATCGCGGTCAGCGGCGTCAGCTCGGCCGGCTTGAGCACCACCGTGTTGCCGGCCGCCAGGGCGGGCGCGAATCCCCAGCCGGCGATCGGCATCGGGAAGTTCCAGGGCACGATGATGCCGACCACGCCGAGCGGCTCGTGGAACGTGACGTCGACACCGCCGGCCACCGGGATCTGCCGCCCGGACAGCCGCTCCGGCGCGCCCGCGTAGTAGTTGAGCACGTCCCGGACGTTGCCCGCCTCCCATCGAGCGTTTCCGATGGTGTGACCGGCGTTGCGCACCTCGAGCCGGGCAAGCTCTTCGATGTGGTCCTCGACCACCGCAGCGAAACGGCGCAGCAGTCGCGCCCGATCCCCCGGCGACACCCGGCGCCACTCACCGAAGGCCTTCTGCGCACTGTCGATCGCCGCGTCGGTCTCTGCCAGACCCAGCGACGGTACGGTCGTGAAGACGTCCCCCGTCGACGGGTCGATCACCTCTGTAGTCGCCACACGAAGATCCTCACACTCAGAGACGCTCGAAGCCACGACGTAGTTCCCAGTCGGTGACTGCGGCGTCGTAGGCGGCCAGCTCCACCCGTCCCATGTTGGCGTAGTGGCCCACCACGTCCGCCCCGAACGCCGCTTCCGCCACCTCGCTGGCCGCCCACAGCCCGGTCGCGTCCCGCAGCGTGCCCGGCACCCGCCCGGCGGTCTCGTCCAGGTAGGCGTTGCCGGCGAACTCGTCCTCCAGCGTCAGCTCGTTCTCGATCCCGTGCAGCGCCCCGGCGACCAGGGCGGCGATCGCCAGGTACGGGTTGACGTCCCCGCCCGGCACCCGGTTCTCCACCCGCATGCCCTGCCCGTGCCCGGCGATCCGCAGTGCACAGGTGCGGTTGTCGACACCCCAGCGCAGCGCGGTCGGCGCGAACGAACCCGGCTGATAGCGCTTGTACGAGTTGATGTTCGGCGCGAAGAGCAGGCTGAACTCGCGCATGGTGGCGAGCAGCCCGGCCAGCACCCGCTGCCCGGTCACGCTCAGGTGGGCCGGCCCGTCGCCGAGCATCGCGGACTTCCCGTCGGGGCCGCGCAGCGAGAAGTGGATGTGGCAGGAGTTGCCCTCCTTCTCGTTGGGCTTGGCCATGAAGGTGAGCGCCAGCCCCTCCTGGGCGGCGATCTCCTTGGCCCCGTTCTTGTAGATCACGTGGTTGTCTGCGCTGGTCAGCGCGTCGGCGTAGCGGAAGGCGATCTCGTGCTGGCCGAGGTTGCACTCGCCCTTGGCGCTCTCGACGATCATCCCCGCGCCCGTCATGGCGTTCCGGATGCGGCGCAGCAGCGGCTCGACACGAGCCGTGCCCAGCATCGAGTAGTCGACG
>DATMVU010000014.1:0-7455 GCA_035562875.1 Actinoplanes sp. | reverse complement strand
CCTCTGTGTCCCGGCACTGTGCTGGGCCGGCGCGGTGGTGGCGCTGCTGCCGTTGACGCCGGTGGAGCGCCGTCCGATCGATCGGGGCGCGCTCGCCCTGGGTGCCTTGTTCCTGCTGGTGGTGGTCTTCCTGCCGCAGGTGGGCCGGTTGGTGGTGTTGGCTCCGCTGGTGGGTGCGCTGGTGTTGTTGTGGCGGATGCGTGGCCGGCTGTCTCCGGTTTCGCTGCCGTTGGCGCTGACGTCGATGGCGGTGCTGTACACGGCCGGGCTGGCGTTGTTGCTGTTCCCGTTCGGGGGCACGCTGCCGGCGATCGCCGCGATCGGTGTGGATCTGCTGGTGTTCGGCTATCTGATGGCGGTGGCGCACGCGGCCGAGACCGGTGAGCGGTTGCGCCCGGATCTTCGGCGGTCGCTGGCCGGCGGGTTGACGGCGGCGCTGCTGCTGGGGGTGCCGGCCGCGGTGACGATGTGGCGGTCGGACGGCGACGACGTGGCGACGGTGCTGCAGTTCGTGGTGGTGGCGGTCGGTGCGACGGTGGCCGGGCTGGGTGATCATGTGCGCCGGGCGATGGATCGGATGGCGCTGGCCGAGGATGCCGGGTTGCGGGCCGATCGGGCGTCGTTGTTCCTGAACGCGGACGCGCTGCTGCGCAGGCGGGAGCCCCGGCGGCTGGAGTCGCTGAGTGAGCCGGAGTTTCTGCGGCTGACCCGGCGGGCGCTCACCGACTTCGGTGATCTGAACCGGCTGGCCCGGAGCCCGTTGACGGATCTGCCGGTGGTGGGGCGGCGGCTGGCGGGCCGGGAGGATCAGCCGCGGGCCCGGGCCGGGGCGTTGCGGGCGGTGTTGCGGGAGTGTGTGTCGGATCTGCGGCCGGCCGGGCCGTTCGGGACGACCGATGACTGGCGTGACTACAACGTGCTGCACTTCTGTTGTGTGCTCGGGTTGAATCCTTACAGCCGGCGGGTGCGGACCGACGGGCTGAGCCGGGAGGCTCGGCTGGTGGTCGACTGGTTCCGGCGGTATGTGCCGGAGGACGTCACCAAGCAGTGGCTGCGGGAGGCCGCGACGGTGGTCGCTGAGCGTCTGTGGACGGAGCTGGAGGGACAGCACACGACGATCTCCGCAGGCAAGCTCCCGACACGCAGCACCAAAACCCCATAAAAGGTCATTTAGTGGCTAATATCCCCGACCATGGACGCCTGGGTACCGCGTGGGTAGCCACCGCAACGCGCTGGTCGCCGCGATCCGGCAGGAGCTTGCCGAGGCCCGCGGCACCGCCCGCGCGGTGCTGGCTGCCGCCGAGTCGGCCCGTGGCGAGGCGCAGAATCGTCGGCGACTCGTCCGGGACGCATACGCCACCTGCCTGAACCAGCTCGCCACTGCCCGGGAGTCGGCCCGCCAGGACATCCGGCAACGGTTCCACGGCGAGGCCAACCGGCTCACCGGGCACCTGCGCGGCCTGGCCTCGGCCAGCGCCGCCGGGGCGGCCGGGACCCCGTGGCGGCTGTGGGCACCGAGCGACCCGGAACCCGGCCGCCCGCCGGGGCTGCTCCGGATCGGCACCATCGACCTCGACGAGACCGAGACCCTGCCCGGCCTGATCCCGTTCCTGGACCGGGCCCACCTGCACCTGAGCGGCCCGCAGTCCACTCTCGACGAGGTGATCACCGGGGTCCTGCTGCGAGCGCTGGGCAGCACGGGGGCCGGTGAGGTGGAGCTGACCGTCTACGACCCGGAACGACTCGGGGAGACGCTCGCCGTCCTCGCGCCGGCCGGCGCCCGGTTCGTCGGGCCGGGCGGGTTGGGACCGCTGCTCGACGAACTGGTCGACAGCCTGTGCCGGGACACCGGACGGGACGGCTGGCAGGTCGTGGTGCTCCTCGCCGACCAGGCCACCGGCGAGGAGATGACCCGGGCGCAGCGGGCCCAACTGGACCGGATCGTCCGTACCGGCGTGGGCCGTGGGGTGCACCTGGTGGTCCGGGGCATGGAGCTGGCCGAGCACCCGTCGGTGGAACGGATCACGGTCCGGGACCGGGTCGCGTCGTGCGGTTCGCTGGACCGGCTGGAGGTGAGACTCGACCCGGCTCCGCCGCCGCAGCGGGTCGCGGCGTTCTGCCGGGAGATCGCCGACCGGTTGCGGCAGGGCCCGCCACCGGCCCGGCTGGCCGACCTGGAACCGGACCGGCACTGGGCGGAGTCGGCCCGGAACGGCCTGCTCGCCCCGATCGGCGACGGCACCGACGGCAGCCTGGTCGCGCTGCCGCTCGGCGACCGGGCCCCGCACATCCTGATCGGCGGACCGGCCGGCTCCGGCAAGACCAACCTGATCTACACCTGGCTGGGTTCGCTGGCCACCCGGTACGGCCCCGGCGAACTGGCCCTCTACCTGCTGGACTTCCAGTCCGGCGAGGCGTTCACCAGGTACGTGCCGGGCCCCCGCGATCCGAGTTGGCTACCCCAGCTCCGGCTGGCCGGGATCAACCTCCAGCACGACCGCGAGTTCGGCCTGGCCGTGCTGCGCCACCTCGCTACCGGCCCGGCGACCCGCACCGTGGTGGTGATCAACGAGTTCCCGGTACTCGTCGACGGTCGGGACACGATCGCCGACGAGGCCACCGAGTTGCTGACCGCGCTGGCCGGAAGTGATCGGATCCACCTGGTGCTGGCCGCGCAGGACGGGGTGCAGTCGCTGACCGGCCGGCCGGCCGTGTTCGACAGGTGCACGGTCCGGGTCGCACTGCCCGGCGCCCGTCGGGTCCTGGCCGCCGACAACCTGGCCGCCTCCCTGATCCCGCGCTTCCACACGGTTGTCAACACCGAGTCGGGGCTGGCCGGCGCGAACCGGATCGTCCGCCTCCCGGACGCCGGGGACCGGACCGCCTGGGGTGCCATCCAGCGCCGGCTGTGGCGGTCCCGGCCGGCCGGCTGCGCGGAACCGAGGGTCTTCGACGGAACGGTGGTGCCCCGGCTGCCGTCGGCGTACCGGCCGTCCGGGCGGTTGCCCGCCGACTCGCCACCGGCCGCGGTGCTGGGTGAGCGCATCGACGTCCGGGCCGAACCGGCCCGGCTGCGCCTGGACCCGGTGCCGGGCCGGAACCTGGCGGTGCTCGGCGACCGGGCCGGCGAGGCCGGTGACGTGCTGGCCGCGGCAGCTCTCTCGCTCGCCGCACAGGGCCCGGCCCACTTCAGCATCGTCTGTCTGGAACCCGCTGCCGAACGCGCCGCCGCCCGGCTGGTGGCCGAACTCCCGGACGCCGACTGGTACGACGCCTCGGACGCCGACTTCGCACCGCCGGACTCGGACCTGCCCCGCTATGTGATCGGTTACGGACTCGACGCGGCCGGTTCGCGACACCGTCCGGCCCTGCGCGCGCTGCTCGCCGACGGCCCGGAACGCGGCGTCCACGTGCTCGGCTGGTGGCGTTCGGTGGCCGGGCTCCGCGACGACCTGGCCGGCCGGTTCGAGCCGATCGGCGCCTGGGTGGCGCTCGGTGTGCACGGTTCCGAGCTGGCCCCGCTGCATCCCCGGCCGGGCGGGCCGTACTGGAGCCCACGACCGCGCCGGGCCCTGTTCTTCGACCGCTCGGTGCACCACATGCCGGAAGTCATCATCCCGTACGAGGTGAACAGTGACCATTCGTGATCGCCAGCCGCTCGGCCGTGACTACCAGTTGATGGTCAGCGCCCTCGCCGACGTGACCCGCCGCCGGGACGACGCCCTCGACGACGCCGAGCTGGCCTATCAGGACAGCGCCGCCCGGGCCGCCGGCGAGCTGGCCCGGGCGGAGAGCGACGCCCTGGCCGCCGACCGCTGGGCCGGTGCCGCGGCCGCCCAGGTACTCGACGTGGACCGCGAGGCCAGCCGCCTCTGGGACCAGCTACGCCGAGCCCGTGGCCTGCGGGTTCGCGCCCTCGGCGAGGTTCCCGAACCGGCCTCGGTGGAGGCCGTGCCCCGGGTCGCGCTGCAGCGCCGGCCGGAGCCGGGCGAGGACGTGGTGGCGCCCGGCCGGCAGTCACCGCGGGTGCTGCTCTCCCGCGCGGCCGACCGGATCGACGTCACCATCCATCCGCCCGGCCGCGGCCTGCTGCCCCGCTGGGCACTCCTGTTGCTGCCGTTCGCCGGCGCCGCGGGGGCCGCCCTGGCCGGACTGGTAGCGGCGGGCCTCGTCACTTTCGGTGACACCGCGCAGTGGGGCGGGCCGGTCATCCGCGGCCTCGGCTGGCTGACCTTCGCCCTCGCGCCGTCCGCGGGGATCCCGATCGCCGGCTACCTCACCCACAGTCGGCTCAACGCCCGGCTGGAGATCGGCGGAATCGGACTCACCCTGGTGGGCGGGACGGTCACGGCCATGCTGCTCTCACTGTCCCTCGCAACAACCAGATGACGGTACGGGGTCAACGCCCGGTCCCGTGGGAGTCACGCGAGGAGGGTGGTCGGTCGCGGGGCCACCCCGCGACCGCCGGGCCGACAGCGGTGGCTGAGGGCTACCTGTAGTCGTAGAACCCCTTACCCGTCTTCCGCCCCAGATCGCCGGCCTGGACCATCCGCTGGAGCAGCTCCGGCGGGAAGAACTTCTCGTCGGCGGTGTCCCGGTAGATGTTTCCGGCCGCGTTCAGCATCACGTCGAGTCCGGTGAGGTCGACGGTGGCGAGCGGGCCCATGGCGTGCCCGAAGCCCAGCTTCATCACGGTGTCCAGGTCCTCGGCGGAGACCACACCCGACTCGACCAGCTGGATCGCCTCGACCAGGATCGCCGAGAACAGCCGGTTCGAGACGAACCCGGCGACGTCCCGTTTGACCTCGACACAGGTCTTGCCGACGCCCTCCGCGTAGGACCGGGCGGCGGCCAGCGTCTCGTCCGACGTCCGGTAGCCCCGGACCAGCTCGACCAGCTTCATCATCGGGACCGGGGAGAAGAAGTGGATGCCGACGACCGACTCGGGACGCTGCGTGACGGTGGCGATCTGCGTGATCGGGATGGCCGAGGTGTTGGTGCCCAGAACCGCCCCGGGCTTGCAGATCTTGTCGAGGGCCTTGAAGACCTCGTGCTTGGCCTCGATCTTCTCGTAGATCGCCTCGACCACCACGTCGGCGTCGGCGGCCGCGTCCAGATCGGTGGTCGCGGTGATCCGGCCGAGGGTGGCCGCCGCCTCCTCCGCGGTGATCCGTCCCTTGGCCGTGAACCGGCTCAGCGAGTCCTCGATCGCCCGCATGCCGCGGTCGAGTGAGGCGTCGTCGACGTCCCGCATGGTGACCTGCCACCCGGCCTGCGCCGAGACCTGAGCGATGCCGGAGCCCATCAGACCGGACCCGATGACCGCGAGACGACCCGCCATTCTTCACTCCTTCGTCAGCCGAGCCGCCAGTTTACCGGCGTAACTTAACGTAGGTTCAGCTCATCGGGCGATGGGGTGGAATCATCAGAAATCGGCGCCCGCCGGTGCCACACTGTGCGCATGGCCACGAGCGACGGCTGGTACCTCATCGGGCCCCTGATCGCCGTCGGTCTGGTCGGCTTCCTCGGCGTCGTCTTCTGGCGCATGGGCCTGCAACCCACCGTCACGCCCGGTGTCCGCAGCGACGAGACGGCACCGGACGGTTTGGCGATCTTCGGCGAGTGGGACGACTACGGCCTGCTCCGGCCGGCGGCCGTCACCGGCGTGCCCGAGGTCGCCGACGAGATCCGGCGGTACCTCGCCGATGCGGGGATCCGTGCCACCACGGCGACCCGGCGCGACGGCCGGGTCAGCGTGCTGGTCTTCTCCGAAGAGGTGGAGGAGGCGCGACGCCTGGTGGCTTCCTTCTGAGAAGCTGAAGCCTCCTTCTCAGGCTAGAAATCGAACGTCGGCTCCGGAACGTCGGTGCGCTCCACCTCCACCCCCAGGGCGGCCAGGTCGGCGACGAAGTTCGGGTAGCCCCGGTCGATGTGGTGCACCTCGCCCACCTCGGTCACCCCGTCGGCGCACAGCCCGGCGATCACCAGACCGGCACCGGCCCGGATGTCGGTGGCACGCACCGGTGCACCGGAGAGCCGATCCCGCCCGTTCACCGCGGCGTGATGCCCGTCGGTGCGGATGTCGGCACCCAGCCGGGACATCTCGTTCACGAACATGAACCGGCCGTCGAAGATGTTCTCGGTGATCAGCGACGACCCCTCGGCGACCGCGGCCAGGCCCAGCGCCATCGGCAGCAGGTCGGTCGCGAACCCCGGATAGGGCAGCGTCACGATGTCGACACCGCGCGGCCGGTCGGCGATCCGGACCCGGAACCGGTTGTCGCCCGGCTCCACCGTCGCGCCCGCGGTGACCAGCTTGTCCAGGGCGACGTCCAGGAACTCCGGCCGCACCCCGTGCACCGTCACGTCCCCACGGGTCATCACCGACGCGAACGCCCACGTACCGCCGACGATCCGGTCCCCGACAGTGGTGTGCCGCACCGGCTTCAGCGGCCCCTCCACCCCCTCGATGGTCAGGGTGCTCGTACCGGCGCCCTCGATCTTGGCGCCCATCGCGTTGAGCATCTCGCAGATGTCGACGATCTCCGGCTCCCGGGCCGCGTTGTCGATCTCCGTGACGCCCCGGGCCAGAACCGCGGCCATCAGGATGTTCTCGGTGGCGCCGACACTCGGGAAGTCCAGCCAGATCTTCGCCCCGCGCAGGCCCTTCGGCGCCGCGGCGATGACGAACCCGTGCTCCCCGGAGATCTCCGCACCCATCCGGGCCAGGCCGGCCACGTGCATGTCCAGACCCCGCGACCCGATCATGTCGCCGCCCGGCAGGGCCACCCGCACGTACCCGCGGCGGGCCAGCAGCGGGCCCAGCACGCAGATCGACGCCCGCAGCCGCCGGACCAGGTCGTAGTCGGCCTCACTACCCGGCTCGGCCGGGACGTCGATGATCGCCTCGGTGCCGTCCAGCACCACGTCACAGCCGAGCCGGCGCAGCACCTCGGCCATGATGGCTATGTCGGTGATCCGGGGGACGTTGGCCACCACGCTGCGGCCCTCGGCCAGCAACGCGACAGCCATCAGCTTGAGCGCCGAATTCTTCGCCCCGCCCACCATGACGTCGCCGGCCAGCCGCGCCCCGCCCTTAACCCTGATCACATCCACGCGGGCCATGGTATGGGCCGGAGCGCACCCTCGCCTCGTAGGGTGTGCCTCATGGCTGTGCATCTCACCCGCATCTACACCCGCACCGGCGACGCCGGCGAGACGAGGCTGGTCAACAACGAGGTCGCGCCGAAGACCTCACCACGGATCGCCGCGTACGCCGACGCCGACGAGTGCAACGCCGCCCTGGGCGTCGCTCTCGCGCTCGGCGACCTCCCCGAAGACGTCCGGACGGTGCTCGCCACGATCCAGAACGACCTCTTCGACCTCGGGGCCGATCTGGGGAATCCGCTCGCCGACGACCCGCCCTACCCGCCGCTGCGGGTCACCGAGGAGTAC
>DATMVU010000013.1:0-4458 GCA_035562875.1 Actinoplanes sp. | reverse complement strand
ACTTGTATTCGAGCAGGATCCGCTGGTTCTCGTCGGAGGCGTCGTAGATCTCCCGCAGCGATTCGGCGAGCCGCTCCTGCCGGCCGCGCAGCGAGTCCTGACCGGCGTAGTTCGTGCCGTCCGGCAGCCAGATCTTCAGATCGGTCGAGCCGGTCTGCCGCATCACGTCCAGGCAGTGCTTGTGGTGGTCGACGGCCTTGCGGCGGATCGCCGGGTCCGGGTTGCAGAGCGAACCCAGCCGGTAGTCGTCGTCCTGGAACACGTTCGAGTTGATCGCGCCGATCCGCACGCCGGCCTTCTCCGCGAACTCGCCGAGATCGCTCCAGTCGTCGACGACGTCCCACGGGATGTGCAGCGACACCCGGTTGGCGAGTCCGGTCAGGCGGTTGACCTGCGCGGCGTCCGCGATCTTCTCGTACGGGTCGCGCGGGCCCCCGGGGCGGGTGAACACCTTGAAACGGGTGCCCGAGTTGCCGTACGCCCAGCTAGGGACCTCGATCGTGAAGCCGTCCAGGCCGTCCAGGTTCATTGCGTGCCTCCATACTTGCGGTTGGTGAGCCCGTTCAAGAGCGCGGCGAACACCAGCACCGAACCCAGGGCCAGGAGCTGGTACTGCGAACCCTCGTTACCGACGAAGGCGAGCAGGATGCCGGCGTTGAGCCAGACGATGAGCAGCGTGGCGAGCACGACCCCGGCGACCCGGCCGATGCCACCGGTGATCGCCACGCCGCCGAGGACGGCGATGGTGATCGCGGGCAGGGCCATGCCGTTGCCGGAGACGCCCGCGTCCGGGCGGGCCGAGGCGAACTGCCCCACCGTCACCACGGCCACCAGGCCGGAGATCAGGCCCGCGTAGACGTACGCCTTGAAGCGGGTGTCCCGGACCGGGAGCCCGGCCCAGCGTGCGGCGACGTCGTTGGTGCCGATCGCGTAGAGACGCCGCCCGTAGGTGGTGCGGGCCAGCAGCAGCCAGACCGCGACGACGGTGGGCAGCAGGAACGTGAAGATCCCCAGTGGCACGTCGGGGAGGTACTCGCCGATCAGCGGCAGCTCGACCGGCTTGCTCATCGAGAACAACTCCTGGATCGGCTTCGTGCTGATCGGCTGCTGGTTGTTGATCACGATCGCCAGGCTCTTGTACGCGTAGAACGTGGCGAGCGTGGCGATCAGCGCCGGGAAGCCGATGTAGGAGACCAGGAAGCCGTTGACCGCGCCCAGCAGTGCACCGAAGGCGGCTGTTGCGAGGATCGCCGCCCACAGGGGCCAGCCCCATTCGCCGTACGCGAACCCGAAGCCCATGCCGGCCAGGGACACGATGGCGCCGACGCTCAGATCGATGCCACCCCGTCCGGACAGGATGACCAGCAGTTCCGCGAGACCCAGCATGGCCAGCGGGACGGCGTTGATCAGGCTCGCGGACATGTAGTCGAAGTCGTACGGCGCCGTCAGGTAACCACCGGCGTCGTTGATGAAGAACGTGACGACGACGATGACGATCAGTACCGCGAGGAGGGCGATGCGCTGAGTGAGCAGGATTTTCAGCCAGTCCGTCTTCTCGGACTTCTCTTTCACCGGAGTCACCGGCTTCTCCTTGCCCGAGCGCGGAGCAGGTCGGCGCCGACCGCCACGATGATGAAGATGCCGACGAACAGGTCGGAGAGCTGCGACCGCCAGCCCAGCTGGGTCACGCCGGACGCGACCGACTGCACCAGCAGCGCGCCGAGCAGCGTGCCCAGCACCGAACCACGGCCGCCCATGATGCTCGTGCCGCCGATCACGACCGCCGCGATCACCGCCAGCTCCTTGCCCGCACCGACCGACTGATCCAGCGTCGACGTGCCCTGCGCGAGCACGAAACACGACGCCAGGCCGACGAGCAGGCCGGTGAACACGTACGCCAGCAGCACCCGGCGCCGCACGCGGACACCCGCCAGGCGGGCCGCCTGCTCGTCCCCGCCGATCGCGAAGAAGTGCCGGCCGCCCGCGATGTTGCGCAGGTACCACCAGACGGCCGCGGTGATCAGCACGGTGATCAGGAAGGCGTGTGGGACGCCGAGTGTCCGGCCGTCCGGGCCACGGCCGAAGAAGGCCAGCGTGCCGGGGATGCCGTTGACCGTGCCCGACCCGAAGATCTGCAGGCCCAGGAACATGAAGAGGTTGGCCGTACCGAAGGTGATGATGATCGCGTGAACCCGGCCGTACGCGATCAACAGGCCGTTGACCAGGCCCAGCACACCGCCCGCCGCGACCGCGAGGACGACCGCGACCGGCAGGTTAACCTCCGCGCCGACCAGGGCCTTCGCGGTCAGCACCGAGCAGACCATGATCGCGCCGCCGACGCTCACGTCGATGCCGCCGGTGATGATCACGATGGTCATCGCGACACCGATCAGGGCGATCGGGGCCGTCGACACCAGCAGCGGCTGGATCGAACCGGCGGTCAGGAACGCGGGGGTGCTCAGGGCGAGGGCCGCCCACAGCACCGCGATCACACCGACCAAGACGATCTCCTGGCCGGTGACCAGGCTCTTTCTCCGCAGCCGGACTCTCTGCCCGGTCCGCTCCGCCACGGCCGTCACTCTCTGCCTCCCGCCGCCGCGGCCAGCAGGTCCACCTGACTGGCGTCGGGACCGAACTCGTCGGTCGTCGTGCCGCCGCGCACCACCTGGATGCGGTCGGCGATCCGCAGCGCCTCCGGCAGGTCCGAGGTCACCACCAGCACCGCGGTGCCCTCCTCGGCCAGCTCGGTGATCAGGCGGTGGATCTCCTCCTTGGCGCCCACGTCGACACCCTGGGTGGGCTCGGCCAGCACCAGCACCTTCGGGCGCTCGACCAGCTGCCGCGCCAGGACCACCTTCTGGGCGTTGCCGCCGGACATGGCGTTGATCGTCTGGCGCTCGTGCGGCGTCTTCACCGCCAGGCGCCTGATCAGCTCCTGGGCCTTCGTCCTCTCCAGGGCGCGGTCGATGATCGTGCCGAACCGGGACATCTTCTCGAGGTGGCCGGCGGAGATGTTGAAAGCGATCGACTGGAACCCGAACATGCCCTCGACCTTGCGGTTGGCGGGCAGCAGGGCGATCCCCAGCTTCTTCGCGTGCTGCGGATTCCGGATCCGTACCGTCTTCTCCGCGATTCTCAGGTCACCGCCCGTCGCCTGGTCGATGCCGTAGATGCAGGCGGCGATCTCCGAGACACCCGAGCCGACCAGGCCGTAGAGGGCGACGATCTCGCCCGCCCGTACGGACACGTCGACGTCGTGGAATCTGCCCTTCTTCTCCAGGTTCTGGAGTTGCAGGACCACCGGTCCCGCCGGGACCTCACGATGCGGCCGGGCGTCGGAGAGCTCCTCGCCGACCATCAGGTGGGCGATCTGCCGCACGGTCAGATCCTTGATGTCGTACGTGCCGATCGTGCGCCCGTCCCGCATGACGGTCACCTCGTCCGCGATCCGGAACAGCTCGTCGAGACGGTGCGAGATGTAGATGACGCTCACCCCGGCCCCGGTGAGCCGCTTGACGACACCGAACAGCACCTCGATCTCGGCATCGGTCAGGATCGCCGACGGCTCGTCCAGGATCAGCACCTTCGCGTCGGCCGCGAGAGCCTTCGCGATCGACACCTGCTGCTGCTCGGCGACCGAGAGGGTGCCCACCTCGGCGGTGGCGTACCGCTCCGGCAGGCCCAGCAGGTCGAGCAGTTCGAGGACCCGGGAGTCCTGGGCGGACCAGTCGATCCGTTGGAGAGGGGTGCGGATCTCCCGGCCCAGGAAGATGTTCTCGGCCACCGTCAGCTCCGGGAACAACTGCGGCTCCTGGTAGACGGTGGCGATACCGAGGTCGATCGCGGCCGTCGTGGAACCCAGCCGGACCGGCTCGCCCTCGAACTCGATCTCGCCGGTGTCGGCTGTCACGGCGCCCGCCACGATCTTGATCATCGTGGACTTGCCGGCCCCGTTCTCACCGACGAGGGCGTGGACCCGGCCCGCCCGTACGGTGAAATCGGCATGTTGAACGGCCCGGACCGCGCCGAACCGCTTGGAGATGGCGGTCAGGCGCAGCCGGGGCGTCTCGCTGTCGTCGGCGTCCATCAGTAGTCGAACTGGTCCACGTTCTCGGCGGTGATCGCCAGAGCCGGGCCGAGGAGCAGCATCTTCGTGCCACTGTCGTAGGTGACCGCGGACAGGTCGGCCGAGACGTTGTTGGTGGCCTCGATGGTCTTGCCCTGGGCGATCTGGGCGCCGGCCCAGGCGGTGAGATAGCCGAGGTTCTCGACATCCCAGAGGATCGCGGCGGTGGACGACTTGTCGGTCAGGTACGGCTTCATCGCCTGCGGGGTGCCGAGACCGACGGTGAAGACCTTGCCGATCTTGCCGGCGTCCTTGACGGCCTGCGCGACACCCGGGGCGCTGGAGGTGCACTCACCGACCAGGCCGGTCAGATCCGGGTGCGCGTTCATCAG
>DATMVU010000012.1:0-5778 GCA_035562875.1 Actinoplanes sp. | reverse complement strand
CCTGCTGGGGACGGCGAAGTCGCGCCGTGCGTAGAACTCCGCGACGGCGGTGAGCGCCGCGACGTCCGGCTCCGTGGTGATGCCCAGCGGGAGCCGGATGTCCTGGCTGTGGACGAGCACCTCACCGAGGTAGGCGGCGGTGTCCCCGGTCGGGGCGACCTCCGCGTCGGCCACGGCCTCGAACCGGGTGAGCGTCTCCGGCGGGGTCGTGCCCAGGTGTTCGCGCAGGCGGCGGTCGTTGTGCACCGCGGGGCGGAAACCGGCGAGCACGATGCTGCGGATCCAGGGCCACCGGCCGGTCGTGGCGGCGGCGGTCAGGTGGGCGACGACGTGTTCCACGTCCCAGCCGGTGCACAGGGTCGGCGTCTGCCACTGGGCGGGTTCGAGGCCGGACAGGTCGCCGGCCAGGGAGCGCCGAGCGGCGTGGACGAGACTCCAGAGCCCGGCATCGGTCGTACGGGACATGGCAGGCACTCTCCTTATGCTACTGAAACAGTAGTGGACACTACTGGAAAAGTAGTATCTTGGGGAGATGGTGACCCGGCGGAGTTACGGCTCCTACAACGACGGCTGTGCGGCCGCGCACGCGCTGGACCTCATCGGCGACCGGTGGACGATGATCGTGGTGCGCGAGTTGCTGCTCGGGCCCAAACGCTTCGCCGACCTGCAGCGCGACGTCCTCGGCATCGGGCCCGGCATCCTCACCCGGCGACTCCAGGAGCTGACCACCCACGGGGTCGCCCGGCAGCGCCGTCTCCCCGGCCCGGGGCGGGTGGACGTCTACGAACTCACCACCTGGGGCCGTCAACTCGAGGTCGTCAACTCCGCCCTGTCGGCCTGGGCCGTGCGATCACCCACCATGCCCTTCGACGCCGACATGAGCCCCGACACCCTCATCCTGGCGATGCGCACCCACGCCCGTCCGGTGGCCGACGGATCAGGCCCGCGGACGGTGTCGCTGACGCTGACCGACTCCCGGCAGGACGACCTCCCGCCCGTGCACTACCACGCGGTCATGACGGCCACCGCCACCGTGATCAGCCGGGTCGACGAGCCCGGCCCCGCCGACGCGGCCGTCGCCGCCTCCACCCGCGACTGGAAGGCCTGCATCATCGGCGGCACACCTCTCACGCGGATGCCCGGCATCACGGTCACCGGAGAGTGGGGCGCCGCGGAACTCCTGATGGCCGCGACCGGGCTGCACGACGACAGCGCTTGAACGCACCGTGCCGTCCGGTGCACGGCGGGGTTCCGCCCCCGACGCGGAAATGCGAACATCGACGCCGTGAACGACGACGAGCGGCGACTCGAAGCCCTGTCCGGGGAATGGGACTCGATCAGGCGTTCGCGGATCGAGCAGTGGGAACGCCGGTTGACCGAACTGTCCCGGGAGACGGCGGAGATCAAAGCGGCAGGCGGTTGGCGTACCGGCAATCGGACCTTGCTCCAGGTTCTCGGGTTCCACCGTCTCGAAGTCAAACTCGTCGCCTGCCTGGCCTGGGTCATCCGGCCCGAGGAACACCACGGGCTGGGTGATCGGGTCGTGCGGCGGCTGTTCGCGAGGCTCGGCCTGCCGTTCGACCCGGCCGCCCGGGTCCGGGTGACCGTGGAGGAGACCCGGTACACGGCGGACGGGGTCCGGACCCGGGCCGACCTGGTGGTCCGGGTGGGTGGCGTCTGTGTCCTGGTCGAGGCCAAGTTCAACGCCTCGCAGCACGGCGACCAGTGTGCCCGGCTCGCCGGACTCTGGGCGGACGAGGCGGCAACCCTGGTGTACCTGATCAGGGACGGTCACGAACACGACGACGTGCCCGCCGGATGGGCCGTCCTGACCTGGCAGGACATCGCCGGGCTGATGGCGCCGCTGCCGCCCGGTGCGTCGGCCGGAGTCCGGGACTTCTGGGAGACACTCGACGGTGAAGGATCCGTTATGCCGGACGACAAGACCAGCTTCTACCTGCGTCACTGGAACCAGATCACCGAATGGGCCGCACTGCGCGACGACGCGGTGAAGGAGATCGCGGCCGCTGCCGGGGCCGGCGCGGAGGGTATCGATCCCGTCATCCTCGCGGAGGCCGAGCACGGCTGGTCCGAGCACGGGGCTTTCGTGACCTACCAGCTGACCCGGCCGTCCTGGCAGGTCGGCGCACTGCAACCCGCAATCGCGTTGCAGTGGCACGAGCACGGCCTCCTGACCGACGGCGATACCAGATGGCCGTACGTGGGCGTACGGGTCCATTCCGGCAAGAGTCTCGCCAAGGACCGTCTGGCGAAGCTGCTCACCACCCGCCTCGAGCCGCACGCCGCGGCGATCGGGTGGACGCATTCGCAGATGGCATCCGGCTGGTTGTGGTGGCGGTTCGTCACACCGGCCGGCTCCGACGACGACCTGACAAGCCTCACCGAGAACTGCCGAACCGCACTCGAAGAAGGCTGGCGGGCACTGTCCGGCCCGATGGAGGAGATCCTTCTGGCCGAGAACCACCCGTGACGGTGGGTGCCCTGTTCGGGTGACTGCCAGACATCACGACGTGGACACGACGGTCCGGAACCACGCCGGGACCGGTGCTCGCTGACAGTATCGGGACGTGCGTTCCTCCCTTTCTGTCGCGATCCTGTCGGCTGTGACCGGTACGGTTGTCGGCGCGGCCGGCGTTGTGGTGCCCGCCGCCGCGGACGACGGCTACCGGACCTCGATCCGGGCCGTCGACGCGGCCACCGCCAAGGCGATGACCGGCGTCTCGTGGCGTCCGGGTTGTCCGGTGGCGATCGCGGATCTGCGCCGGGTGAAGTTGACGTACTGGGGTTTCGACGAAGTCCGGCACCGGGGTGAGCTGATCGTCCACAAGAGTGTGGCGCGTGGGGTGGTGGACGTGTTCCACACGCTGTACTCGATGCGGTTCCCGATCCGGAAGATGGTTCCGGTGGACCGTTACGGCGGCGACGACAACGCGTCGATGGCCGCCGACAACACCTCGGCGTTCAACTGCCGGCCGAAGACCGGCTCGACGACCGGGTTCTCGGTGCACTCGTACGGCAAGGCCATCGACGTCAACACGGTGGAGAATCCGTACGTCAAGGGCACCGTCGTGCAGCCGCCGGCCGGTAAGGCGTTCACGAACCGGGAGAACGTCCGGCCCGGCATGATCAGGCACGGTGACCGGGTGTGGCGGGCGTTCACGAAACACGGCTTCACCTGGGGCGGGGACTGGACGTCGCTCAAGGACTACCAGCATTTCGAGGTCCCGCTCTGACCACCGCATGCCCGATTTCGGTTGCCGCACCCCGCGACGCTGGACATGATGGCCATCATGCCGACGCCTGATCTCGCTGTGTCCGCAGTCTTCGACGAGGCGTTCCGGGCCGACGACGAGAACCGCCGCTGGGACCTGATCTCGCACCTGCACCTGCACGGCGGGCAGGACGCCCTCGACATCGCCGGCCGGCTGGCCGGCGACCCCGATCCCGCTCGCCGCGTGCTGGCCGCCGACGTGCTCGGTCAACTCGGTGCGGCACCGGGCCGAGCCGCCGCGGATGGGCCGTTCCGCAACGACGCCGTGACCCTGCTGCACACCATGGCGCGGGACGAAACCGATCCGGGCGTGCTCTACTCGGTCACCACCGGTCTCGGGCACATCGGCGACGAGCGCAGCCTGGCACCGTTGATCAGGTTGCACACCCATGCCGATCCCGAGGTCCGGCACGGCGTTGTCTTCGGCCTGCTCCGCCGCCCGGAGAAACCGGCCGTCGACACTCTCGTCACGCTCTCAGCGGACGAGGACGCCCACGTCCGTGACTGGGCGACGTTCGGTCTGGCCCGCCAGAGTGACCAGGACTTCCCCCGGCTGCGGGACGCCCTCGCCGCCCGCCTCGACGACGAGGACACCGACACCCGCATCGAGGCCGTGCACGGTCTGGCCACCCGCGGCGACGAACGGGTCATGCAGCCACTACTCGACATCCTGCAGGACCCGCCGGAGTCGTCCGACTCGGGCCTGGTGTCCGAGGCGTTGTGTGCTCTCGCCGCCCGCACGGCGGATCCCCGGTTGCTCCCGCACCTGCTGGCCGAACGGGACAGCTACGTCGGCACCCCGATCGACGAGTGGCCCGACGATCTGCGGGCCGCGCTGGCGGCCCACGGCGAGCCACTGCCAGCCGTCGCGACCACAGAGTACCGGCAGTGATCACCGGGCCCGGGCGGTCGCCTCTTCCGGGACGAGCAGCAGCAGTGTCAGCGGCAGGGCGGCGGTGAGAGCGGCGAGTGTCAGGAACCCGGCCGGCCAGCCGTGCCGCTGCACGACGATACCGATCAGCGGCGCCGCGACCGCGATCCCGGCAGTGCTGGCCGCATTGATCCACGTCACCGCCTGGGTGTATACGTCCTCGGAGACCACCTGGCGCAGCAGCACCGCGCCGGGGATCACGACGAGTGCCACCGCCCCGCCGACCACCGCGTACCCGGCGACCATCGCCGCCATTCCCGGTGTCAGGGCCAGTAGTGCACACCCGCCGGCCAGCACCAGCCCGGCGCCGAGCATCACCGGCCGGGGCCGCAGTGCCGGAACACTCCCGTAGATCAGCCCCGCCACCAGGCTGACCGCTCCAGCGACCGCGGTGACCGCCCCGGTCAGCGCCCCCGACCCGTGTGCGAACGCGAACCCGGCGATCACCACCCCGATCCCGCCGAAGAAGAGACCGAGCGCCAGGTTCGCGACGAACAGTCCGAGGAATCGTCGTTCCACCAGCCGCCGATCCATGATCATCCCGGTGGAGGCGCGACCCGGCGCCGGTTCGGTCCCGGTCGCGGTGACCAGCCCCGCCACCCCGACCACGACAAGACCCAGAGCCAGAGCCAGACCGGCCCACGGTACGAACACCGCCCCGAGCCCCGTGACCAGCATCGGGCCGACCAGGAACGCCACGTCGTTGACCGCCCCGTCCAGGGACAACCCGGCCGCCCGCGCCTCGTCGATCCCCCGCCATCGGGCGGCCGACAACGCCCCGACCGGCGGGACCGTCGCCCCCACCACCGCGGCCAGCCCGAGCAACACCCCGGTCGCGGCCGCCCCGGCACACGCCGCCACCAGCAGTGCCGCGGCCACCGTGAACACCCCGGCCGAGACGGGAACGACCCGCCGCTGCCCCCACCGGTCGATGAGCCGGGCGATCTGCGGCCCGGCGAGAGCCTCGGACGCCGCGAACATTCCGGCCGCCGCCCCACCGGCCCCGAACGAGCCGGAGACCCCGTGTACCGCCCACATCACGGCGAGCCCACTCATCGCCACCCCGAGCCGGCCGACCGACGCGGGAACGAAGAACCGGACCACGCCCGGAATCCGAAACACAGAAAAGAAAAGGATGGCGGAACTCCAGCGGTGTCATCACCGCGAGTCGCCAGACAGGCCGGACTGGAACATCAACTCGCCTCGTACCGGCTCGACCGTACCGCATCGCCGGGCGTCTCGCGGTACCCAGCCCCGGCAGTGTCCTCAACTCCTCAAGACTAGCCTCCTAGGATGCCGAAGAGGGTGTGGCGCTGGCGGGGCTTGAGTAATCTCCGCGGCATGGGGGAGATCAGGCCGGGGCGACACTGGTGGCGGGTCGGGTTCCGGGCGCTGGTGATCGGGCTGTGGGTGCTGGCGGCCTCGGTGACCTGGTGGACCTCGCCCCGGCAGTCGACCTACGAGCAGGCGCGGGCCGACATCACCGCCCAGCGGGTGGTCGCCTTCCAATGGGGTGATCACTGGGCCGTCGAGGAAACCCGCCGCTGGTTCAACG
>DATMVU010000011.1:0-17346 GCA_035562875.1 Actinoplanes sp. | reverse complement strand
CGATGTCGCCGGGCAGTTCACGTCTGACGATCATCCGCACAGCCTGCCATCAGGCTTGGCCGTCCTCCAGATCGCCCTCGGTCTCCAGGTAAAGCTGCTGCAGAGCGGCGAGCGTGTCCGGCTCGGGCGCCTCCCACAGGTTGCGGTCGGCGGCTTCCAGCAGGCGCTCGGTGATCCCGTGCAGGGCCCACGGGTTGGACTGGCGCATGAACTTCTGGTTGTCGGGGTCGAGCACGTAACTGGCGGCGAGCTGCTCGTACATCCAGTCGGTGACCACGCCGGCGGTCGCGTCGTACCCGAAGAGGTAGTCGACGGTGGCGGCCAGCTCGAACGCACCCTTGTAGCCGTGCCGCTGCATCGCGGCGATCCAGCGCGGGTTCACCACCCGGGCCCGGAAGATGCGGGCGGTCTCCTCGGTCAGGCTGCGGGTCCGTGCCTGGTCCGGGTTGGTGGAATCGCCGATGTACGCCGCCGGGGCCTTGCCGCTCAGCGCACGGACCGTGGCGATCATGCCGCCGTGGTACTGGAAGTAGTCGTCGGAGTCGGCGATATCGTGCTCGCGGGTGTCGATGTTCTTCGCGGCCACGTCGATCCGCCGGTACGCGTTCTCCATGTCGGCGCGGGCGGGCACCCCGTCCAGGTCCCGGCCGTAGGCGAAACCGCCCCACACCGCGTACACCTCGGCCAGGTCGGCGTCGTCACGCCAGTTCCGGCTGTCGATGAGCGGGAGGATACCGGCGCCGTACGCCCCCGGCCGGGATCCGAAGATCCGGGTGGTGGCCCGCCGCCAGTCGCCGTGCTCGCCCTGGTCCCGCAGCGCGTGCTCGCGCACGTAGTTGTCCGGCTCGTCGAGGCCGGCGACGAGCGTGAACGCGTCGTCGAGCATCGCCACCACGTGCGGGAACGCGTCCCGGAAGAAGCCGGAGATACGCACCGTCACGTCCACCCGCGGGCGGCCCAGCTCCTCGGCGGTGATCGGCTCCAGGCCGGTGACCCGGCGGGAGGCCGGATCCCAGACCGGGCGCACGCCGATCAGGGCGAGGATCTCAGCGATGTCGTCACCGGCGGTCCGCATCGCGCTGGTGCCCCAGGCGGAGAGACCGACCGACCGCGGCCAGTCGCCGTAGTCGGTCCGGTAGCGGGTGAGCAGCGACTCGGCCATCGCCTGCCCGGTCTCCCAGGCGAGCTGGCTCGGGATCGCCTTGGGGTCGACGGAGTAGAAGTTGCGCCCGGTCGGGAGCACGTTGATCAGGCCGCGCAGCGGGGAACCGCTCGGCCCGGCCGGAACGTAACCGCCGCCTAGGGCGTGCAGCACGTGAGTCAGCTCGTCGGTGGTCTTCGCCAGCCGTGGGACGACCTCGGTGGCCGCGAACTCCAGCACGCGGGCGACTTCCGAGATGTCGGAAGTCTCGGAGAGGTGCGCGGAGGTGCGGGCGGTGACGGAGGCGAGGACCGTGGTCACCAGGGACTCCGGGACGCTCGTCGGCCAGCCGGCCTCCTCCATGGCCGTGACCAGGGCACGGGCCTGCTCCTCGACCGCGTCCGTGGCCGCCGTCGACGCGTCCTCCGGCAGGCCCAGCGCCTCCCGCAGGCCGGGCAGGGCGGCCACCTTGCCGGCCCACATCTGACGGGCCCGCAGCATCGCCAGGACCAGGTTGATCCGGGGCACACCGACCGGGGCCGCGCCGAGGACGTGCAGGCCGTCGCGGATCTGGACGTCCTTGACCTCACACAGCCATCCGTCGATGTGCATGATGAAGTCGTCGAACTCCTCATCATCCGGACGGTTCGACAGGCCCAGGTCGTGGTCCATCTTGGCGGCCTGGATCAGGGTCCAGATCTGAGCCCGGATGGCAGGCAGTTTCGCCGGGTCGAGGGCGGCGATGTTGGCGTGCTCGTCGAGCAACTGCTCCAGGCGGGCGATGTCGCCGTACGACTCGGCCCGGGCCATCGGCGGAATCAGATGGTCGACCAGGGTGGCGTGCGCCCGGCGCTTGGCCTGGGTGCCCTCGCCCGGGTCGTTGACCAGGAACGGGTAGATCAGCGGCAGGTCACCGAGGGCCGCGTCGGTGCCGTCCGAGGCGGACATGCCGACGTTCTTCCCCGGCAGCCACTCCAGGTTGCCGTGTTTACCGACGTGCACCACGGCGTGCGCGCCGAAGTCGTCGGCCAGCCAGCGGTAGGCGGCCAGATAGTGGTGGCTCGGCGGCAGGTCCGGGTCGTGGTAGATGGCCACCGGGTTGGCCCCGAACCCGCGCGGCGGCTGCACCATCACCACGATGTTCTCGTCGCGCAGCGCGGCGAGCACGATGTCGCCCCGGTCGGTGTACAGCTCGCCGGGTGGCGGGCCCCAGTGCTGCTGGACACTCGCCCGGAAATCCTCCGGCAGGGTCGCGAACCACGCCGAATAGCGCTCCCCGGAGATCCGCACCGGGTTCGCGGCCAGCTGCTCCTCGGTCAGCCAGTCCGGGTCCTGCCCACCGGCCGCGATCAGGGTGTGGATCAGACCATCACCGTCGTACGCCCCGAAGTCGCCGATCCGGTAACCCTCGGCCGACAGGGCCGCCAGCAGCGCCACCGTCGAGGCCGGAGTGTCCAGGCCGACCGCGTTACCGATCCGGGAATGCTTCGTCGGGTACGCCGACAGCATCAGCGCGACCCTGCGCTCGGCCGGCGGCACGTGCCGCAACCGGGCGTGTGACACCGCGATCCCGGCGACCCGGGATGCCCGCTCCGGATCGGCCACGTAGACCGACAGGCCGTCCTCGTCGATCTCCTTGAACGAGAACGGCACCGTGATGATCCGCCCGTCGAACTCGGGGATCGCCACCTGCGTCGCCGCGTCCAGCGGTGTCAGCCCGTCGTCACTGGCCTCCCAGGCGGCCCGCGAACTGGTCAGGCAGAGACCCTGCAGGATCGGCACGTCCAGATCGGCGAGGACACCCACGTCCCACGCCTCGTCGTCGCCGCCCGCACCGACAGTGGCCGGTTTGGTGCCACCGGCCGCCAGCACCGTCACCACCAGCGCGTCCGCCTTGCGGAGCTCGGCCAGCAGCTCGGGCGACGCGGTCCGCAACGACGCCGTGTAGATCGGCAGCGCCCGGGCGCCCTTGGCCTCGATCGCCTGGCTGAGAGCCTCGACGAAAGCGGTGTTGCCGGCCATGTGATGCGCCCGGTAATACAGCACCGCGACGGTCGCCGGGCCGGTGCCGGCCGCCGCCTCGCGGGGCAGCGGGCCCCACTCCGGCGCGGCCACCGCGGGCGCGAACCCGTTGCCGGTCAGCAGCACCGTGTCGGAGAGGAAGTCGTGCAGCGACACCAGGTTGTCCGCGCCGCCCTGCGCCAGATAGACGTGCGCCTCCGCGGCCACCCCGGCGGGCACCGTGGACAGTTTCATCAACTCGGCGTCCGGCGCCTGCTCGCCACCGAGCACCACCACCGGGACACTGCCCGCGAGCAGGGCGTCGAGGCCCTCCTCCCAGAACCGGCGACCGCCCAGGATGCGCACCACGACCAGCTCGACCCCGTCGAGCAGGGCCGGCAGATCGGCGGCACCGGTGCGGGCCGGGTTGGCGAGACGCCATGGCGAGCCACTGGCCCGGGCACTGAGAAGGTCCGTGTCGGATGTCGAAAGCAGCAGGAACACGCGCGCACTCCCCCTCGGGGTCCGCGCCCCGGGTAGAAAAGGAAAGACGGCGACCGGAGTCTCTGGCTCCCAGGGAAATCCCTGGTGACAGTGGCGGGACCGCACCGGACTCACACCGGCTTCCTCCGCGGCGTCGCCGCCCGTTAAGCCCCTTGAGCTTCTCCAACCCCGGTGTCCCGCGTCAAGGTGAGCCCGGTGTTGTGACGCTCCCGACCCACGGGCGGGCGACGGTGAATTCGTGTCGGAGGGCGGCCGTAGTATCCGGGCCATGGCTCTCCGCCGAACCTCCGAGACCGACGCCTGCCCCGGCGCGCTGCGGCTGCACGCCGCGGCCGACGGCATGCTGGCCCGGGTGCGGCTGCCCGGCGGCCGGCTGACCGGGGCCCAGCTGCGGTCACTGCGGTCGATGGCCGCCGAGTTCGGGGACGGCGCCCTGGAGCTGACCTCCCGGGCCAACCTGCAGCTCCGGGGCCTCGCCCCGAGCGACGCCACGGCACTGGCGGACCGGTTGCGGTCGGCCGGTCTACTGCCCTCCACGACCCACGACAACGTACGCAACATCGCGGCCCCGCCCCTGCCCGACAGGTGGTCGCGCGCGCTGGTGGACGAGCTGGACCGGGCGATCCTCGCCGATCCGGCCCTGCCCGCACTCCCCGGCAAGTTCCTGTTCGCGATCGGGCACGTCCCCCTCGCCGCCGACGTCGCGGCGATCCCGGCCGCCCCCACCGGCACTTCGACCTCGACGGACAGCGCCACGCCCACGCCCGGCGACACTCCGGCCGTGAGCGGTGGCGTCCCGTTCGGTGAGTCCGGTGGCCAGGTGGTGGGATCGGAGTTCACTGTTCGGTTCGCCGGGCATGACACCGGGATTCGGGTGGCGGCCGGGCAGGTGGTTCCGGTGCTGATCGCGGCGGCGCACGCGTTCCTGGCCGAGCGGAGTGCGCAACGGGGTGACGGTGCGGCGGCCTGGCGGCTGCGGGAGTTGACCGACGGCCCGGCCCGGGTGTCCGGCCGGGTCGTGGCGGCGCTCGGGCTGGTCCCGGTGCCGGTCGAGGTCGCGGTTCCGGTGGCTGCTGCTGAACCCGGTGACCTGATCGGGATCGTGCCGCAGGACGACGGGCTGGTCGCGGTCGCGGGGCTGGTGCCACTGGGGCGGCTGACCGGCGTACAGCTGAAGGTCCTGGAGGAAGCGGACCACCTGGTCGTGACGCCCTGGCGTGGGGTGCTGGTGTCCGATCTGCCGCCGGAGACGGCGCAGACCTGGGCGGATCGCCTGGCCGGGGCCGGTCTCGCGGTGACACCCGGCTCGGCGTGGTCCGGGGTGACCTCGTGCGCCGGGCAGCCCGGGTGTGCAAGATCGCTGGCCGACGTGCGGGCCGATGCGGTGGCCGCGGCCCGGTTCGTCGACGGGTTGCCGGTGCACTGGGCCGGATGTGCCCGTGCCTGCGGTAGCCCGGCGGGTCCGCACGTTCTGGCCGAGGCCACCACCGGCGGCTACCTGGTCACCCGTCGCCTGACGGCAGGCGGGCCGGCGGTCCCGGTCACCGCGGCCGACGACGGGCGCGGACCAGGCGCGGAAAGCGGACCAGGCGCGGGAAACGGGCTGGGAACCGGAAACGGGCCGGGCACGGGAGGCGGACCGGGGCGGGGCGGCGGACCGGGCGGGGAAAGCGGGCTGGTCGGGCCATCGACTCCGGCGGTGGGATCGCTGAGGATCGGCGGGGCCGGATCGGTCACGGGCGACCCCGGAAGTAGTGGGCTGGGAGACGTGGTGGCTGTGGCTAGGAGGCTCTGAGATGGAATATGTGCGCGACGGCGCGGAGATCTACCGGCGTTCGTTCGCCACCATCCGGGCCGAGGCGGACCTGTCGGGGCTGCCGGAGGACGTGTCGCGGGTGGTGGTTCGGATGATCCACGCCTGCGGGATGGTGGATCTGGTGGAGGATGTCCGGTTCAGTCCGGGTGTCGTCACCGCGGCCCGGAAGGCCTTGCTCGGTGGCGCCCCGATCCTGTGTGACGCCGAGATGGTGGCGTCCGGGGTGACCCGGGCCCGGCTGCCGGCCGCCAACGACGTGGTGTGCACGCTGCGGGATCCGGCGGTTCCGGCGCTCGCCGCGGAGATCGGGAACACCCGCAGCGCGGCCGCCCTGGACCTGTGGGGTGACCGGCTCGGCGGCGCCGTGGTGGCGATCGGCAACGCGCCGACCGCCCTGTTCCGGCTGCTGGAGATGGTCGAGGCCGGCGCGCCACGGCCGGCCGCGGTGATCGGGGTGCCGGTCGGGTTCATCGGTGCGGCCGAGTCGAAGGAGGCGCTTGCCGAATCGGGGCTGGAGTTCCTGATCGTGCAGGGCCGCCGGGGTGGCAGCGCCATCACCGCGGCGGCGGTGAACGCCTTGGCCTCGGAAGCGGAATGACCCTGGACCGGAGCGGGCCCGCCTCAGAAACGGAATGGCCACCGGACCGGAGCGGCCCCGAGGTGTGGTGACCACGGATCGGCCCGGAAGCGAAACAGATCAGCCCGGAAGCGAAGTAGAGCGGAACAGAATGACGGAAACACAGAGGACCGGGCGTCTCTTCGGGGTCGGGCTGGGGCCCGGGGACCCGGAACTGGTGACGGTCAAGGCCGCGCGGCTGATCGGTGCGGCCGACGTGATCGCCTATCACGCGGCCGGGCACGGGCGCAGCAACGCCCGGGCCATCGCGGCCGGATACCTTCGTGACGGGCAGATCGAGGAGGCCCTGATCTACCCGGTGACCACCGGGACCACCGATCATCCGGGTGGTTATCAGGGCGCGATCGACGATTTCTACGAGGAGTCGGCGGCCCGGCTGGCAGCGCACCTGGACGCCGGGCGGGACGTGGTGGTCCTGGCCGAGGGTGATCCGTTCTTCTACGGCTCCTACATGCACATGCACAAACGGCTGGCCGGGCGGTACGACGCCACGGTCGTGCCCGGGGTCACCTCGGTGAGCGCCGCCTCGGCCGTGCTGGGCCGGCCGTTGATGGAACGCGACGAGGTCCTCACCGTGCTTCCCGGCACCCTCGGTCCGGAGGAGCTGGCCGCCCGGCTGAGCGGCACCGACTCGGCGGCCGTGATGAAGCTGGGGCGCACCTTCGAGGGAGTCCGGGCGGCACTCGAGGAGGCCGGACGGCTCGACGACGCCTGGTACGTGGAGCGTGCCACCACCGGGCGGGAGCGGTCGCTGCCGTTGCGGGAGGTGGATCCGGCCACGGTGCCGTACTTCTCGCTGGCGCTGCTGCCGAGCCCGGCCGCAGCCGCGTTCTCGGCCGCAGCAGCGTTCTCGGCCGCCCGGGAGCTGCCAGCCGGCGCGGACACCGCCATGAAGGGATCCCCGGCCAACGGCTCCGCGACAGGGAACGGCATCGCCGGGGTGAACGGCTCCGGGCCGGCCACTGGTGATCTCGCGACGAGCGTGGGCGGTTCCGAGACGGCTGTGGGGGACCCCGCTGCCCGGGCGGACGGCTTCGGCACCGTGGTGGCGCCGGCCGGAGTGCGTGGTGCCGGCTCGGCTGTGGACGGTGGGCTGGTCAGCCTGGAGGACGCCAACGTGGCGGCGCTGGGGCGGTTCGGTGCCGAGCCGGGCGTAGACGGCGGGGTGACTGTGGTCGGGCTGGGGCCGGGTGCCCGGCACTGGCTGACTCAGGAGGCGCAGGAGGCACTGGCCGGAGCCGACGATCTGGTGGGCTACGGGCCCTATGTGGACCGGATTCCGCCGAACCCGCGACAGCACCGGCACTCGTCGGACAACCGGGTGGAGGCGGAGCGGGCGGCGTTCGCGCTGGACCTCGCCAAGCGGGGCCGCCGGGTGGCCGTCGTCTCCTCCGGGGATCCGGGGGTGTTCGCGATGGCGGCGGCGGTTCTGGAGGTCGCCGAGGATCCGCAGTGGCGGGACGTGCCGATCCGGATCATTCCGGGTCTGACCGCGGCGCAGGCGGTGGCGAGCCGGGCAGGCGCTCCGCTCGGGCACGACTTCTGCATCCTGTCGCTGTCGGACCGGCTCAAACCGTGGTCGGTCATCGAGTCCCGGCTGGAGGCGGCGGGCCGGGCCGATCTGGTGATCGCCCTCTACAACCCGGCGTCGAAGACCCGCCGGGAGCAGCTGGTCCAGGCTCTGGACCTGTTGCGCAGCCATCGTGCTCCGGGTACCCCGGTGGTCGTCGGCCGGGATGTCGGCGGCCCGTCCGAGACGGTGCGGATCACCACGCTCGGAACGCTGGACCCGGCCACCGTCGACATGCGCTGTCTGCTGATCATCGGCTCGACGCAGACACGCGCGGTCACCCGGGGCGACGGCACCACCGCTGTCTTCACCCCCCGCCACTATCCGGGCTGACGCCGGAGAGACCACCCGGGCTGACGCACAAGAACGGCGGGCGACTCCCGGGAAGCAACCGCACTGCATCGATCCGGCACTGCCGGAGGAGGCCGGACAACCGAATGGAGGGGTCACCACCTGACCAGAAAGTGAAGGGCTGACCTCCGTGAGTACTGCTCGCACCAGTGCGGCGATCCTGGCGTCATCACTCCTCCTCGCCGTTGCAGTACCCGCGTTCCAGACGACCGCCGCGGCGAAGCCGGCCCCGGTGGCGGTCGCCGGGCAGGAGCGGCGGGCCCAGATCGAGCCGCGCATGGTCTCGATGGGTGAGTCGTCGGCGCTGATGGAGACCCGGCTCGCCGCGGTGACGACGGCGAAGAGCATCAACTACTACCCGACGAACGCGGGCTGGTCGGCGATGTGGACCGGTTTCGATGCGGCCCGTGTCGACGCGGACATGGCCCGGGCCGCAGCGCTGGGTGCGGACAACGTGCGGGTGATCGTCTTCCCGCAGGCGTTCGGTTATCCGCGGCCGAAGGCGGATTACGCGGAGCGGCTGCGGAAGTTCATCAGCATCGCGGACGCCAACAACCTGACGGTGAAACTGACCCTGTTCGACTGGTGGGCCAACTACTCGGACGCAGCGGGCAGCGCGGCCTGGGCGAAGTCGGTGCTGGCCCCGTACGCCGAGGACAGCCGGGTGTTGTCGGTGGAGTTGAAGAACGAGTTCGTGTCGACCGATCAGGCCGCCATCGACTGGGTGCGGCAACTGGTTCCGGCGGTTCGGGCGGCGGTGCCGGACATGCCGTTGACGTTGTCGGTGGATGGTCAGAGTGGTGCGGCCGGCCTGGGCCGGATCAAGGCGGCGCTGGTGGACGCGCCGCTGGACTACTACGACTTCCACTTCTACGGGAATTCGGAGCGGGCGCTGGCCGAGATCCGCCGGGCGCAGGAGGCGGTGGCCCCGGACCCGATCGTGATCGGCGAGACCGGGATGAGCACGGCAGCCGTCGGCAGTGAGGGTGAGCAGGGCGCGTACCTGGCCCGCACGTTCCGGGCGGCGGCGGCCGCCGGGGTGGGTTCGGTGTCGCCGTGGACGCTGTACGACTTCGCGGACGGGGCGATCCCGTCGAACTCGCAGGTGTCGAAGGTGCCCGCGCAGTACAAGTTCGGCCTGTTCCGGGCGGACGGCACGCCGAAGTTCGCCGCGTCGGTCGTGCAGGCCGCGTGGTCCGGTGCGGAGTTGACGAACGACCTGCTGGACCTCGGTTTCGAGGCGGGTGCGACGGCGTCGCCGTGGCGGCCGTACCTGACCGACGACGGCGGTACCGCGGTGGCCGCCCGGACTCGGGAGGTGGCCCGGTCCGGCGAGTTCTCGGCCCGGTTCAGCGGCACGGTGCGGGAGGGTTCGAACCTGCCGTCGATCCGGACGGCTCCGGTCGCCCCGGTGCTCGGCGGGCAGAAGTGGCATGCCGAGGTGTGGGCCCGCGGCGAGCAGGTGACCGGTTCCAACGAGATGGCGCTGAGCTGGTTCGACGTCAACGGCAAGTGGCTGGGGCAGAACAGTTCGAAGCAGGTGGCGAAGGGCGACAGTGGGTGGACACGGTTGACGGTGGATGCGGTCGCCCCGGCGGGGGCGACCGGTGTCCAGCTTCACCTCAAGTCGGGTGACAACAAAGGTTCGGTGTGGTTCGACGACGTGGTGGTGTCGCCGGTCGAGGGCTGAAGACCGAGACGATCGAACAGGCGGGAGTACGCGTCGACGGTGCGTTCCCAGGAGGAGGGGTCGGCGTGCCGGCGGCCGGACAGTCCGGCGGCACGCACGATGCCCTCCCGTAGTTCGCCGGCGTCTCCGGCGGGGACGAAGACGGTTCCGCTGTAGTGTTCGGCGGCTTCGACGAGGCCGCCGACAGCTGTCACCACCACCGGCAGGCCGTGGCTCATCGCGATGTGCAGTGGCCCGCTGGCCGAGCTGCGGCGGTACGGCAGGACGACCACGTCGGCGGCGGCGAAATATCCGTTCACCTCGGTGTCGGAGACGTACCGGTTGACGAAGTCGATGCGGTCCCGCACCGGCGATCCGGTGATCATCTCGCCGGGCCCGGTCCACCCCTCCCAGGTCTCACCGACGACGGTGAGGTGGTACTGCGGGCCGAGGTCGGCGAAGGCGGAGATCAGATCTTCCAGACCCTTGTACGGCCGGATCGTCCCGAAGTACAGCAGCCGGCAGGTGCCGGACGTGGCCGGGGCGGGCGCGGGCGCGGACCGGTGGTGGTCGAACGGCCCGTGCAGGGCCACTTCGGACGGTACGTCGCCCAGCCCGTACGCCTCGTCGAGGGCGGCCCGGTCGAAGCGGGAGTGCACGACCACCCCGTCGGTGCGGTTGAGCAGCGGCCGGATGAAGCCGCGCACGTACCGGGCGGCCCACCGGTGCCGGGCCTCGCCGGTGTCCTGTACCTCGTGGAACTCGACGATCACCCGGATCCCGAGCCGGCGGGCGGCCAGGGCCAGGATCAGGTACGAGTGCAGCACCGCCCCGGTCCACCACTGCAGCACCAGGACGTCGGGGCGGAACCGGTGCACGAACCGGACGGCGTTGACCAGGCTGGGGACGGCCCACCAGTCGATACCGTCGAACACCCGTACGGCCGGGTGGTAGTGGAGGTCGGCCAGCCGGTGACCGACCCGCTCCCGCCCGGGGTAGAGCCGGGCCGGTAGCAGCCGTCGCATCAGGACCGCGCCGACGTCGTAGCGGTCCCGCAGCGCGTTGCTGAGCCGGCAGGTGTAGTAGCTGATCCCGGAGAGGAAGTGCCATCCGGAGCCGACCACGAGGATCCGGGGTCGCGGGTCAGCGGGTGGCGGCGGCGATACAGGCACGGTAGACCTCCTCGATCTGGGGTACGACATGTGCGGCGGTGAAGGCGAGTCCGCGCCGGTGGCCGCCGGCGCGCAGGGCGGCCGCCAGTTCCGGTTCGGTGAGCACCCGCCGCAGCGCCTGGTGCAGGGCGTCGGCGTCACCGGGCGGCACCAGCAGGCCGGCTGTCCCGGAGTCACCGACCACGTCGAGCAGGCCACCGGAGGCGGAGGCGATCAGCGGCGCACCGGCCAGCATCGCCTCGACGGCCACCTGGCCCATGCCTTCCAGTAGGGACGGGACCACTCCGGCTGCGGCGTGCCGCCAGGCCGACATGACCTGCGGATGTGGTACGTCGGTGCGCAGCAGCACCCCGTCCGGGATCGGCGGGGTGTCCTCCCGGCGGGTGCCGAGGCAGACCAGCAGGGGTGGTTCGTCCGGTCCGGTCCAGTCTGCGCAGAGTTTCTGGTAGGCGTCGAACAGCACGTCGATGCCTTTGTGCGGGCCGAGCTGCCCGACGAAGAGCAAGTAGGGCCGGTCCGGCAGCCAGTCCGGCCGGGGTGTGTCCCGGGCCAGCCGGTCGAGCCCGTCCGGGACCAGACTGGAGATCACCTGGATCGGTAGTTCGCCGGGGAGCCGGGCCAGGTTGAGCGCCGACGCCACCGAGTGCGAGATCGCGGTCAGGCTGTCGATGCCCCGGTGCCGGTGAGCCAGTAGACCGGCGGTGAGCACCGCCGATTTCGGGGTGCCGTACTGCCCGGCGGCGCAGGGCACGCAGCGACCGAGGCCGGGGCCGTCGCAGCGGCGGCCGTTGCGGGCGAACGTCTTGCGCACGCAGGTCAGGCCGAAGTCGTGGGCGGTGTGCACGTGCGGCCGGCCCAGCGGGGTGCCGTGCAGGGGCAGGTAGCTGTACATCAGCCAGTCGTGGCTGTGCACCAGGTCGTAGTCGTGGTCGCGGAGCACCCGGGCGATGGCGGCGGTGGTCAGCGGATCGGCGACGGTCGGGTGGAACGGTTTGCCCGGATCCCGGTTCATGCCCGGGAGCAGGGTGTTCGCCACGCTGCGTACCCGGATCACCCGGATCCCGTCGATCGTCTCGTCGCGGGGTGCGGCCGGGGTCGCCAGGGTCAGCACGGTGATCTCGTGGCCGCGCCGGACCATCTCCGCACCGCTGGTGGCGATGCTGCGTTCCAGCCCGCCGATGACCGGCGCGTACAGGTTGGACAGATGCAGGATCTTCATCGGTTGCTCCCGGTGGTCGCCTGGCCGGCGGGTCGCCGTCGTTTCTCGGGATTCGCTGGTACGCCTCGGCGGATGCTCGTCGCCATCACCAGGACCGCCGCCGCGAGCTGCCCGGTCAGCCAGGCGATCCCGGCTCCGGTGACACCCGAGCCGGGCAGCAGCAGCCAGGCCAGCGACAGGCAGGTGACCGCCCGGACCAGGTTGAGGCGGCGGCACCGGCGGAACTCGCCCGCCGACCGCCAGTGCGCGACGGCCAGGTTGACCACCGCGTCGGGCAGGGCGGCGAGCACCAGGATCCGCAGCAGCATCCCGCCCTCGACGGCGTAGTCCGGGCTGAACAGGCCGAGGATCCGGTCTCCGGCCACCAACAGGACGAGGGTGGGCAGGCCGACGACGGCGGCGACCACGACGGCGGCCCGGGTGATCGGTACCGGCATCGCGTTGGCGCGTTCCGCGTAGAGCGCCGAGGCCACCGCCGGGGAGACCATGAACAGCATCGACGCGGTCATCCAGGCCAGGTAGAAGTGGGCGTTGGACTCCGATCCGAGGTGGGCTGTGACCAGCACCGGGAGGAGCGCGGCCGGGCCTGCCTGGGTCAGGTTGATCAGGTGGTGCCCGGTGATCGCGGCACGTACGTGGGGGGCCTCGGCCCGGAGCCCGGCCAGGAAGGGGAGCGGCCGGGTACCGTCCGGGGGACGCAGCCGGCGGACCGCCACGACGACGGTGCACAGGCTGATCACCAGGGTCGGCAGCACGTAGGAGAGCAGGATCGCGACGGCTCCCTGGAGCCCGGCGCCGAGCACCGCGGCCAGGGTGACGATCTTGCCGACCGCGATCGTCAGGTTGCGGATCAGCATGCCGTGCCCGGACCGGTGGGCCACCCACAGGTTGTCCAGCAGGGTCGTCAGGGTCACCGCGAGGGCCGCAGCGATCAGCGCGGGGGTGCCGCCGGGCCCGGTCAGGAAGGCGAAGTTGCCGGAGAAGACCGGGACGGCCAGGGCCGCCGCGGTCGCGGTGACCGCTGTCGCCGCCGAGCCGAGTGTCAGGCCGGAGACGACGATCCGGGTCCAGGTGGCGCCGTCGGCGCCGGGCAGGCGCTGGATGAACATGTGCCCGGCGCCCAGGTTGGCGAGCATGCTGACCGCGGTGGCTGCGGAGATCACCGCGGTGGCCAGGCCGATCCGGTCGGGCGGTACGGTCCGGGCCGCCACCATCCAGTAGAGGTATCCGAGCCCGCCGTTACCGACGGTGGTCGCCATGATCAGCAGGCTGTTGCGGGCCAGCGAGTCTCCGGAGAGCCGCCGGACGGCACTGGTCAGCATTCGACCGGCTCCTCTGCGTTCCGGCAGTGCCCGGTCTTCCGGTCCCGCCAGGAGCGGTGCCGGGGTTTCTCCTCCGGCTCCGGGCCGATCATGTGGCCGCCGACCGAGGCGACCAACCAGCCGAGCGAGTCGGGGACCGGCAGCTCGCCGTCGACGAAGGTGCCGGTCGGCGGCGGGATCGGTTTCGGTCTGATGATCTCGTCAGTCCGGGCCGGCCGGTGGTCGGGTTCCGGTGCCGGCTGCCGATCGTCGTCGTCGGCCGGGACGAGGGCGGGGGCCTCGGCGTCGTCGAGGGGTTCGCCGGCCGGTTCGCGGGTCGCCGGGCCGGTCCGCACCGGCGGCCGCTCGATCCGGAGGGAGGTCCCGGTACGCAGGGGACGGGCCGCGACGGGCGGCTTCGCGAGCGGCATGTCCCGGGTGCCGCGCTCGGTCCACGACCCCTCGGCGTTCCAGGAACCCTTGTCGTCCCAGGAGCCGGGTGCCGGGCCGGAGGTGGTCCGGGCCCGGTTGCCGGTGCGGGCCGGGGCCACCGGCTGCGGCTGGGCGGACGGATGCGGAACCGCCGGCGACCGGGCGTAGAAGCCGGTGCTGGTGTCGCCGATGCTGATGTCGACGGCGCGCAGCAGCCCGTCCGGGGGCGGAGCGGGCACGTGCACGGTCAGGAAGCGGATGGTGTCGGCGGCGACCGTCATCGGTTCCCGGTCCACCACCTGGCCGCCGACGCTGAGCTGCAGGAGACCGGTGATCTCGGCGAGGCCGGCGCTGGCCACCCGGATCGGGACGGCCAGGCCGCGGGCCGGGACGGTCACCGGGCGGTCGATGGCGGCGGCCCAGCCGTTCAGGGCGATGCTCAGGTAGCCGGGTTCGGCGGGGCTCGGGCCGGTCCGGTAGCCGTGCACCGCCGCACCGCCCACGGTCACCGCCAGGATCACCGGGACCGCCACGGCCGCTGTGCTCCGGGCGTACCCGAGCGGCGTCTTCTGCTCCTGGTCCTCGGACGGATCGGAGGCGGGGCGCAGCAGGGCGACGGTGCCGAGCACGGTGACCAGGACCGCGCAACCGATGATCAGTGGGCCGGGGCGAACCGGGGCGCCGAAGGCGTGCAGGACGAGGGCCACCAGGGGGACGGTGACGAGGCCGGCGATCGCGGCCAGGCCACCGCGGACGGCGGGGACTGCCGTCTCGGCGAGGGTTCCGGGGAGGGCCCGCAGCCAGAGGGAGCCGATCGACAGCAGGGCGATCAGGCAGAGCGGGGCCGCCAGCCAGGGCCGGCCGACGGCGAGGAGCAGAGCGATGAGGGTGGCGTACGCCGTGAGTAGTGCTCGGATCATCGGGCCCCCGTGCGGATTCGCTGCCCGGCGCTGTCGAAGTCGAAGCGGTAGATCGCGATGTGCGGGCCGTCGTAGACCTTGATCAGCCAGGGCATGGTGTCGAATTTGGTCAGCTGGGCCCGGGTGAATCCGGGCTTGCCGTCGTGCGGGATCGGCTCGTTGTTCTCGAAGTAGATCTTGATCTCGGGGACCTGCTCGGCCATCCGGCGATCGACGACCAGGTACTCGAACCGCCAGTCCCGCAGCTGCCGCATCAGGCCCTCGGGCATCGGGCTGCCGGGTTCGGCGATGTAGAGCTGGTAGGCGGGGAAACTCTCCGAACCGGTGGTCGGCTCCTGCTCCCCGTACGACCCGAAGATCAGTCCCGAGTAGCGGTCGGCCACCAGCCGGGCACCCCGGCCGTGGGTCTGCCGCAGCCACTCGGCCGCGGCCAGCACCTCCGGCGTGGCGGCCCGGGTGTCCGAGCCGAAGACCGCCGGGCCGGGGAACCGGTACGACGGGTTCATCCCGGCCGCGGTGTTGCCGATCATCACCAGCCCGCATCCGGCGAGCAGCAGCGCACCGGAACCGCTGATCCGGCGGCGCGAGCGGTCCAGCAGTGCGATGATCAACGGAGCGACCGCGAGAGCGATGCCGAGGTAGCTGAACGCCCACGACCGGCGGGCGCCCTCAGCACCGGACGGGGTCAGGATGAGCAGGGTGGCCGGGAAGTAGAGGGCGCCCAGCAGCAGCATCGCGGCCGACACGGCCTTGGTGACCGGCTCGGCGGTGTGCCGGCGCTGCCACCAGAGCACCGCGGCGCCGGCCGTGGCGAGTGCGGCGCAGCCCGGGGCCGCGAAGGCGGCGTACTGCTCCCACCACGGGGCGACCGACTGGCTGAACAGGGTGCGCCCGCCCGAGTCACCGCCCGCCATGCCACCGAACTGGTCGAGCGCCCGCCCCAGGTAGGGCTCCAGATATCGGCCGGTCCGGGGTGACACCGCGGCCATCCAGGAACCGGTCGAGACACCGGACAGCACGGTCAGCACCCAGGCCGTCCGGGCCGGCACCCGGAAGATCGAGCAGGACAGCGCGATCAGGAAGAGCATGCCGGTCAGCCAGAGCGCGGTCAGGTGATGGGTGGCGGTGATCGCCACCGCGAGCAGCACGGTCAGCGCCGACCAGCCGATCCGGGCACCGGTGCCGGCGGCCCGGATCGCGCGCAACGCACAGGCCAGCGCCCACACCATCACCCCGATGGCCAGCGACTCGTAGCCGAGCTGGGTGTCGAAGTAGAGGTACGAGCTGTTCAAGCTGTAGACGATGGCGGCCGCCGCGGCGACCCGGGCGTCCGGCCAGAGCTGCGCGGCGAGCACCGCAACCCCGAGCGTGACCAGCACGTGCGCCACGATCAGGACGAACTGGGCGGCGTGCCAGACGGTCACACCGGTGAGGGTGGACAGCGAGGCGACGGTGGCGTGCAGGCCGGGATAGTCGCCGATCACCCGGACGATCGGGTTCTGCTGGAAGAGCACCCCGTCCAGGACGATGTCGTGGGCCTGGCCCCAGTGGGCGTACTCGTCGTGGTAGAGCGGCCCGCCCGGGTTGCGCAGCAGTTTCGGGAGGAAGGTGAAGCAGGCGTAGCCGATCAGGACGGCGAGGCGCAGCCGGGCACTCGTGCCGCGCCGCACCGTCCACCAGGCGGCGGGCAGCGTGAAGATCAGCATGCCCGCCCAGAACCAGGTGAACGCGCCGTCCTGTCCCCATTCGGCCCGCCGATACGCGGTGACCAGGGCGGCGGCACCGGCCGCACCGGCGATGGTGAGGCTGACCGCGGCGGCGACAGCGAACCGGGCCGGATGATCCGGCCCGGTCTCCCGGCCGCCACGCCGGCCGACAGTGGGACTGGCCGTGGCGGCACTCATCGGCTGACGGCCCCCACGGGCGCCGTGCGGCAGGCCACCGCGGCATAGATGTTGCGGGTCGCACCGACCACGTCCGCCCAGGTCGGCAGGATCGCCGGATGGGTCCGCCCGGTGGCCGCGGCGGTCGCCAGGGCGGCGGCCAGCGCGGCTTCGTCCTCCGGGTCGGCGAACCGCAGCCAGGCGCTGTCCCCGGCCAGCCCGGCCACCTCGCGGTGGGCCGGGATCGGGGTGGCGACGGTGGGCAGCCCGGCGGCCAGCGCGTCGGCGACCGACATGCCGAAGGCCTCGTGGGCGGAGGCGGACACCGCCGCCGACGCCTGCGCGACACAGGAGTCGAAGGCGGCGTCGTCGAGCCGCCCGTGGAAGACCACCCGGCCGGCCAGCCCGAGACTCGCGGCGAGCTGGCGCAGCCGGTCCGCGGACGGGCCGGTGCCGACCACGTCGAGCCGGTGCTCCGGGCTCAGCCGGGTCATCGCCCGGATCACCCGATCGACCCGTTTGTACTGCTCCAGCCGCCCGACACAGAGGATGCGCCGGATCTTGCCGGGGGCACCGCGACGGGGCGCCGGGCGCGGGTCGGTGCCGTTCGGGATCACCACGGCCCGGGTGCCGACCGCCGGGAAGTCGCGCAGCACCAGATCCCGCTCGGCCAAGGTGACGCAGACGACGGCCGAGGCCCGGGTCATCACGGTCCGGCCGAGCGGCCGGT
>DATMVU010000010.1:0-8915 GCA_035562875.1 Actinoplanes sp. | reverse complement strand
TGGTGATCTCCGCCGCGTCGGTCGCCCACCACCACCTGATCCTGGCCGCCGCCGCGGCCGGCAAGCACGTCTTCTGCGAGAAGCCGGCCGGCAGCACCCTCACCGAGATCGACGAGGCCCGGCAGGCCACCGCCGCGGCCGGGGTGGCCTTCCAGGTCGGCTTCAACCGCCGGTTCGCCGCCGAGTTCGCCGCCGCCCGCGAGCTGATCGATGCCGGGCGGATCGGTGAGGTCCAGCTGATGCGCTCGCTCACCCGCGACCCCGGCAGCGGCCCGGCCGACCCGTCGCAGGTCCCGCTCTGGACCATCTTCACCCAGACCCTGATCCACGACTTCGACACCCTGAACTTCCTGAACCCGGGGGCCCACGCGGTCGACGTGCTGGCCACCGCGGACGCCCTGATCGCACCCGGGCACCGCGACGCGGGGCACCTGGACACCGCGGTCGTGGTGATCCGCTACTCCAACGGGGCGATCGCCACCGCCGAGGCGAGCTTCGCCGCGGCGTACGGCTATGACGTCCGGGGTGAGGTCTTCGGCTCGGCCGGCATGGTCACCATGGGGGAGGGCGCGACCACCTCGCTGCGCCTGCACGATACCGCCGGCCGGTCGGCCACCACCGCACGCAGCGACACCGACCTGATGATCGGCTCCTACACCGGCGAGCTGGCCGAATTCTGCCGGGCGATCCGGGAGAAACGGGTCCCGGCCGTCACCGGTGACGACGCCTACGCCGCCTACGCCATCGCACAGGCCTGCATCGACTCGGTGACCAGCGGTTCCCGGGCGGCGGTCACCCGATGACCTTCACCCTGGCGATCTGTTCGGAGATGGTCTATCAAGATCTTCCCCACCTCGATCGGGTACGCCGGATCCACGCAGCCGGATTCGCCGTCGAGATCTGGGGCTGGACCGACAAGGACGCCGGCGCCCTGGCGGCCACCGGCGCGACCTTCACCTCGATGACCGGTTACGTCACCGGCGACCTGATCACCGAGGAAGGCGCCGACGACCTGCTCCGGACCGCCGCCGACTCGATCGAGTTCGCCCGCGGGATCGGCCGGCCGGGCCTCAACCTGCACGGTACCGGGCTGGGCGAGGGTGGCCTGCCGGTCCGGCCGCACCCGGTGGTGACCGGCGCGGACTGGCTGGCGGCCGGCCGCACCCTGGAACGGATCGCCGCCCTGGGTGCGGAACACGGCGTCACCTTCGTCATCGAGAACCTCAACCTCGAGGTCGACCACCCGGGTGTCCCGTTCGCCCGCGCCGCCGACACGCTGGCCCTGGTGGCCGCGGTCGGCAGCCCGCACCTGCTGATGAACCTGGACCTCTACCACGCCCAGATCGGTGAGGGGAACCTCGCCGAGGTGATCCGCCGCAGCGCCCCCTACCTGGGCGAGGTGCAGGTGGCCGACGTGCCGGGCCGGTGCGAGCCGCTGACCGGCGAGGTGCGCTGGGACTACCTGGCCCGAGTCCTGGCCGACAGCGGTTACGAGGGCACGGTGGCCCTGGAGGCGTGGGCCTCCGAACCCGGCACCGACGGCAGCGACCGGGCCCTGGAGCGGTTCCGTACCGCTTTCACCCTGTGACAGCCGCCTCCATTGGTAAGAATGTCCTGACAAACTATTGACCCTGGAGAACTACCGGGCAAGGTGGAACCAGGCAGTAGAAAGCATCCGCGAAACAACCGGACGGAGCCACCGTGAGCGTGACCGGCACTGAGAGCGAGCAGGTCTTCGACCTCGTCGCGATCGGCCGCACCGGCGTCGACATCTACCCACTCGACCACGGTGTGGGCCTGGAAGACGTGAAGACCTTCGAGAAGTTCCTCGGCGGCAGCGCGACCAACGTCGCCGTCGCGGCGGCCCGCTACGGGCGCGACAGCGCCCTGATAACGCGGACCGGCCAGGACGCCTTCGGCAGGTACGTGCGGCGGGAGGCGGCGCGACTCGGAGTCGACACCCGGTTCATCACGGAGGTGGCCGGCCCGCCGACCCCGGTGACGTTCTGCGAGGTGTTCCCGCCGGACGACTTCCCGCTCTACTTCTACCGCTACCCGACCGCGCCCGACCTGCTGATCGACGCGGGCGAGCTGCCCCTGGACGCGATCCGCCGGGCGAAGATCTACTGGGCCACCGTCACCGGCCTGTCCCAGGAGCCGTCCCGGGCCGCGCACCACGCCGCCTGGGCCGCCCGCGGCCGCGCCACCCACACCGTGCTCGACCTCGACTACCGGCCGATGTTCTGGGCCGACCCGGCCGAGGCGTCCACCGAGGTCGGCAAGGCCCTCGACCACGTCACCGTGGCCGTCGGCAACCGCGAGGAGTGCCAGGTCGCGGTCGGCGAGACCGAGCCGGACCGGGCCGCCGACGCGCTGCTCGAACGGGGCCTGGAACTGGTCATCGTCAAGCAGGGCCCGAAGGGGGTGCTCGCCGCCACCCGGGACGAGCGGGTCGTCGTACCGCCGCACCCGGTGAACGTGGTGAACGGTCTCGGTGCCGGCGACGCGTTCGGCGGCGCCCTGGTGCACGGCCTGCTCGCCGGCTGGGACCTGCGCGACATCATCGCCTTCGCGAACGTCGCCGGAGCCCTGGTCGCCGGAAAGCTCGAATGCTCCACCGCCATGCCGACGGAGTCCGAGGTCCGCGACGCCATGAACGAGAAGGACGCCGACCGATGATCGACCTCACCGAGATCCGGGCCCGCCACCCCGAGCGCATCGGGCAGGCGTGGACCAACCGGACCCGCCGGGACCTGCTCGGCGCCGACGGCAGGCTGCTGATCGTGGCCGCCGACCACCCGGCCCGCGGTGCCCTCGGCGTCCGCGGCGACAGCCTCGCCATGGGCAGCCGCCGCGACCTGCTCGACCGGCTCGCCACCGCGCTGTCCCGGCCCGGCGTCGACGGGGTGCTCGGCACCGCCGACATCCTGGACGACCTGCTGCTGATGGGCGCCCTTGAGGGCAAGGTGGTGTTCGGCTCGATGAACCGCGGCGGCCTGCAGGGCGCCAGCTTCGAGTTCGACGACCGGTTCACCGGGCACACCGCCGACGAGATCGCCGCCGCCGGGATGGACGGCGGCAAGATGCTCACCCGGATCTGCCTGGACGACCCCGGCACTCTCGCTACGATCGAGGCCACCGCCAAGGCGGTGGACGCGCTCGCGGCCCACAGACTGCTCGCCATGATCGAGCCGTTCTGGTCCGAGCGCGACCCGGCGACCGGCGCCATCAAGCACCGGTTCGACGCGGAGAGCACGATCAAGTCCATCGCGGTCGCCTCCGGTCTCGGCGCCACCAGCGCCTACACGTGGCTCAAGCTGCCGGTGGTGGACGAGCTGGAACGGGTCATGGAGTCGACCACCCTCCCGTCGCTGCTGCTCGGCGGCGATCCCCAGGGTGACCCGGACGACACGTACGACTCGTGGGGTGAGGCTTTGAAGGTGAACGCGGTGCGGGGGCTGATCGTGGGACGCGCCCTGCTCTACCCACCGGACGGCGACGTGGCCGCCGCCGTGGACATCGCGGCCGGGCTGGTGCACCCGTGAGCCGGTGGGTGCAGCCGCTCGGGACGGCTGCCGCCGACGGGTTCGACGTGGTCATCGACGGGCGGATCGACGGCTGGGAGCACACCGGCCTGCGGATCGTCACGTTCGACGGCTCGGGAGAGCGCGAACTCGACGTCGCCGCAACCGAGTTCGTCGTGGTGCCGCTCAACGGCGGTTGCGTCGTTCAGGCGTACGACGATGACGGTGTTCTGCACACCGCGGACCTGGCCGGGCGCGCCGACGTCTGGGCCGGCGCGACCGACGTCGCCTACGTCCCGGCCGGCTGGAAGCTGCGGCTGACCGGACCGGCCGGTGGGCGCACCGCGATCTGCAGCGCCCCGGTCAGTGCCGGTGCCGCCGCGCAGAAGTTCGCCCACCTGCCCGCGGCGAGTGTGCCGGTGGAGATGCGCGGCGCCGGGATCGCCTCCCGCGAGGTCCGCAACTTCGGGGTCCCGGGTGTGCTCGACGCCGCCGGGATCATCGTCTGCGAGGTGCTCACCCCGGCCGGGAACTGGAGTTCCTATCCGCCGCACAAGCACGACGAGGAACGCCCCGGCCAGGAGGCCGAGCTCGAGGAGATCTACTACTTCGAGACCCGCGTCGAGGGCGGCCGGGACGTGCCCGGCGCCGACCCGGTCGGCTACCAGCGGGTGTACGGCACCGACGCCCGGCCGATCGACGTGTTCGCCGAGGTCCGCACCGGTGACGTGGTCCTCGTCCCGCACGGCTGGCACGGACCGGCGATGGCCGCACCCGGCTACGACCTCTACTACCTCAACGTGATGGCCGGACCGGGCGAGGGCCGGGCCTGGCTGATCTGTGACGACCCCAGCCACGGATGGGTCCGCGGCACGTGGGCGGACCAGGAAATCGATCCGCGACTCCCCTTCGGAGATGAAGCAGCATGAGTGAGACGGTGCGCCTCACCGTGGCCCAGGCCACTGTGGAGTTCCTGGCGAATCAGTACTCGGAGCGTGACGGCGTACAGCAGAGACTGTTCGCCGGCTGTCTCGGCATCTTCGGGCACGGCAACGTGGCCGGCATCGGTCAGGCGCTGCTGCAGCACGAGACCGCCGCCCTGGCCGCGGGGGAGACCCCCGGCCTGCCGTACGTGCTGGCCCGCAACGAGCAGGCGATGGTGCACACCGCCGTCGGGTACGCCCGGCAGAAGGACCGCCTGCAGACCTGGGTGTGCACCGCCTCGGTCGGTCCCGGCTCCACCAACATGCTCACCGGTGCCGCGCTCGCCACCGTCAACCGGATCCCGGTCCTGCTGCTGCCGTCCGGCACCTTCGCCACCCGGCGGTCCGCCCCGGTGCTGCAGGAACTCGAGGACTTCGCCGCCGGGGACGTCACCGTCAACGACGCGTTCCGGCCGCTGTCCACCTACTTCGACCGGGTCAGCCGGGCCGAGCAGCTGCCGTCCGCGCTGCTCAGCGCGATGCGGGTGCTCACCGACCCGGCGCAGACCGGCGCGGTCACCCTCTCCCTGCCCCAGGACGTGCAGGCCGAGGCGTACGACTGGCCCGTCGCGTTCTTCCGGGAGCGGGTGTGGCACGTGGCCCGCCCGCCGGCCGAGAAGTCCCGCATCCAGGCGGCCGCCGATCTCATCCGCGAGTCCCGCCGGCCGTTGATCGTGGCCGGTGGCGGCGTGCACTACTCCGGGGCCGAGGACGCCCTGGCCGCGTTCTGCGAGGCCACCGGCATCCCGGTCGGCGAGTCGCAGGCCGGCAAGGGATCGCTGCTGCACGGGCACCCGCAGTTGCTGGGCGCCGTCGGTTCCACCGGCACCACCGCCGCCAACACCATCGCCCGCGACGCCGACCTGATCATCGGCATCGGCACCCGGTGGAGTGACTTCACCACGGCGTCCAGGACCGCGTTCCAAGCAGCGGGCGTACGGTTCGTCAACGTCAACGTGGCGAACTTCGACGCGGGCAAACAGTCCGGTCTGGCCGTCGTGGCGGACGCCCGGGAAGCCCTCGAAGACCTGACCGCGGCCCTCGACGGATGGAGTGTCGACGCCGCCTACCGGGCCGAACAGGAGCGGCTGTGGGCCGCGTGGGACGCCACCGTCGAATCCGCGTACCAGCCCGGCCCCGAGGTCACCGACAAGCTCGCACCCGGGCGGCTCACCCAGGGGACCGTGCTCGGCCTGGTCAACGAACTCACCGACCCGCGGGACGTGGTCCTCTGCGCGGCCGGCTCGATGCCCGGTGACCTGCACAAACTGTGGCGGGTCCGGGACCGGCGCGGCTACCACGTGGAGTACGGCTACTCCTGCATGGGTTACGAGGTGCCCGCCTCCATCGGGATCCGGCTCGCCGACGAGACCCGTGACGTGTTCGCCATGCTCGGCGACGGTGGGTATCTGATGATGCCGACCGAGCTGGTCACCGCCGTACAGGAACGGGTGAAGGTGATCGTGGTCCTGGTCCAGAACCACGGCTTCCACTCCATCGGCTCGCTGTCGGAGAGTCTCGGCTCGCAGCGCTTCGGCACCAGCTACCGCTTCCGCGGGACCGATTCGCACCGGCTCGACGGCGGCACCCTGCCCGTCGACCTGGCCGCCAACGCCCGCAGCCTCGGCGTCACCGTCATCGAGGTGCACAGCCGCGACGAACTGGCCACGGCGATCCGCACCGCCAAGGACGCCCCGTCCGACGGCGGGCCGATCCTCATCCACGTCGAAACCGACCCGCTGATCCACGCCCCGGACAGCGAGTCCTGGTGGGACGTGCCGGTCAGCGAGGTGTCCACCCTCGACAGCACCGCAGCGGCCTACGACACCTACCTGCAGCAGCGGCGCCTTCAGCGCCACCACCTCTAGAAAGGGACGCCGTCATGGCAACCATCGAACACTGGATCGACGGCGGTTCGTTCTCCGGGTCCGGCACCCGGCGCAGCGCGGTCTTCAACCCGGCCACCGGTGAGCAGCAGCACGAGGTGGTCCTCGCCTCGCAGGAGGACGTGGACGCCGCCGTCGCCTCGGCGAAGGCCGCCTTCGAGTCGTGGAGCCAGGCCTCGCTGAGCAAGCGGACCAAGGTCCTGTTCGCGTTCCGTCAGCTGGTCAACGACAACATCGGGCGGCTCGCCGAGGCGATCAGCGACGAGCACGGCAAGGTGCTCTCCGACGCCGCCGGTGAGGTGCAGCGCGGCCTCGAGGTGATCGAGTTCGCGTGCGGGATCCCGCAGCTGCTCAAGGGCTCCTACTCGGACCAGGCGTCCACCGGCGTGGACGTGTTCAGCTTCCGCGAGCCGCTCGGTGTCGTCGCCGGCATCACCCCGTTCAACTTCCCGGTGATGGTGCCGATGTGGATGCACCCGGTCGCCATCGCCTGCGGCAACACGTTCGTGCTCAAGCCGTCCGAGCGGGACCCGTCGGCCGCCAACCTGGTGGCCGACCTGTGGAAGCAGGCCGGGCTGCCGGACGGCGTGTTCACCGTGCTGCACGGTGACAAGGTCGCCGTCGACGCGCTCATCGACCACCCCGACGTCGCCGCGATCTCGTTCGTCGGGTCGACGCCGATCGCCAAGTACATCCACGGGCGGGCCACCGCCAACGGCAAGCGGGTCCAGGCCCTCGGCGGGGCGAAGAACCACGCGATCATCCTGCCCGACGCCGACCTGGACTTCGCCGCCGACCAGCTGTCGGCCGCCGCGTTCGGTTCGGCCGACGAGCGGTGCATGGCCCTGTCCGCAGCGGTCGCTGTCGGTTCGGCCGCCGACCAGTTGACCGACCTGGTGCGCCAGCGGGCCGAGAACATCGTGGTCGGGTCCGGCCGGGACCCGCGCAGCGAGATGGGCCCGGTCGTCACCGCCGCCGCCCAGCAGCGCATCGAGAACCTGATCGGCTCCGGCGAGGCCCAGGGTGCCAAGATCGTGACGGACGGCCGAGGACTGCGGCCCGCCGGATTCGAGAACGGCTTCTTCGTCGGCCCGACCGTCATCGACCAGGTCACCACCGCGATGGACGTCTACACCGAGGAGATCTTCGGCCCGGTGCTCTCGGTGATCCGCGCCGACGACGTGGACGCGGCGATCAACCTGATCAACAGCAACCCGTACGGCAACGGCACCGCGATCTTCACCAGCAGCGGTGAGTCGGCCCGCCGGTTCCAGCGTGGGGTGCGAGTCGGGATGATCGGCATCAACGTGCCGGTGCCGGTGCCGATGGCCTACTACAGCTTCGGCGGCTGGAAGGACTCGCTCTTCGGCGACCACCACATCCACGGTCCCGAGGGCATCAACTTCTACACCCGCGGCAAGGTCGTCACCTCCCGCTGGCCGCAGGCCAAGACCGCGCCCGACGCGTCGCTGCAGTTCCCGACCGCCAGCTGATCGTCTCCCCGTGCCGGGCCGGGCACGCCGGCCCTGCACGGGGATGGTCGGCGTGCCCGCCTGCCTACTCGCAGAACGCGGGATGACTCGCGATCCGGGTCACCCGACCGGAACCGTCCTTCTCGTCGCCGGTCCACAGCATGTCGGGTTCGGCGGGCGTGCGGATCCCGTAGAAGCCGAAGACCTCGTCGTAGGCGCCGGTGGCCTGGGGGATCAGCGTCAGCGCTGTGCGGACCGTCGTCCCGGTGCCCACCGCGTACGGCAGGTCGAGGCGTTTCGACAGCCGTCCCGGGACCACACTCCACGCCGTCACCGTCTCGGCGGCGCCCGCCTTCGAGGCCACCGTGACCGTCAGGTTCCGCCAGACGAAGGCGCGTTCCTTCACCGTGGCCGGGCCGGCCAGCTCGCACGGCTCCAGACTCCGCACCCGGGTGGGCCGCCCGAACCGGGCCGTCACCTCCGCTCGCATCCTCGCCGCGGAACCGCCGACCGCCACACTGCCGACCGCGTCAGCGGTGAGCGTGAGGCGTGGCGGCGGCGCGGCCGGGTGAACGGTGGTGGAGAGGGACAGGATCACTGTCGTCAGCACGTGCACGACTGATCAACGATTCAGATCCCCTCATAGCCCGGGTCCTCGCCCTCGGCCGGGCGCATGCAGGCACTCTTCACGTGGACGTAGACGATGTCCGGGCGTTCGACGGTCCACAGCGTGGTGCCGGCGCCGGTGCCCGGGTCGGTCGCCACCAGCCGGCCGTGCTCGCTGGTGACGATCTCGTACCCCCGGCTCTGCCACCACCGCCGCAGCCCGGCCAGCACGGCGGGCTGATCAGCGGGTTCGACGGTGAGTTCTCCGCTACCGGCCAGGAACCACGGCTCCTTCTTCGGCGTGGTCATCTTGGTGCGCTCGCACGGTTCCGGGTGCTCCTCCCAGGACTCCACCGGCCGGCCGGCCTCCCGTTCCAGGTCCACCCGGTACCGGTCCATCTCGGCGGTGGCCTCGGCGAGCGATCTCCCGTCCGGCGCCGCGTA
>DATMVU010000009.1:0-8895 GCA_035562875.1 Actinoplanes sp. | reverse complement strand
GGGCGGAGCGCGAATCCTGCGTACCGATGAGTCGGGCGACGTCGCGGCCGTTGCAGCTGATCAGGGGCTGGCCGTCGCGGGCCGGGGTGACCCGTCGCAGTGAGGTCTCCGGGTGCGGGCGTGCGCTGTGGTGCTCTTGTTCCGGTGCCGGGCGCATTTGTGCCTGATCAGGGCCTTTGTGTTGACTCGGGGCCTTTGTGTTGACTCAGGTTTTTTGTGATGGCTCAAGTTTTTTGTAGGACTCAGGGTGCGCTCTGGTCCCTGCTCCTTGCCCGGGGGATCCGGCTGGCGTGACGGATGCGACACGCCCGGAAGGGGGACCCGAGTGGGCGGTCTTTACGCCTGATAGGCCTCAATAGAAAGGTAATCGGGTGAAATGTCAAACCGGTGTGTTAGGGCTGAGTAGGCGACTGTACGGGCCGGAGGGCATGCCGGACTGCCGATATGTCTGGTTTCGCATTCGGTGATCGGCGGTCTGCGCTAACGAGTGAGGCTCGTGGAACTGTCGGTGCCCCGTGCGACGATGTTGCTCGTGAATGCCGCGCCGACCCCTCCGCTGCTGCTCGTTCAAGGTGACGAGGAGTTGCTCGCCGCTCGTGCCGTCGCCGAGGCGGTCGAAGCGGCGCGGGCCGCCGACCCCGGAGCCGACGTCCGTGACTATGAGGCGGGGTCACTGGTCCCCGGCGAGGTCGCCGAGATGCTGAGCCCGTCACTGTTCGGTGGGCGCCGGGTCCTCACCATCCGAAACGGGCAGGACGTGCGCAAGGATCTCAGCACCGTCCTGCTGGCCTACGCGAAGAACCCCGACCCCGACGTCACCCTGATCGTCACCCACGTGGGCGGGGCCAAGGGCAAGGCGTTCGCCGACGGGCTGCGGGCGGCCGGCGCCACTGTCGTTCCGGTGATGAAGCTGAAGAAGGACGCCGAGCGCACCGCCTTCGTCCGCAACGAGTTCCGCCGGCACGGTGTCCGATGTGATGATGCCGCCGCGTCCGCGCTGATCCAGGCAGTCGGCAACGACCTGCGGGAGATCGCGGCAGCCTGCTCGCAGTTGCTCGCCGACACCGACGGCAAGATCACCGAAGCCGTCGTCGCGCGGTACTACAAGGGCCGTGCCGAAGTGACCGGCTTCGCCGTGGCCGACGCCGCGATGGTCGGTGACCTGCCCGGAGCACTGGAAGCCCTGCGCTGGGCCCTGCACGTCGGCGTCGACCCGGTGCCGATCGCCGACGCCCTCGCCGACGGCGTCCGGACCGTCGCGCGGGTCGCCTCCGCCGGCCGTGGCAACCCCTACCAACTGGCGAGTTCTCTCGGCATGCCGGCCTGGAAGATCGAGAAGGCCCAGGCCCGCAGCCGTGGCTGGACTCCGGAGGGCCTGGTCGACGCCATGCGGGCCGCCGCCGACTGCAACGCCGCGGTGAAGGGCGGAGCCGAGGACCGGGGTTACGCCCTGGAACAGACGGTCTTCGCCATCACCGCGGCCCGCCGGGACGGAGGTTCCCGATGACCAGTCCCCGTCGTGCCGATTCCATCGGCCGGCCGCTCTACGCGCGGATGCTGTTCCTCCGCCACCTGGCACCCAGCGGCCTGCTCTGCTTCGTCTTCCTCGAGGGAGCGGTGGTCCTCGGCATCCTGCTGGCCCTGGCCGAGTTGGTCAGCTGGTGGGGAGTGCTGGTCCTGCCGTTCACCGTCGCCCTGATGGTCAAGTTCAACGACCTTGTCGCCGGCGCCTCCTTCGTCCCACCGGTCGCCGGCGAGACCACTTCAACCCGCTCATCGGTGCTGCGCCCGGCCGCGATGACAGCCCCGACCCGTGCCACCGGTCCAGCAGCCACCGGCTCAACCGGCGCAGGTGCGGCCGGCACCGGTTCAACCGCTACCGGTTCAACTGGCACCGGTCCGACTGGCACTCGTTCGGCCACCGCTGGTCCTTCGGCCACCGCTGGTCCTTCGGCCGCTGTTGGTCCTTCGGCCGCCGTTCCGTCGCTGAGTCCCGTCCCGGATCCGGCCGTTCTCACCGGAGCCAGACTACCGACGGCCCCGGTGACCATGGCCGGTCCCTCCACCGGGCGGTGGGGGAACACCTACTCCTTCAGCACTCCCACTGAGCCGAGTCGTCCCGACTCCGGCGTCTCGCCGATGCCGACCACTGCAACAGGTGAGCCCGGTCGCTTCGGCCCGCCGGATCGGACTGTGACCGATCGACCGGACGGTTTCGGCATCGAGTCCTCGGCCGATTCGAGCCGTCCGCGTCACGGCGGCGCCTTCGAGATGCCCCCACGGTCCTTCCCCGGCGATGCAGCCCTGACGGATTCGTCCTACCGGCAGACCGAGGAGTTCCCACGCCCGGCCGGCTTCGCGCCGATCGTCTCCCCGGACCCTTCAGCGTTGGGCTACGGCCCGGCGATACCCCCGAAGTTCCTGGTGGACGGACACCAGCGCGACGCCCTGACCGAGGTGCCCACACTCGGCTATCCCGGCGCCGCCACCTCGACCATGCCCAGCTATCCCAGCATCCCGACTTCGACCGATCCGGGTCATCCCAGAGCCTTCACCTCGGCCGATCCGGATTGTCCCGGCGTCTCCACGGCGGGTGTGCCGGGCTACTCCAGTGCCTTTACCTCGACTTTGCTCGGCCCCGGTCATTCCGACGCCACGACCATGCCTGGCGCTGGGCACCCGTTCAGCGCGGTGGGCGACCAGACCTACGCTCCGGACACCGGCCACCCCTACAGTGCGGCAGACGGACATCCCTACGCGGCGAGCGGTGATCCGCATGCCCCAGCGGGTGGACATCCCTACGCAGCGCACGGGCAGCCTTACGAGACCTCGGGCCGGTCGTCCTACTCCGTGCCAGACGGGCCGGTTCAGGATGCGGGACCGTCCTATGCGGTGCCGAGCGGGTGCACCTCTGCACCAGCCAGCGGACATCCTTATGCAGCGGCAGACGGAAGCCCTCATGCAGCGGCAGATGGGCAGCCTTATGCGGCGGCGGGCGGACAGCCTTATGCGGCAGCAGGTGGGAACTCCTATGCCGCAGCCGGCCGGTATTCGTATGAGGGTCAGGGGCAATCCGGTGAGATCACGACTGATGGTCAGGTCCCGGTGAGGCCTTCCGGCAACTCGACTGCCGGCGCCGCGGAACTCCGTCCAGCCCTGAGCAATGCACTGACCCGCCGGTCCTGGGCCGAACCATTGGACGTCCGCCAGCAGACTGCCCGCCAGGCCGCATCCCGCCGCTACGAGTAGCCCATCCCGGCCATCCCGGTCATCCCGGCTTCAATTCCCCTTCAATTCCCAGAGCCTCGCGATGAGCCTGGGGGACTGCACTTTCTGTGACCTTGGGTGCCGCCGCGACCTTCTGTGACCTTGGGTGCCGCCGCGTCGGTCTCCCGGCCAGGCCGGCGCATCCGAGCCGCGAACGTGTGCACAGGCGGAGTCCGGGTACGGCCGGGCGCACTCGGAACCGGCAGCTGTCCGTCACTCTGGGTAGGGGTTGCGAAACTGCTATGCCGTCATCGATAAGAAGACTCTTTGCGGTGTTCGCTCAACCGAACTCGCGGTTGGTGAGATAGCCGGAACTGGGAACTGGCCTCCGCGCCCACGGTTATCGAGCAGAAGACTCGTGCGGGAGAGCTACCGGCGCGCGTACGGACGAGACGTACTCGTACGACATCCGCGAATGACAGGGGCGATACGTACTGCGTGGCCTTGGGCCCGTGCATGACAGGGCTCTGGGTACGCGTACAGCCGAAAAGGTTGTGGTCGGGAAAAGCCACCGGGCACCGCTAGGGACCTGATAGGTCCGGCGGTGCCCGGAGTTGGTGCAGCTGCCCGCCGGTTGGGACGGGCTGAGATCACCGACCGCATCGATGCGGCGGCCGATCTGATCCGAAGCGGATCAGGCGGACAGCGTGGCGATCTTCTTGGCGATGGCCGACTTGCGGTTGGCCGCCTGGTTCTTGTGGATGACGCCCTTGCTGACAGCCTTGTCCAGCTGACGCGAGGCGTCACGCAGCAGCGCGGTGGCCGACTCGACGTTGCCCGAGCCGCTCGCCTCGTGCAGCTTGCGGATCACGGTCTTCAGCGAAGACTTGACCGACTTGTTGCGCAGACGGGCCTTCTCGTTCTGCCGGTTGCGCTTGATCTGGGACTTGATGTTCGCCACGCGACAGCCTTGTCCTGACTAGTTCGGAAAAATGGTCCAAACGAGTGGTCACCGCGCGGCCGGTCCCAGCCGGCGAGGCCGGGGCAGGAAACAACAGCGTGTCACCACACGCGAGGAATCAGACTACCAGCACCCCTCCGAGCCGCCAAAACGGACAGGATCAGCGCTGTAGCCAGCGACGTTTTGGGGGAGTCTCGGACCAATCGCGTCGTTCGGCGAGCCAGGCCAGGGCTTGTTCGCCGCTGAACCGCTGGTGCTGGCGGCTGTGCGGGGACGCGCTGCTCGGCCCGTCCCCGGCCCGGACCAGCCAGTAGCCGGCCAGAGCCGCCAGCGCGCCGTCCACCCCCTCGTCGGGGGCACCCCAGGCCCGCAGTACGGCATCCGTGTCGAGTCCGCTGGCGTAGGCGCTGATCAGCAACGTGACGGTGTCGAACCATGGCGCGCCGAGGCAGGGCCAGGTCCAGTCGCAGATCCAGGCGCGGCCGCCCGGGTCGATGAGCACGTTGTCGACCCGGAGGTCGCCGTGGCACATGCCGTCCCCGGCGGCGATCTCCGGCAGGGCGCGTTCGAGCCTCGCCAACTCGGTGAGGCGCTGCGGGGCGATCGTCTGCTGTGCGGGGCCGGGCATCGGTTCCCGCCGCCGGGCGATCAGCGACCACCAGGACATCTCGGTACGCAGGATGTCCGGCAGCGTGGGCAGGCCGACCGCCAGCAGGGCCGGTGCCGGGTAGGCGAGCGCGGTTGCCGCCGCTGACCAGGTGCGCAGCGTGGTATCCAGGTCGGCCTGCGTCCACGGCAGGGCCGGGATTCGGCCGTCGATCGGCTCCAGGGCGAGCACGAAGTAATCGGATTCGGTCAGTGTCCAGAGTGGGCGGGCGGCGGTCACCTCTCGGGGGAGGGCTGCGGTGAGGGCTGCCTCCCGGGCGTACCACTGGGAAGCCGGGTCGGTCAGTGGTGCCGCCTTCACGAATGCCCTGGTCCCGGTCGTGGTCTCCAGCATCGCGGCGAAGGCCCTGGTGAAACCGCCGCCTGCGCTGCGCGCGGCGGACACCGGGGAGCCGAGACGCGCGGTGATCGATGCACGCACGGCTTCCGGCAGGTCGGACCAACCGGGTCGTACGGCGGTCGCGTCATACGAAACGTCGGGCAAGGTGATCGGCCGCATGTCCCCATCCTGCCGCCCGCGGAAATGTCGTACCCCACTGGCAGGATCTGGGTATGCGAACCGACGATTTCTGGGCGGTCATCGACCGTGCCACCGCTGACCGGCCGGCCTCGCCCGGTGAGGTGGCCGAGCGTGCCGTGGCCGAGCTGGCCGCCGGGGATCCCGAGGAGATCGTCGCCTGGGGCCGTCACCTGGAGAAGGTGCTCGTCGCCTCCGGCACTGAGGATCTCTGGGCCGCCGCCTATCTGATCAACAGCGGGGCCGACGAAGCCGGGTTCGACGCGTTCCGGGGCTGGTTGATCGCGCACGGGCGCAAGGCGGTGGCGGCTGCCGTGCAGCGACCCGACGTGCTCGCCAACGTGGCCGTGATCAAGGAGGCCGCCGACACCGGCGCGGTCTTCGAGGCCGAGGAGGTGCTCGGTATCGCGGAGCGCGCCTATGAGCAGGCCACCGGTTCGGCGCTGCCGTCCGGCGAGCGACCACGCACCCGGCCGGAGGTGGCCCAGCTGTGGGACTTCGACAACGAGGACGAGATGCGCCGGCGCCTGCCCAAGCTGTCCGCGTTGTTCCTGGAACCGCCGATGTGATCGGCCCCGGTCCGGCGACGGGCCGAGGTCTTCGTGACGACGCTCAGGCGCCGGGGAGCTTTCTCTTGGCTGTCGATTGCGGCGGGCCCGGCTCCTCGAGGAGTTGACCACTCCCGCAGGCGCAGTGCCTCGAAGGGCTGCCCTTAATTTTGTGATTTTGGTTGTTCCGTCACCTTATGCGGTGGTTGATCGACCAAGATCGCGGGTGCCGGGTGCCGGGTGCCGGGTGCCGGGTGCCGGGTGCCGATGTGGCGGCACGGCGGGATCGGGGCGGGGCGCCGTACGCAAGGCCGGGGTGATGGGTGTGGTGTTGTGGGGTGGGACTGTTCGTCCTGGGGATCCGGTTGTGGTGGAGCTGCCGCCGGGGTCGCACGGGGCGCTCGAACGGGTGTGATCGGAGCTACGCTCACGGGCGTGGGACGATAGGGGACGCCGGCCCGGTGCCGGTGTCACCCAGCAGCCCGACGGGGCGCATCGAACGAAGCCGGTCCCACGGGGGCGGCTGAGTGCGGAGCAACCCGGACGGCCGGGCGAAGCGGCCGGTGAACGGCGGCGGAGTCCGGCGTGCCGGGGCAGACCGCGTTAGACCAGCCCGAGAAGAACGGAAGACCGTGCCTGGACCGCTCGACCCCGGCGTGAACGTGATCGGATCGACCGATCCCAGCCGCATCCGCAACTTCTGCATCATCGCGCACATCGACCACGGCAAGTCGACGCTGGCCGACCGGATGTTGCAGATCACCGGGGTGGTCGACCCGCGCCAGATGCGTGCGCAGTACCTCGACCGGATGGACATCGAACGCGAGCGCGGCATCACCATCAAGTCGCAGGCCGTGCGGATGCCGTGGACGGTTCGGGAGGGCGGTAAGCAGGGCGAGACCGCCGTCCTCAACATGATCGACACTCCGGGGCACGTCGACTTCACCTACGAGGTGTCTCGCAGCCTGGCCGCCTGTGAGGGTGCCGTGCTGCTCGTCGACGCCGCGCAGGGTATCGAGGCGCAGACGCTCGCGAACCTGTACCTGGCGATGGAGAACGACCTCCGCATCATCCCGGTGCTCAACAAGATCGACCTGCCGGCGGCGCAGCCGGAGAAGTATGCCGAGGAGCTCGCGAAGCTGATCGGCTGTGAGCCGTCGGACGTGCTGCGGGTGTCCGGCAAGACCGGTGTCGGCGTGGATCATCTGCTGGACGAGATCGTCCGGCAGTTCGTGGCGCCGGTCGGTGATGCGGACGCTCCGGCCCGCGCGATGATCTTCGACTCGGTGTACGACGTGTACCGCGGCGTGGTCACCTACGTCCGGGTGGTCGACGGCCGGATCAGCGCCCGCGACAAGATCAAGATGATGTCCACCGGCGCGGTGCACGAGCTGCTGGAGATCGGTGTCGTCTCGCCGGAGATGGAGAAGGCGACAGCGCTCGGTGTGGGCGAGGTCGGTTACCTGATCACCGGTGTGAAGGACGTCCGCCAGTCGAAGGTCGGTGACACCATCACCGGGCACCACCGGCCGGCCCAGGAGGCTCTCGGCGGCTACAAGGACCCGCGGCCGATGGTCTACTCGGGTCTCTACCCGATCGACGGCTCGGACTACCCGGCGCTGCGTGACGCCCTCGACAAGCTGAAGCTGAACGACGCCGCGCTCACCTACGAGCCGGAGACGTCGGCGGCGCTCGGTTTCGGGTTCCGGGTCGGCTATCTCGGCCTGCTCCACCTGGAGATCATCGGCGAGCGGCTGGAGCGCGAGTTCAACCTCGACCTGATCTCCACCGCGCCGAACGTGGTCTACCAGGTGTTCACCGAGGACGGTAAGGACTCGATCGTCACCAACCCGAGCGAGTTCCCGGAGGGGAAGATCGCCGAGATCCACGAGCCGGTGGTACGAGCGACGGTCCTCGTCCCGAACGAGTACGTCGGCGCCGTCATGGAGCTGTGCCAGAGCCGCCGGGGCAGCCTGCTCGGCATGGAGTACCTGTCCTCCGAACGGGTGGAGTTGCGCTACACGCTCCCCCTCGCGGAGATCATCTTCGACTTCTTCGACCAGTTGAAGAGCAAGACCAAGGGTTACGCCTCGCTCGACTACGAGCCCTCCGGCGAGCAGGTGGCCGACCTGGTGAAGGTCGACATCCTGTTGCACGGGGAGCCGGTGGACGCGTTCAGCGCCATCGTGCACAAGGACAAGGCGTACGCCTACGGCACCACGATCGCTGCCAAGCTGCAGAAACTGATCCCGCGGCAGCAGTTCGAGGTGCCGATCCAGGCGGCCATCGGCTCCCGGATCATCGCCCGCGAGACGATCCGCGCCATCCGCAAGGACGTGCTCGCGAAGTGCTACGGCGGTGACATCAGCCGGAAGCGGAAGCTGCTGGAGAAGCAGAAGGAAGGCAAGAAGCGGATGAAGATGGTCGGCCGGGTGGAGGTGCCGCAGGAGGCCTTCATCGCGGCGCTGTCCACTTCCGACGCGGGTGACACCAAGGGGACGACCAAAAAATAGGGTTGTTTGATTCTTCGGGGGGTCGGGAAATCAGGGTCTCGACGGACGCAACCAATAAGCTCCACCCCCCGAGGAGGACCCCATGGAGTTCACGCTCACCGGCATCATCGTCGCCCTTATCGTCGGTCTGATCATCGGCGCTCTCGGTCGTCTTGTGGTGCCCGGCAAGCAGAACATCCCGCTGTGGCTGACCCTGGTCGTCGGTGTTGTCGCCGCGCTGCTGGGCACGGTCATCGCCCGCGCCGCCGGTGTCGCCGACACCGCTGGTTTCGACTGGATCGAGTTCGCGTTCCAGGTCGTGCTGGCCGCCATCGGTGTCGCCCTGGTCGCCGGTGTCGGTAGCCGTCGCCGCCTGACCCGCTGACCCGCGGCAACAACTCAAAACGCGAATGCCGGCCCAATGAGGTGCCGGCATTTCGCGTTTTCGTAAGGTGTGCACGAGGATTTATAAGGCGATCTTCATATTAGTGCGAGATCAATAAC
>DATMVU010000008.1:0-11397 GCA_035562875.1 Actinoplanes sp. | reverse complement strand
GGAACCGTTTCGGTCGCACACCACGGAAGTGTCGGCCCGCCCGGACATCGAGAAGGCGCGGTCCATGCTCAGGGCACATGTCGCGAGCACGACCGCGAGGACGACGAGCCTCCCTTCTACCGCATCGATGCCGTCGAGCATCCGGTCGCCGGGGCTCCCGGGCTGCCGATCGCGGCGATTCCGGGAATCATCAACGACTACCGGATGCCCACGCCGCTCTCCGACGGTTTTGATGAGGTCTTGAAGACCGTTCCGGGCGGCCGTGCGGCGGCGAACACACTCGGCGCCTGGGAGATCCTGGTGACCCGGCTGGAACGAGGTTGGCCACCCGACGGCTGGTATCCGCCCGAGGAATACCGGGCCAGGCTCGAATACCGGGATGACCTCGTCACGCTCGCCGACGAAATCCCGGCTCCGATTCGCGCCGATTTCGACGAAGCACTGGCGACCCTGGATCGCCGTTTCACCGAGGCCACCGTGGACGATGGCGGACAGGCACTCACGTCACGAGTCGGCTCGATCCCGGACCGCTGGTGGTGGCGCCGCATCACCGAACCGCTCCCCTGGCTCACCATGCCGAAAAGCAAGGGCCGAAAAGCACGGGCCGAAAAGCACGGGCCGAGAAGCACGGGCCGACGAGCTAAGGACTGACCATTGCGGTACGAGCAACAGCACCGTCACCCGAACTGGGATTACGCCTTGACGATTCTGGCCAGGGTTCTGCCCGGGTCGACCGGGTTCGGGCCGGACCGGGTCGTCGGGCATTCCCGGGCCGACTGGCAGCCGTTCGACCTCGAGGTCCGCGACATGGACGACATCGAGGACGATCTGCTGAGCCGCTGCACCGACATGACCGGCCCGCTGATCGTCGTGAACGACCCCAGCTACTACACCGATCTCGGCAAGCCGGGCCCGTTCTTCGTCGACGCGTCCCAGCTTCGGGTCTTCGTGAAGGATTTCGGTGACCGGGTCGGCTCCTACTTCCTGGACGGCCACGTCACCATCGTCTCCCCGGTGACCGGCCTGGTCGTGATGGTGATGGACGACGGCCTGATCGCAAAGATCCAGGGCCGCCCACGGCGAGTGATATGACGACGAACACCACCGGAGAAGGCCGATGAATCCTGACGAATGGGATCTGGACAGGTTGCCGAAGCCGCTTCGCGAGAGGTTCGAGGAGCTTTATACGATGCCCTCCCTGCAGAGGGTCCGCCGGATGCTCCACATCCACGTTGCTGACGCTCTCGATTTCGACGAGGTCAGGCGGAGTCTCCAGCCGAGCACACCGCAGAGCGTCTACTTCCTGGAGATGGATCTCGAAGCGCTGGAGACTGTTCTCGCCGAGCCTCAGTTGCCCGGCACACTGCTCGGACTGGTCGAAGGTGATGCCAATATGGGGATCGATCACGATCAGACCGATCGGGGTGCGGCGGTGGTTCTGCGGGAGATCGCCGACATGCTCCGTTCGGTCATCGCCGAAGCGCGCCGAGGTTGATGGCGATGTGTCTTCTCTGGTTGCACGGGGACCCGGATCACGGGCGGCTGACCGCCGCGTTCGCGGACGCGCTCGCTGTCTCCACGGAATCGGTCGACGTTCACGACGGTGCGGTGATGGAGCGGAACTGGGACGCGCCGGTGCTCTGCACGGTGGAACGCATCGCCGGTGATCTCAAGCAGGCCCTGGATGTCTTTTTCGGTAAGGCGTTCGGGCCGAAACCCGCCAAGGACGTTCTCGCCGCCGCTCTCGCCGAACGGCTCGGCTGTGCCGTCGCCTACGAGTGGTTGGACGGCATCAGCTATGTGCCGGACTGTTTCTGGCTGGTCGGGCCGGACGGGCACCGGACCATGGCCCGGATCAACGACGACGATGACGATGAGGACGGCCGGCCGATCTCCCGGATCCTTGCCGTGGAGGAGCCGGTCGCCGGAATCCCCGGCCTGCCGATCGACGGGGTCTACGAGATCATTCACAACCTCCGCATGCCCACGCCGCTCACCGACCCGCTCCGGGACGTGGTGACGGAGGTGGAGAAGGGCCGGGGAGCCACCGGCAGCTTCTGGGGGTGGGAGAGCATGATCGCCCGAATGGAAGCGGGATGGCCGCCGAAGGGCTGGTATCCGCCGCTCTACTACCGTCTGGGTCTCGAATGCCGCGACAGACTGGCCGAGATCGCCGAGCTGATTCCGGAATCGTCACGTGCCGCGTTCGACGAGGTCCTCGCGACACTGGACCGCCGGTTCATCGAGGCCACCGTGGACGACAGCGGCCGGGCCCTGGCCGACCGGGACGAGCTGGCCGAGCGACGCCGGCACAACGGCTGGTGGCGGCACCGCATCACCCGGCCCGTCCCCTGGCACCGGATGCCCGGAGAGGACGATCACTCGGCGGGGTAGGCCCTGGTCTCGGTGGCTTTCACCGCCACCCAGAGGGAACGGCCCGGCGAGAGGTCGAGCTGGGCAGCGGCGGCCGGGGTGATGTCGGCGGCTACGGAGATCGGCCCGTCCAGGCGTACCCGCAAGTTGTCGCCGTGGTGTTGGACGTCGGCCAGGACGGCCCGCCAGGTGTTGCGGGGGCTGCCGGACGGCTGCTCGGGGTGCAGTGCCACAGCGGACGGCGGGAAGGCCACGAAAGCTTCGCCCTCGACCGTGTCCGTGCTGGTCAGCGTGAATCCGTCGGCGACCGTCACGGTGTGGCCGGCGCCGGTGCCGCGGTACAGGTTCAGGCCGACGAGGCGGGCCACGTAGTCGGTACGGGGGCGGGCCGTGATGGTGGCGGCGTCGCCCTCCTGGACGACCCGGCCCTGCTCGACGATCACCAGACGGTCGGCGAGCACCAGGGCGTCCAGCGGGTCGTGGGTGACGAGCAGTGTCGCACCGGTGTGGTCGGACAGGTGCCGGCGCAGCTCACCGCGGGTCTCCAGACGGGTGCGGGCGTCCAGGGCGGCGAGCGGCTCGTCGAGGAGCAGAAGCTGCGGGTGGACGGCCAAGGCCCGGGCCAGGGCGACCCGCTGGGCCTGACCGCCGGACAACTGGCGCGGTTTGCGGGCGCCGTACTCGGCCATGCCCACCCGTTTCAGCCAACTGTCGGCCAGAGCGCGCGCTGATCTCCGGTCCGCTCCTTGCCGGCGGGGGCCGAAGGCCACATTGTCCCGGGCGTTCAGGTGCGGGAACAACAGATAGTCCTGGAAGACGACGCCGATCGGGCGCAGTTCCGGAGGCGCGTCGGCCAGGTCGCGGGAATCGAGGCGTAGGTGGCCACCGGTCATCGGAGTGAGCCCGGCCAGCGTACGCAATGCCGTGGTCTTGCCCGCGCCGTTGGGGCCGAGAAGGGCGACCGTCTCGCCGGGCGCGATCGTCAGTGCGATGTCCAGGGTGAATGCGCCGCGGCGGGCGACCAGCCGGGCATCGAGAAGGGGTTTCACGGGGCGGTCAGCCAACGGTCGCGGAGGCCGGCCAGAATGGCGACCGAGACGACGAGCAGAATCAGGCTGAGCACTACCGCTCCTTCCAGATCGCCGCTCTCCATCGTCTGGTAAACGGCGAGCGGCATGGTCTGGGTGATGCCGGGATAGTTTCCGGCGAAGGTGATGGTGGCGCCGAACTCGCCGAGGGCCCGCGCCCAGCACAGCACCGCGCCGGCCGCGATTCCGGGAGCGACGAGCGGCAATGTCACGTGGGTGAAGGTGGTCCATCGGGTGGAGCCGAGGGTGGCGGCGGCTTCCTCGAAACGGCTGTCGGATCCGCGTAACGCGCCTTCGACGGCGATGACCAGGAACGGCAGGGCCACGAAGGCTTCGGCGATCACCACTCCGGCGGTGGTGAACGGCAGGGTGATCCCGAAGGTGGTGTCGAGCCACTGCCCGACCAGGCCCCGGCGGCCGAGGGCCAGCAGCAGGGCGATGCCGCCGACCACCGGGGGCAGCACCAGCGGCACGGTGATCAGGGCGCGGACCAGCCGACGGCCCGGGAATTCGACCCGGGCCATCAGCCAGGCCAGCGGCACCCCGAGGATCAGGCACACCACGGTGGCGAGTGTCGAGGTGACCAGCGACAGCCGGAGGGCTTCGGCGACCCCGGGCTCGGCCAGACGGTCGAGGAGGGTCGACCACGGCGTGCGTACCAGCAGCCCGGCCAGGGGCAGGATCAGGAAGATCAGACCCAGAATCGCGGGGATCAGCAGGGGTATCGGTACACGAGCCGTCTTCATGGTCAGGGAGCCTGGAATCCCGCTTCGGTGAGGACCTTGATCCCGTCGTCGGAGAGCACGTAGTCGATGAACTTCTGCGCGCCCGCCGCGTTCTTCGCGTTCTTCAGCACAGCGATCGGGTAGTCGTTGATCGCCTTCGCCGACTCGGGGAACTCGACCGCGTCCACGTCGGCCGCGGACGCCTTGGCGTCGGTGCGGTAGACCAGTGCGGCGTCGACCTCACCGAGCTTCACCTTGGACAGTGCCGCTTTCACGTCCTGTTCCAGGGTGACCGGGGTGACCTTGACCGCGGACGCCTCCAGGGCGGTCTTCGCGGCGGCACCACAGGGCACGGCCTCGGCGCAGATGGCCACCTTGAGGTCCGCCCCGGTCAGGTCGGTGAGGGCGGCGACGCCCTTCGGGTTGCCCTTGACGACCGCGATGACCAGCTGGTTCTTGACGAACGTGGTGGGGGTGCCGGAGACGTTGCCGGCGTCGGTGAGCACTGTCAGGTTCTTCGGGGAGGCCGAGGCGAACACGTCAGCCGGTGCGCCCTCGTTGATCTGGGTGGCCAGGGCGGAGCTGCCGGCGAAGTTGAAGGTGACAGTGGTGCCGGGGTTGGCACTCTCGAAGCTCTTGCCGATGGTGGTGAACGACTCGGTGAGCGAGGCGGCGGCAAAAACGGTCACCGCACCGACCGATTTGTCGGCATTGCCAGAAGAAGCCGGTTCATCCGTGGAACCGCACCCGGTCAGCGCGAGAAGCGCCGCAACCCCGGTGGCCACGAGAACGCGAGTTCTCAACTTGATCTCCCCTTGTTAGAAGCTCGCTCCACCACGACGGTGGTCGACTTGATCACTGCCACGGCGACCGAGCCGACCTCGAGGCCCAGCTCGTCGACGGCTTCCCGGCTCATCAGCGAAACCACCCGGAACGGCCCGCACTGGATGTCCACCTGGGCCATCACGGTGTCCTTGACGACCGCGGTGACGATGCCCCGCAGCCGGTTGCGCGCCGACGACTCGTCGGCCCGGTCGTCCGGGCCGTCACCCTGGGCCCGCACGAACGCCGCCAGCTCGGGCCCGTCGATCACCCGGTGACCGCCCTCGTCACGACCGGCCGGGAGACGACCCGCATCGATCCAGCGGCGCACCGTGTCCGCACTGACGCCCAGCAGATCCGCTGCCTCACCGATTCGGAACACCGTCACTCGGCGAACTCTATCGGTTCCGCAGGTGCGAGTGTAAACGGCATCGATGTCCCGCAAGTACGAGCGGGGTGTCCGGATAATCGCCGCACATGCATCATGAGTACATGGATCGCTGGTCTACCGTGCTCGATCATCTCGCGAGCGCCCTGCCGTACCGCGGAAGATTGGTTCTGATCGACGGATCCGCGCTGGTCGCGGACCGCCTCGCCGATCGGTTCCGGGATCAGGGCCAGCCCTGTGTCCGGCTGACGACCGGCACGTGTGTCGACGACGACTGGCCCGGCCTGTCGGCCGGGGCGGTGGTGGTCGCCGACGGCGCGGCCTGGCGAGACCGGCTGCCGTCCGGCCGCTGGGACCTGTCGGTCCGGGTCCGGACCGGCCGTGGCCACCGGGACGGCGACGCACACGTGCTGATGGACCTGCACGACCCGGAGTGGCCGGTGATCCGGCACATCGATCCGGACCTGATGCCGGATGACCACTGGTATCGCACCGAGTCCCCGGCGTTCTTCGCCACCCGCGCCGCGACCTGGGACGTCAAATTCGGATCAGATCTTCCTGCGTACGCCGCAGCGGTCGCCGAGTCCGGCCTGCGCCCCGGCGGGACGGCGATCGACGTGGGCTGCGGCACCGGACGGGCACTACCGGGCCTGCGGGCGGCGGTCGGGCCGGACGGCACGGTGCTCGGCGCCGATCACACACCACAGATGCTGGCCGAGGCGTCGGCACGGGCTCGCGAATGCGAGGCTCTGCTACTGCTCGCCGACGTCCGGCACCTGCCACTCCCGGACCGGAGCGTGGACGCGATCTTCGCGGCCGGGCTGCTGAACCACCTGCCGAGCCCGGCGACCGGACTGCGGGAGATGGCCCGGATCACCCGGGCCGGTGGCCGGCTGGTGTTGTTCCACCCGTCCGGCCGGGCCGCGCTCGCCGCCCGGCACGGCCGGGAGTTGCTGCCGGACGAGCCGCTCGCCGAGCCGGTGCTCCGGGTGGACACCGCGGAGACCGGCTGGGAGCTGCTGCGGTACGAGGACGGACCGTCCCGCTTCTACGCGGTGGCGGCCCGCAGGTGACGTTGAACCGGCTGCGGCAGGGCGGCGGCCAGTCGTTCCGCCTGCGAGCGGATCTCCGGGATCGCCGTCGACTCCCACAACCGGCCCTTGCGCAGCGGGCCGACCAGCCACAGCCCGGAGGCGGCCCGGCCGTTCTCGTCGGTGTCGATACCGAGCCCGTGCGGACCGGTGCTGAGCAGGCCGTCCGCCAGCAGCCCGGCCAGCAGCGGGCCGGCTGAGCAGGGCAGCGGGCCGGGGCCGGTACAGGTGACGACAGCGCCGTACCGCTGGGGTTCCTCGCCCTCGACGTGCACGAGCAGGCCACCGCGCGGGTCGGGTTCGATCGACAGCAGCCGGCCGGCGCGGGCCTGGAAGACGCCGGTCTCGCGCAGGCGGGTGATCCGGGCGGCGACCGGCGGGGCCATCCGGTGCCGGTGGACCTCCCAGTAGCGTTGGGCGTGCCGCAGGAAGCGTTCCTGCGCCGCCGGGTCGAGACCGTTCCAGAGGCGGTCGGCCTGGTGGCGTACCTGATCGATGACCGCGCTCCAGTGCGCGCCGTCGGCGACCGCCTGCCGCAACCGGCGGATCAGCGGCGCCAGGGTCGACGATCCGGCGACGTCGAGATCGGCGGCGGGCGCGGGGACCTGCGGGTGGGCCTGCGGCAGGAGACCACGGCGGGACAGGGCTTCGACCGGTACGACCCGGGAGTCCCGGGTCAGTGTCAGCGCGACGTCGACAGCGGTCAGGCCGGTGCCGAGCAGCAGGACCGGTTCGTCGGCGGGCACCGCGTCGAGCGCGCCGGGCGCCCACGGGTCGGCCACGAACGCGACGTCGTTGCGGGCTTCGGCGCTGACCGCGGACGGCACGCACGGGGGCGGGTTGCCGAGGGCCAGCACCAGGTGGTCGGCGCGGATCTCCGAGCCGGTGTCATCGGTGACGACGAAGCCGAGGCCGTCCGGCCGTACGCCCAAAGCCGTGGCCCGGTGATGGGACAACCGTGAGCCGGCCGCGGCGGTGAACCGGTCGGCGAGGTAGTCGCCGTAGACCGGCCGGGGCAGGAAGCTCGCCGCCTCGGCCGGGATGCCGCGTTCGCGGCACCATCGCAGCAGGTGCTGCGGATCCGCGGGATCGGCGCTCATCGCTGCCGCGCGGGAGTTGAGCAGGTGCCATTCCTCGGCGGGGCCGTAGGCGACACCACGACCGGGCTGGTTCTCCGGGGAGATCAGGACTGTCCGCCATGCGGAATTTCGCAGGATCGCGCCGGCGGCGAGCACCGCTCCGGCGCCGCCTCCGACGATCGCGACGGTTCCGGCCTCACTGCCGGATCGGGCGGCGGCGACCGAATCACGGACGACGGTGCTGGTCATCGCAGCGCCTCCCGGCTCAGTGGCCGCTTGGTACAGCAGGTCGGCATCGCACACTCCTTGGGGCCGGGATCAGCACAAGCAAACCACATATCCCAGCGGCTTTATAGGCTATCCGGCAGGCGATTCCACTGTTAAACCAGCCGTAACCGAATCAGGGCCACAGCTCGTGACGCTGCCACGACTCACCGTCACGCAGATACTGCAACCGGATGTGCCGACGGTCCTTGTCGGCCTGCCAGAACTCGACCTGCTGCGCCCGTACGGTGTACAGGGTCCACTCGTCGACCACCAGATCCGGCTCCACCGCGAACCGCTCGGCCGCCTCCTCCGCCGCGATCCCCAGCTGACGCCGGTCGTGCAGGGTCTGCGACTGCCGCCCGGAGAGCGTCTCGGACCGCCCGGCCGTCGACCGGGCCAGGAAATCGGCGGCACAGTCCTCCGGCGCGGCCGTCACCACCCGCCCGCGCACCCGGATCTGCCGCCCCTGCTCACGCCAGAGGAACGTCAGCGCCGCCGCGGACAGCGCCTCCAACTGCCGGCCCTTCGGGCTGCCCTGGTGACCGGCGAACTGCCACCCGTCGGCATCCACGTTCTTCAGCAGCATCACCCGGGCGTCCGGGATGTCGTCGACCCCGAGCGTGGACACCGTCATCGCGTGCGGCTCCCGCACCCGCGCCGCCACCGCCTCGGTCAGCCACTCCACGAACAGCTCCTCCGGCCGGTCCGGCGCGGTCAGCGGGTCGAAGATCGGCATCTCCCCCGCGAACACCGGCAGACAACGGAGAAACTGGCGCAACTCGCTCATGCTCTGATGATCGCACCGGGACCACCGGGCTGCCCCCGGTGACGCTGTTATTGAAGCTGGTCCCGGCTCCGCTCCCGCGGCGCACCGGCTGATCACCGAGATCGACGATCAACCCCTTGCTGCGGTACGGGTACCGGCCCCGTGGTGGGACCTGCCCGGCTCAGCCGCGTTCTGCTTCCCGGTCGCGGTACTGCCGCCCCGGTCCGGGATCGCCGGTGCCTTCGTCACCGCCCTGACCGATACCCTCGTCGTCCAGCTCGCCTGGTACTACTTCCGTAGTGGACATGAACCAGTACCAGCGGGCGGCACTGCGGACCGCCGCGCCCCGGGACAAGCACAACGAGGTGTTCCATCTGCTGCTCGGCCTGGTCGGGGAGACCGGTGAGGTCGCCGAGAAGGCCAAGAAGGTCGTGCGGGACCAGGGCAGCGACTTCACTCGGTGGGACACCGAGGACCTGGCGAAGGAACTCGGGGACATCCTCTGGTACGTCGCCGTCCTGGCCGATCACTTCGATCTGACGCTGGCCGACGTCGCCGCCGCCAACGTGGCGAAGCTGGCCGACCGCCAGCGGCGCGGAGTCCTCGGCGGCGCCGGCGACGATCGTTGACGCCCTACCTTGCCGCGGGTTCGGCCGGGTTCCCGGCAGCGGGGGTGGCTCCCTGACCGGGACGGTAGGTCAGCACCTGCGGGCCGGACTCGGTGATCGCGATGGTGTGCTCGGAATGGGCGGTCCGGCAGCCGTCGGCCGAGCGGATCGTCCAGCCGTCCCTGTCGAACTTGATCTTGTCGGTGGTGGCGCAGAACCACGGCTCGATGGCGATGGTCAGGCCCGCCTCCAGCCTCATGCCCCGGTTCGGCCGGCCGTCGTTGGCGATGTGCGGCGCCTCGTGCATGGTCCGGCCCAGGCCGTGACCACCGAACTCGCCGCTGATGCCGTACCCGTAGCTGCGGGCCACGTCCCCGATCGCCGCCGAGATGTCACCGATCTTGTGGCCGACGGTGGCCGCCGCGATGCCGGCCTTGAGCGCGACCTCGGTGCACTCGATGAGCAGCAGATCGGCGGGGTCCGGGGTACCGACGACCACGGAGAACGCCGAGTCGGCGACCCACCCGTCGATACCGACCGCCATGTCGACGCTGAGCAGGTCACCGTCGCGCAGCACGTAGGAGTGCGGCAGACCGTGCAGGACGGCGTCGTTCACCGACAGGCAGAGCACGTTGCGGAACGGCCCCCGGCCGAACGAGGGCGCGTAGTCCCAGTAGCAGGACTCGGCTCCGCGCTCCTTGATGCGCCGGCGGGCGTAATGTTCCAGGTCCATCAGGTTGACGCCGACGTCGGCGACCCCCTGCAGTTCAGCGAGCAGCTCGCCGACGAAATGGCCGGTCACGGCCATCCGCCCGATCTCCTCCGGGGACTTCAGCTCAATCACGCCGGTTCCTTCCTCTCCAGACCGGTATAGTTATACCACCCAGCGGGACCCGGCTATCCTGCACACATGGTTCGCCCTCCGCTCACCCCCGAACAGATCGCCGCCGGCCAGCGCCTCGGCGCCGCGCTCCGGGCCGCACGAGGCGCTCGGAACCTCAGCGAGGTGGCCCTGGCCGCCGGCATCTCCCCCGAAACCCTCCGCAAGATCGAAGGCGGCCGGCTGCCGTCCCCCGCGTTCGGCACGGTGGTCTGCCTGGCCGACGTCCTCGGCATCCCGGTCACCGAACTGGCCGAGATCTGGCTGGCCGGCACACTGTCCCAGGTGGCCTGACCATGCGCATCGGGGATCTCGCAGCCCGGACCGGAGTCAGCGTCCGCGCCATCCGCTACTACGAGGAGCAGGGCCTGCTCACCAGCGTGCGCAGCCCCAGCGGCCAGCGGCAGTACACCGACGAGCAGGCCGAGCGGATCAGGTTCATCCAGATGCTGTACCACGCCGGCATCTCCAGCCGCACCATCGCCGAGCTACTCCCCTGCGTCGAGTCTCCGAGTGCCGACAACTCCGACGCCGCCCTGGACCGGATGCGCCGCGAACGCGACCGCCTCACCGAACACATCGCCGAACTACAGCGCACCCGCAACTCCCTGGACGACCTGATCACCGCCGCCGCCACCTACCGCGAATCCCTGCCCGTCGCCTAACCCCATCCACCCGTCACCGCCCTCCGCCACCACTACCCACCGCCCACCGACCTCCCGCCGCACCTTTTTCGCCGCGCCCCTTTCGCCGCGCCCCTTTTGCCGCGCCCCTTTCGCCGCAGTCGGGCAGCCGGCCGCTTCTGTGCCCACGCCACGGGGCTCGGATCTTGGTGGGCCGGCCACCGAATTCGGTGGGTGATTGACCAAGATCCGGGGCGGTCGGGACGGGGCTACCGATCTTGGTCGAGCGGCCACCGAATTCGGTGGGTGATTGACCAAGATCTAGGCAACAAGGGGCCCGGAATGGTCAGCCAGCCTGGGGATTGCGCCCGCTGTGGGCTGCGGTCAAGAGAAGGGGCGCGGGACGTCTGCGGGAGCACACGGTCGGCGACTGTGCGCTCAGCGGCTGGGCAATCGGCTGCCACGAGGTCCGTGATCCGGGACGAGGTGCCGGTGGCGGGACGGGCGTCAGCGGCGGGGACGAGCATGGATTGCGAGGACGGGCGCGGATTGCGAGGACGGGCGCGAATCGCAAGCACAGGCGCGAATCGCAAGCACAGGCGCGAATCGCAAGCACAGGCGCGAATCGCAAGCACAGGCGCGAATCGCAAGCACAGGCGCGAATCGCGAGGACGGGCGCGAATCGCA
>DATMVU010000007.1:0-5809 GCA_035562875.1 Actinoplanes sp. | reverse complement strand
ACCAGGGTTGTAGGGTTCCTACAAAACCGGGGGGAAGTTGGGTGGTTCAGTGCTGATTCGTCCCGCCGGACAGTGTGGCGGATGGTGAGAGATCCCGCTCACGTCGCCGGGTCGAGGCGCCCCACTGTCAGCGCCATCCGTAACGCGAAGGCGTCCCGGCCGTCCAGCGGGGAGAGTGCGGTGACCTCGGCGACCCGGCGCAGACGGTAACGGACGGTGTTCGGGTGGACGTAGAGTTCCCGCGCCGCGCTCTCCAGCACACCGCCCGAGGCGAAGAAGGCGTCGAGCGTCTCCAGTAGTCCGCTGCCGGCCCGGGTCAGCGCGCCGAAGACGTCGTGCCGGAGTCTGCGCCGGGCGTCCATGTCGCCGGAGAGCACCCGTTCGGGCAGCAGATCGTCGGCGGCCACCGGGGACGGAGCCCCGGGCCAGGCCTGTGCCGCCCGGAACCCGGCCAGTGCGGCCCGTGCCGACTCGGTGGCCTGGTCCAGGGAGGGGACCGCGGGGCCGACCACGACCGGACCCTCACCGAAGGCGGAACCGAGAGCCGTCGCGGCGGCGACCGGATCGACGGCACCGCCGACCACCACGACCAGGCGGTCACCGTGCACTCCGGCGATCACCTCGAGCCGGGACCGCCGGGCGGCCCGGTAGACCGCGTGCAGCACCACCGCGACGTCGCCGCCGGGGGAACGGCCCACCACGACCGCGACCGGTGGTGCGTCCGCCCAGCCCAGCGCGGCGGCCCGGCTGGCCAGCACGTCCGAGGAGTCGCCGCGCAGCAGGGCGTCCACCAGCAGCGCCTGCAGGCGGGCGTCCCAGGCGCCCCGGGACTCGGCGGCCCGCGCGTAGACCCGGGCGGCCGAGAAGGCGATCTCCCGGGAGAACCGCAGGATCGCCTGGATCAGCGCCTCGTGCTCACCCTCCTCGGCGAAACCGGGCACCTCGGCCTCGGCGACGTCGATGGTCACCTTGATCAGCTGCACGGTGTGGGTGAGCGTGATGACCCGGGCCAGGGCCCGGGGTGCGGCGGCGAACACCTCGTCGGAGATCTCGGTACTGGCCGCGACGGTGCCGCCGGAGCGCAGCCACTCGACCAGGGACCGGACGCCGGCCTGTGCGACGAGCATCACCCAGGACCGCTGATCGGCGGGCAGTGCCCGGAACCACGGCAGCGTCTCGTCCATCCGGCCCACAGCCGAGCTGGCCAGGGCACCTGCGTGTCGTTCGATCCGGCGCAGGGTCCCGGGGAGCAGCGGTTTGGCCGGGCTGTCCGGGCGCCCGCCGGCCGCCGGACCGGTGTCGGTTTCTGCCACCGGCACAGGGTGTCACGCCCGTGCAGCCGTCCAGCATCCGGATGACAGTGCGGAAAGCCCGGGACAGCCGGAGTTTTAGGGGCTTTTATGACATTTGCCCGCTGTAGCGGTGCGCCTTCCCCGTGATTTCTGTCGGTGACCTGGCAAGGTGTCGAACGGCGGTCCGGGCGGAGGCGGGCCCTCCTCGCGCTCAGCGGGAGGAGGACCTCACACCGGGCGACGCGGTGCCGATGAGGAAGCGGTGCCGGAAGCCCGGTGCCGAGGGCACGGATCGAGGAGGCGAGATGATGGAACGGGACGACGCGTTCGCGCGTACCGACAAGGATCCCGCCGTCGACGACCCGGCAGCGTTGCCGGCCGACGAGGAGCCGGAGGCCGACCCCGGCCCGGCACGAGTGGGATGCCGGACCGACCTGCGCGGCTGGGCCGGAGCCCACCTGCACGGCGCGGTCCGCCCACGACGGCGTGCCGCCGGGCGCGGCCGCCCACCCGGCCGCTGGTGCTGAGCCCGGTGCGGTAGACCCCGATCGGGTGAGTACCCGGCGGTTACGGGCGCGTTTCGCCACGCCGGACCGGTCGTACCGGTGAGGTTGGGGTGGTGGACGACAAACGACGGCAGATCCTCGATCAGGCTCTGGCTCTGGTGGACGAACGTGGCCTGGCGGCGATGTCGATGCGGGCCGTCGCGGAGCGGGTCGGGCTCACCTCGATGGCGCTGTACCCGTACGTCGGGGGTAAGGACGCCCTGCTCGACGGCCTCGTCGACCTGCTGCACCTGGAACTGGGCAGCACAGTCGGCGGTGATCCCGCGGACATCGACTGGAAGCTCCGCCTGTGCGCTGTCGGCCGGGCGGTCCGCTCGCTGGCCCGCGCCCATCCCAGCGCTTTCCCGCTGCTGCTGAACCGGTCGGCGGCCGGACCGTCGGCGGCCTGGCTGGCCGGTGCGCTGCAGAACATCCTCGCCGACGCCGGGGTTCCCGCTGCCGAGGTGCCCCGGACGGCCCGTCTGATCTGCGCGTTCCTGCTCGGCTACACGACCGGTGAGGTGACCGGCGGGCTGCCCGGATCGAACCCGGAGACGCTGGAGGGCGCCGCCGAGTTCGACGCCGACCTGGAGGATCTGGTCCGCCTGGTCGAGAACACGGCGGCGCCCTCGCGGAACGCCGAACAGCCGGAGGGTGTCAGATCCGCCGGCGGATGAGGAACGCCATACCGGCCAGCCCGGTCAGGATGACCAGCAGGACGGCCCCGTTGAGCAGGAACAGCCGGCGGAACTCACCGAAGGCCTGGGAGACCTCGGTGACCGGGTTGACCTCGTCGGACGCGAGATCGGTCCCGACTCCGCCGCCGATGCCGCTGCTCACGACATCGGGCTTGCCCTCCTCCAGAGGCGCGCCGCTGAGCCGCAGCGCCTCCGGCATGGAGAGCCGGCCGTAGAACCAGCCTTCCGGCTTCTTCCCGCCCGGCTGCTTGCCGGGGCGGTGTGCCCGCGGGCCGCCGGCAGCCAGCGGGTAGAGGTTGTACGTCGCGTTCGGTGCGTCCTTGACCAGGATCGTCACCGTGTATTTCGGGCCGAGCTTGGCCTCCTTCGGTGCCGTCGCCGTCGACGACGCCGAAGCGAGCCAGTTGACCTCATTGAGCAGCATCTGGAAAAGCTTCGGCTGATCCGTCTGCTGGACCACGATCTGTTCGGCGATGTCAGCGCCGGTTATCGTGACCGCTGTCGGTTTCGGTGCCGCCTTCGGTGCCGCCTGAGCGGCCGGAGCCGCCCCGAACGACAACGCCAGTGCCACGGCAGTAGCCGCCGTGGCCGACACCAGCCTTCTGATCGTCCCCCGCACCATCCGACCTCCCCCGCCCGTGGATGGACATGGACCAGTACAACGCGCTGCTCGTTGCCCGGCGGTGGAGCCGTGCAAACGACCCATGCCTCCAGCCTTCCCCGAAACGGCTCGGCCCGCATCTGGAGATGGGGTGAATGAGAACCATGTGGGGGATGGCCGTGGAGGCGTAACGGCCGATGATCAGCGGCCGAATAGTACCCACCCTCCGCAAACGGCGGGGGCGGTGGTCACCCCGGTGACGGAGAGCATCACCGGATTCGACGGCCAGCTATGGCGGGCCGGCCGTCGAATCCGATGATCAGGTTGTCATCGCAGGTCAGAGCTTGGCTCGGGCGGCAGCGATACGAGCCAGGGTACGGTCCCGGCCGAGCAGTTCGACGGACTCGAACAGGGGGAGACCGATCGTCCGACCGGTCACCGCGACCCGTACCGGCGCCTGGGTCTTACCCAATTTGAGACCTCGGGCCTCGCCGACCGCCTCGAGTGCGGCCTTCAGCGAGTCCGCGGTCCACTCCGGCAGCGCCCCGAAAGCGGCGGCAGCGCCGTCCAGGATGTCCGCTGCGCCCTCCTTCATGGCTTTCGCCCACGAGGCCTCGTCCTGCGCCGGCTCGTCCAGGAAGAGGAAGTCGACGTTCTCCACGATCTCGGAGAGCACCGCGATCCGGGTCTGGGCCAGCGGGGCGATGGTGGCGAAGGTCTCGGCGTCGAAACTCGCGGGCGCCCACGGCGGAGCCGGGATGGTGTCGGTGCCGGTCAGCCACGGCGCGCACACCTGGGTGAACTCGTTCACCGACAGGGCGCGGATGTACTCCCCGTTGAACGCCCGCAGCTTCTTCACGTCGAAGAAGGCGGGGGCGTGGTTGACCTCGCCGAGGCGGAACTCCTCCTCGATCACCGACCACGGGACGATCTCCCGGTCCCCGGACGGCGCCCAGCCGAGCAGCATCAGGTAGTTGCGCATGGCGGCGGCGAGGTAGCCCTCGTCCCGGTACGCCTCCAGGGCGACCTTGTCGCGGCGCTTGGACAGCTTCTGCCGCTTCTCGTTCACGATCACCGGCACGTGCCCCCACACCGGCGGGGTGTGGCCCAGCGCCTCCCACAGCAGCTGCTGCTTCGGGGTGTTGGGCAGGTGCTCCTCGGCCCGGAACACGTGGTTGATGCCCATGCTCATGTCGTCGACCACGTTGGCCAGCAGGAACACCGCAGACCCGTCGGAGCGGGCGATGACGAAGTCCTCGATCAGCTTGTTCTCGAAGGTGGGCTTGCCGCGGACCAGGTCGACCACCACGGTCTCGCCCTCGTCCGGCGTGCGGAACCGCAGCGCGCGGCCCTCGCCGGCCTCGAGACCCCGGTCCCGGCAGAAGCCGTCGTAACCGGAGTGCTTGTTACCGGCCCGGGCCACCACGTCGTCCCGGGTGCAGTCGCAGTAGTACGCCTTGCCCTCGCCGTACAGGCGGGTCGCTGCGGCGGTGTGGTCGGCGGCGTACGACGACTGGTAGTACGGGCCCTCGTACGTCCCGCGTTCGATACCGATCCAGTCGAGTGCCGCGATGATGCCCTCGGTCCACTCGGGCTTGTTGCGGGCCGCGTCGGTGTCCTCGATCCGGAGCACGAAGACCCCGCCCTGCTGCTGGGCGTGGATCCAGTTCTGCAGCGCCGTGCGGGCGCCGCCCACGTGGAACATGCCGGTGGGTGAAGGGGCGAAACGTACGCGAACAGTCACCACACCAGCGTACCGAGGCCCGGAACCGGATTACGCCCGGCCGGGTTCCGTGTGGCGGATCGGGTGTGGCTGGACCTCGCCTCGCGCCCACCCGATCCGCCAGCCGGAACCTAACGGACGGTGAAGCGGCCGACCAGTTCGGTGAGGCGCCGGGCGGTCGTGGTCAGCTCGTCGGCGGCCCGGTGCGAGGAGGCCACCGACTCGCGGGTGCTCTGCATCGCCCCGCTCACCGTGCCGATGCCGTCGGCGATGTCCCGGCTGCCACCGGCCGCCTCGGAGATGTTGCGGGCCATCTCGGCGGTGGTGGCGGCCTGCTCCTCGACCGCCGCCGCGATGGCCGTCTGGTAGTCGTTGACCTGGGCGATCCGTTCGCTGATGGCGTCGATGGCCTGGACCGCGCGGGCGGTGTCGGCGTTGATCGCGGCCACCCGCGCGGTGACGTCCTCGGTGGCCCGGGCGGTCTCCTGGGCGAGTTCCTTGACCTCGCCGGCGACCACCGCGAAGCCCTTGCCGGTCTCGCCGGCCCGGGCCGCCTCGATGGTGGCGTTCAGGGCGAGCAGGTTCGTCTGTTCGGCGATGGTGGCGATCAGCTTCACCACGTCGGTGATCTTCGCGGTGGAGGCCCGCAGTTCGGTGATCACGTCGGCGGCGGCCGAGGTCAGGACGACCCCGTCCCGCCCGGCCTGGGCGGCCTCCTGGGCGTTGTGCGAGATCTCGCTGATCGACGCACCCATCTCCTCGGCACCGGCGGCCACCGTCTGCACCACGTGCGACACGGTCTCCGCCGAGGAGCTGACCGATCCGGCCCGGCTGGCCGCGGTGTCGGCGGCGGCCGACATCTCCCCGCCGGTGGCGGTGACCCGCTGGGCGGTGCCGGACACCTGGTCGGAAGCGGTGGTCACCTCCTGCATCACCGAACGCAACTAGGT
>DATMVU010000006.1:0-3530 GCA_035562875.1 Actinoplanes sp. | reverse complement strand
TGACGGCGGCCTACGGCATGGGCGACATCGTGCTGATCCGGGCCCTGATCACGGCCGGCGCCCGTCAGGACGTGACGGCGGAACGCACCGGCGAACCGCTGATGGCCTGGTTGGAGACCGCTCGCCCGGACGTCTTCGCGGCGATCGCCGACCTGGAGGATCACGCAGCCCGCTCGGCCCGTTGTTCGCGTTCCTGCGGGCGATGCCGGCGCCGACGTCGCTGTTCGCCGCACCCGAGGACTGGGGTGCGGCGGACCTGGCGAAACGTGTCGACCGGGCCGCCGGTGAGCTGGTGGCCCTGATCGGCAGCGGGGTGGGCCGGACGATCGCCGACGGTGGCTGGGGTGGGTACCAGCACACCTTCGGCGGCAACGCGACCCGGGCGCAACGGACGACTGCCGACGTCGATCTCGACAGTGACCTGATGCGACTCGCCCGCGCAGGGAGAGCTGAGACGAGGTGGTGCGGGGCGGTCAGAGGAGACCCTGGATCGCCTGCACCGCCTCGACCACGCTGGTCACCGGGCCGGCTCCGGTGGCGATCCCGGTCAGCAGGGTCTTCACCGTGAACTTGCTCGGCTCCTTCTTGGCCAGTTCCCGGGCGACGGTCTCGGTGGCGGTCAGCAGTTCTCCGCTCTGCGGGATCTCGGCGGCGTGCTTCTGGAGCTGCTCGACCAGTTCGGTGAGACGGTCCGCCAGGTCGTCGCGGTCGCCGCCGGCCAGGTCACGCTGGATCACCGTCTTGACCGCCGTGGCCTTCTCGCCGATCGCGAGAACGTCCGCGTTCACGGCGCCCGAGCCGGTGATGATCAGCCCGCTGTTGGAACTCAGGTTGTCTGTCATGTTTCCTCCGGAGTGAGTCACTTGCCGTCGACGGCGGCGGCCATCGTGCGGACCAGCTTCTTGGCCCTGGCGCGGGCGCCGACCGCCATGGTCTCGGTGTTGATGACCCCACCGGTCATCAACACCCCGCTGTTGATGATGTTGACCTGCTGCTGCCGGGTCCGCTCCGTGTCGATCCCGTGGTCCTCCAGGAAGACGTTCAGCGCGTCCAGCATGCGGAACTCGATGAGTTTGGTGTGCATGTCGTGGTCGACCTTCTGGAAGTAGTGCAGATACTTCGTGGTGGACATGGCGAGTTCCCGGGCGCTCAGGTTCGCGCCGTGGTCGACGAGCGGATCCCGGTCGTCGTCATCGGAGTCGGTGAGACCCGAGAACATCGCCGTGATCACCCGGAACGGAGCCAGAGCCAGGGCGGGGAGGGTCTTCACGATGCTTCGGCCGATGACGGTGGCGGCGGATCTCCAGTCCGGTGCGGGGGACAGGCCGTCCACTTTGCGGAAGCTCTCGCGCAACGGCGGGACCAGGCAGTAGGAGGCCTCGGTGTAGAGGTGGTTGCCGGAGATGACGAACCGCAGATGCATGGACACCACCATCTCGCCGCGCCAGTCGACGATCCGCATGGTCAGGTAGTGGCGGACCCGCTGGGCGCCGGATCGCATCACCTCCTCGACCTTCCCGTCGGGTGCGTCCGTCTCCGGACGGCGGGAGCGGCCGGGGAACAGCCACCTCTCGGCGGCGGCGTCGGCGCCGTTGAGGAAGATCCGGTCCTCGACCTCCAGAGACGGGATGCCCAGATCGCGGACCTGTTTGGTGATCTCGGCGTACAGGCTCTCCACCGTGAACGTGCGGGGGGTACGCGGGCCGTCCGGTCCCATGATGCCGCGGCTGATGTCGGTCACGAAGGACCAGGTCTCGCCCTGCAGGCCGGCTCCGGCGAACGGCACGAACCCCCGGTAGACAGTGACGTCGCCGTGCGCCAGGCGGCTGACCTCCGCCACCGTCAGCGCTTCGGCCGGTGACGCCGGTGGCGCCGCCGCGGCGTCGAACCGGTTCGGCTGGAAGGTCGGCAGCATCTCGAAACGGTCGAGGCATTCCAGCAGGAGGACCACCGCCCAGCTCAGCACCAGCAGCCGTACGACCGTGCCGTACAGCGGCGTCATCCCGGACCAGACCGCCACGATCGCCAGCAGCAGGAACACGCCCAGCGCGAAGTCCCGGGCCCGGCGGCGCCGCTGGGCGGCCAGGCAGTGCAGCAGCACCGGCTCGATGTCGACACCGAAGTGCGGCGCGACAGCCTGCCGGGTGCTGCGTAACGTGCCGTCGATCAGTGAGCCGGCAAATCCCTCGTCGATGTAGGCGGCGGCGCACAACAGGCGGGTCGAGTCGGTCGCATCACCGCGGGGTTCCTTCGGATATACGGTCATCTCAGTTCACCCAGCCGTAGAATGCGATTTCCGAGAGCGCTGTGTAATTGCGTTTCGTCTTGTCCGTGGAGTCCAGGATGGTGACCGTCACGGAGTCCGTGATCATTTCGATCGTGTAGGTCTGGGATTCCGTGCTGTCGGAGAAGGAATAGTCGTTGACGATGCCGCCGCCGAAATCGAATCTGGCCTGCTCCACCCTGCGGTTCTCGGTGAATCTGTTCACCCCCGACGTCGGATCGAGTTTCGCGTACCCGGGGATGACACCCACCGACGTCAGATGGACCGGCCGGCTGAAGGTGAAGGTGAGCGACTCCCCGATTCCGGTGCCCGGGGTCCGCCAGGCGGTCTCGGGGTCGTTGTCGGCGACGTTGTCCGCATCGAAGGTGACAGTGCTGCCACCGGCGTCCTGAGCGCTGTCGGCCGTCGAGGTCGCGGTCACCGAGGCGACGTCCAGCCGAATGGTGTCCGGTGTCGCCGACGGTTCCACCGAGTTCTCCGGAGAGGGTGCCGGCTCCTCCGCCGGGTAGCTCTCGGAGTCCGGTGCCGGCGTGGTGACGACCTCGTCGGGTGGCTCGGGGGCGGTGGCCACGGAGAAGCCCGCGATCGGCAGGGCGAAAACGGCGAGAACTGTCCCCACCAGACCGAAGGCCGCCGTTATCCCGCCGTAGGCTGCGCCGCGTTTCAGCACGTACGCGCCCAGGGTGCAGGCCCCGACGGAGAGGACCAGGGTGAGCCACGGGACCGGAAGCGGCAGAATCGCCAGAATGAGGACGATGAACCCACTTATCACCGCACCTTGACCGAGCGACTCGAATGTCACCGTGCGCCCGGCCGTATGACCGATATCGTTGTCGTCAGCCGTCACTTCGATTCCATTCGCGAGACATGCCTCACCGAAATATACTCAGACCATCAATTTCCCCGCATCGATTGTGGCACCGTTCGTGCGGGACTAGAAGGCGCGTCCTGACAGGACGGCTGATCATCCGCCATATTCATCCATTCGGATGGCCGGCTCCGGCACCCGGTGGCGCCGCCTTCGGTCGCCGCGTACGCATGACGGGCTCCTGGGGGAGCGGACCACGCCCGGCGTGGGGATCGTGGTGACGGTCGCCGGGGTGGTGATCATGGCCGCACTGTCCTGGCAGGCCGCCGGGCATCTGGCCGACCCGGTCGTTCTGGCCGGAGCGGGGAGGGACGGCGCGGATCAGTACGCGTCGAAGGCGCTCGTCCTGAGCGGTGCCCCAATGCTGACGGCGGCGCT
>DATMVU010000005.1:0-14778 GCA_035562875.1 Actinoplanes sp. | reverse complement strand
ATGCTCTCGGGCAGTTGGATGTCCTTGAGTTCGACCAGGGTGACTTCGACGCCCCAGTCCTCGGTGGCGACGTCCAGGATCGTCTTGATGTCGATGTTGATCCGGTCGGTCTCGGAGAGGGTCTCGTCGAGGGTGTGCTGGCCGACGACCTTGCGCAGGGTGGTCTGGGCGATCTGGTTGATGGCCGCGCCGACGTTCTCGATCGCGACGACGGACTTCTGCGCGTCGACGATCCGGTAGTAGGCGACCGCGGACACGTCGACGCTGACGTTGTCGCGGGTGATGATGCCCTGCGACTGGATCGGCATGGTGACGATCCGCAGGCTCACCCGGTTCAGGACGTCCACGAACGGGATGATCACGGTGAGGCCGGCTTGCCGGACGGCGATGACCTTGCCGAGCCGGAACAGGACTCCCTGCTCGTATTGCTTGACGACCTTCACGGCGAGTAACGCCAAGGCGAACAGGACGATGAGGGCGATCCACAGGTACCACATGGGGGAGATCCTGACTTCGGCCGTAGCCGGATAGTCGTGCCCGAGAACAGCATGCGTGCGAACGCATCTGGTCACTGCGGCGGACGACGAGACACCGAGACGCTCACAGCGGCCGAATACCAGCCACCGGGGTCCCGGGCGACACCTCCACCCTACGCCTGTCGACACCGATCGGAAGCAGGCGTCGGCCGGCCTCGCAGACTCGGCGTGATGCGCGTACGGTCGATCTGTCGCCCGGGCCCCCGGTGGCTGTTGAGCCCACCGACGCCGTCGATCTCTCCCATCCGATCGAGGATCCTCGTGCCGTCGCCGATGGTCTCGAACGGCTTCGAAGTCCGTACAGGAGCACGGCTGCCGCCCTGAGCAGGTGGCGCCGCCATCCGATCGATCCGTGGCTGCGCTCGACGCGCTGCGGAACTCGCGTCATGAACACCCGAAGGAATGTGAGTGCGATGGTCGACATCGCCAACGACCACGAATCCTCGCCGCCCGTGACCACCACCGAACGACCGGAACGCGGTGCGAGGCACTATTCCGGCAGTGCGGTCGTCCCCGACGGCGTACCGTCCGCGATCGGGACGGCCGCCCCCGCGACGCGATACCTGCTGGCCGGCCTCCGCCTAGCCCTGGGCTGGATCTTCCTGTGGGCGTTCCTCGACAAGTTGTTCGGCCTCGGCCGGAGCACCCCCGCCGCGAACGCCTGGCTGGACGGCGGCAGCCCCACCGCCGGATTCCTCGGCAAAGCAGCCTCCGGTCCCTTCGCCGGCGTCTACCACTCGATGGCCGGCAATGCCGTCGTTGACGTGGTGTTCATGACGGCCCTGCTGGGCATCGGCGTGGCGTTGATCCTCGGCATCGGGATGCGCATCGCCGCCGCTTCCGGGGGCCTGCTGACCGTGCTGATGTGGACTGCGGTGCTACCGCCGGCCACCAACCCGTTCATGGACGACCACCTCGTCTACGCCGCGGTCCTCGTCCTGCTGGCGCTACTCGGTGCCGGAACCACGTGGGGTCTCGGCCGCCGGTGGGCGGCGACCTCGCTCGTACGGCGCAACACCTGGCTCACGTAGTCCTTCGTTCGGTCGCAGTCCGAACGCCGTGAACATCGGGCCCGCCGGTACGCGTGGTGGGGTTCGCAAACGACAGGAGCTCGTCATGGTCGATCAGCAACATCGCATCGTCGTCGGTGTCGACAACTCCGCCGGCTCTAAGGAAGCTCTGCGTTGGGCGTTCTCCTATGCCCAGCTGATCGGCGGATCCGTCGAGGCCGTCGCCGCCTGGCAGGTACCGCCCATGTACTTCTACGCCGCCGGTTGGCGACCCACCGGCATCGACGACGCCGACATCATCCGGTACACCGAGAAGGCCCTGGTGGAGACGGTGGCGCTGGTGCAGAGCGAATACGACAACTCAGTGGCTGTCACCACCCACGTCCGGGAGGGCCCGTCGGTGCAGGTCCTGCTGGATGCCGGCAAGGGGGCGGAACTGATGGTCCTCGGCAGCCGCGGCCACGGTGCCTTCGCCGGGATGCTGCTCGGTTCGGTCAGTCAGCACTGCGTTCAGCACGCGGTCTGCCCCACCGTCGTGATTCCGGGCTAGGCCCGGCCCCGACGGCGACTGTCGGTTCAACGGCGACGTGCATGCCTGCCACACCGGTCCGGTGCACCTCCACACGATGAATGGAGATCCTCACCATGCGACGCCTGAGCTACCTACCGGCCATACCCGCCATGATCTTCGCCGCCGCCATGATTCCCACAGCCGCCTCCGCCTCCCCCGGGCACCGCGCATGCGAGTCGGTGCAACCCGAGGCCGGCTTCTACGAGGGCGGGCGCGTCGGCTCCGAGGTTCTCACCGTGCCGGACTCCCGCTGCCGGACCATCAGCGTGTCCCACATCAGTGACCCGGCCGCCCCGGCCGACCGTTGCCAGTCCTTCCTGCTCGGGTTCTACCCGCTGGTCGACGGCAGTCTCACCTACACCGAACCGGTCACCGCGTGTGGCCGGCACCAGACTGTCCTGGCCCGCGACGTCCCGGACGGCACCGACTACATCGTCCTGTATGACATCGACTATCTGGAGCAGCGAATCCAGTTCCGAGTGCACCACTGACGTTATGTCGTCCCCGCTGGGAGCGCCGAGACGGGGTTATCGCCCATCGGCCTGTCGGCCGTTCGGCGCAATGCTTTCGAGTGACCGACATGCCGGACAAAAGCCACTACTGTAGATGGTGAACGGTGGTCCATCCACCGCCTGCTACCCCAGACCCTGGTAGCGCATCCGGATTCGCTCGATGCGTCCTTCCGTGGGGAGTAGTCGTGTCCTCCTTTTCGTCCCGCCAGCCCCGACGCCGCATATCGGCGTCCGTGAGAAGGCGTCCGGAGTTACGGCTAGTCACCTCCCGTTCCTCGGCGTCTGCCGCATGTGGTTGCGAGTCCACGTCCGGAAAGGGTCTTCTCATGTCAACACGCCCGCCCAGCCCGAGGGGACCGCACAAGGCGGTGCTGACGACGGTCGGCGCCGCCGGGATAGCCGAGATCGCGGTGCACGGCTCATGGTCGCACCGGCTGGGTACGGAAGTGACAGTTGCTCTACGTGACTGTTTTGCCGACCGGCCAGGCATCATCGTCGACCTGCACGCCATGAACGACGACGCCGCCGCAAGCCTGCCGTTGTGGCTGGCCGCAAGACGTGTCGCCAACGTCCTTCGGGCGCCGGTCCACCTCGCCCTATGCCTGCCCGCGGCGACGCTTCTGGAGGTACGGCTGCGGCGCATCGGCGCCCATCGCCTACCGCTGTACGCCACCATGGCCGAAGCGCGCGCCGCCGTGACCGCCCCGTCCGTCGGCTGACGGGTACGGCCGGCGACACACATCGTGTCCGCCGGTGGTGCCGAGGCCGGATCGAACCGGTTTCCCGACCGGCGGCTGGGGTATAGGGTCGGCATTGCCACCGGTCCTCTAATCGGTGGCGAACGGCCGTCCAGACTCCGCGGCCTCATCACCGGCTCACACCGCATGGTTCCCCTGCACGGCGGTCGGTGCCACAAAGGAGTCTTCGCCCATGATCGAAACCGTCACTCCGCGGGCCCGAGCGGCCGACAGCGAGATCATTCACGCCGTACGGACGGGGCTCTGCCGACGCATGACGTGGTGGGGCGGCACCCGTATGCCGTCGGCGCTCCGCTGCGCGAGGCCGGCCGGGTACCGGCCGGAGATGAGTGGCGAGTTCCCGAGCTTTACCCGATGAGAGGACTCCTGTGGGCCGCCGTGGAGGGGGATCGGCGGCCCACGGGAGTCCGTAGGATCAGGCGGCGTCCATGACTTGGACGTCGTGCAGCTCACCGGCCATCATGTGCAATCGCTGGACCGGCACACGGACCCGCAGGATCGGGAACTCGTCCAGTTCCTCACGGGTGGCGTGTTCCAGGATCGCCTGGTACAGGGCTGCGAATCCGCTTTCGAATCCCGGGTGGCGGGTGCCGAGGTCGTGCAGTGCCGTGAGGGATCGCTCGATGGCGGCGCCCTCCAGCAGACGAGCCGCGCCGACCATGTCTCCGGTGGCGGTGAGGTTGCGGGTGGCCGGATGGACGACCGTCCGCGTGCTGCGCTCGTGCAGGTGGACCAGGTGAGCCAGCTCCGCGAACCGCCGCTCTCGTTCTGGACCCCGTGAGCGCTCGACGCCGGCACACAGCCTGCGGATCTCGTCGTGCTGCTCCAGCATGAGATCGATGACGTCGGCGTAGCTCATCAGGACCGCCGAGCTGCGTTGCGCGGATGGACGGTGGCGGGTGAAGGGATGCGGATCGAGGATGTCATGACTGGGCCCCGGATCTTGAATCAGCACGATGAACGCCTGGGTCCGGAGCGTTGTGGATCGACTTCTCCACGGTACTCCCGTCCGGCCGGGTATCGACCCAGTCGAATGACCTGATAGGGGACGAAGATCTCGGGCATCACACGGCGCAGGAACTGCCGGGCGCCGGCGTGCTCGATCGGTGCGCTCAACGACAGCACCGACACCCCGAGACCGGTGGCCACGAGCGAGCCCGTGGAGAGGGCCTCACCGGCGTGCAGCCAGTCGATGTCGCGATCACCCGGCCCGTGCAGGACCGCGAAGGTCGCCGCCCGGTCGTGATCGCCGTGGGCGATGGGCGGCTGTGAGCCCCCGGTGGTTCCGGCGATCCGGTCACCGCCGGTCCACAGCGCGAGTTCGGCATGCCATCGGGCCTCAGCCGGACCGGGTTCCGGAACGTGGGCAGTCGTCAGAGTGAGGTCCAGGAGCTGATCCGGGCGCAGCACCGCGAGGCGAACGTGCTGAGACTCCAACGCCGTGCCGATGGCCCGCAGGACGTCCGGTCCGATCGGGTCTCCGGTGACCGGGCGCCCGTTGCTGGACCGCACCCGGATGCAGCGGGCCAGGTTGGCGGTGGCCGGGTTCACCGGGGCGCGCCCGTCGATGTGCAGGCGCGCCAGCAGGCCCGGCACACCCGGGTCGGGCATCCGGGAGGCCGTCACGCGCCAGCCGCGCGCCGCGAGAGTCACCCGGGCGTGATGCAGGGCGGCGCCACAGCCGATCATGGTGAATCTGCCGTCCGGGTCGGGCAGGCCTGACATCCGGGCGGGGGCGGCGAACAACTCCAGTTCCCCGCGGTTCAGGCGCCATCTCCATGGTCGCCGGTCGTGCGCCGACGGCGCCCGGTTGGCCGCGACGGCAGCCCGGTAGAAGGCCTCGTTGACGATGCGAGGGGTCACCGGGCGGGGCACGCGGGCCATGAGGGGCGTCATCGGACCACTCGCAGGCGTGGCTGGCCGAGACCGCCGCCTTCGGTCTCCCAGGTAGCCGCCTCCAGTCCTGCTCCCGAGTAGTCGGGCCACCAGGTGCCGTCGAACGAAGCGCGCTCAGACCGCTCGACAGGTGACAGGAATGCGGGGCGTGAGGACGTCATGGCGTCACCGCCGTTCTCGATGATCGGGGACTGCCGTGCCGGCGCGGTCGGCGGCCGCAGCGGCGTCGACGCTGAGGTCGGGGTGGTCGGCCGGTTCGGGCACGCACAACCAGAGCGCCTGCGGCATGACCTCGACGATCAGCCGGTCGCCGCTTTCGATGAGATCGCCGTCGAGCTGGCGGGGCTGTGGCCGGTCGCTGAGCACCTCGATGTGGCCGCCGCGGAAGACCTCCAGTGCGGGAACCCGTTCGGTACGCCGGATGAGCCCCCACCCCAGCGCCAGCCAGGTGCGTAGCGTGTTGGGGGTCAGAACGGCGACGTCCAGGAATCCGTCGTCCGGTTGCGCCTCGCTCAGCAGCCTCAGCCCGCCCTGCAGGCGACCCACGTTGGCGACGAGTACCGACCGGGCGCGCCGGCGCATCGACCTGCCGCCGTCGATGCGGATGGTGACCCGCATCGGCCGGTCCTTGAGATGCTTCATGGCGCCGAGGACGTACGCGGGCCATCCGATGTGCTTCTTCGCGGTATCCGAGGTCGCGTCGAGCATGTGCGCGTCGAAGCCCATGCCCGCCATCACCGCGAAGTGCCGGCCGTCCAGAGTGCCGACGTCCAGGCGTCGCAGCCCGCCCTCCAGCGCGACCGCGAGCCCGGTCGCCAGATCGGTGGACAGCCCGAGGTTGGCCGCGAGCAGGTTGCCGGTGCCGGCGGGCAGGACGGCCATCGACACCTCGGTCCCGGCCAGCGCTGACACCGCGGACATCACCGTCCCGTCTCCGCCGCAGACGAACACCACCTCGGCGCCCGACTCGACGGCCGCGTGTGTCTGGCCGAGCCCGGGGTCGTCCTCGGTCGTCTCGAACCATCGTGGCGCGGGCCAGCCGGCCCGGTTCAGCGTGTCGTCGACGGTGCTGCGCAGACCGTCCCAGTCGTCGATCTTGGAAGGATTGGCGACGACCGCCGATCGGGGCGCTCGGTTGGTGCGGCTGGTGGTTACGGTCATCGTGACGGCCCGCTTTCGATGGGAACTTCGGTGGATGCTTCGGCGGGAACCGGGTCACCGCCGGGAATGGCGGGCCGGGTCGACTCGGTCCCCGGCGGTTCGCGGTCCGGCGTGGGCTCGCCGCCCGGGTGACTGAACAGATAGCGGACCGCGGTGTTGAGGACCCCGAGCAGCGGTACGGCGACCAGTCCGCCGACGATGCCGGCGACGACCACACCGATGGCGATCGCCAGGATCACGGCGAGCGGATGCAACGCGACGGCACGCCCCATGATCAGTGGTTGCAGGACGTGGCCTTCGATCTGCTGAACGGCGAGGACCACGCCCAGGACGATCAGCGCCTTGACCGGTCCGACGGTGACGAGCGCGACCAGGACGGCGACCGTGCCGGACAGGGTGGCGCCGATGACCGGGATGAACGCGCTGAGGAAGACCAGCGCGGCCAGCGGCAGAGCGAGCGGCACGCGCAGGATGGCGAGACCGATCCCGATACCGGCGGCGTCGACGAAGGCGACCAGCACCGTGGCCCGTACGTACGAGACCAGGGTGTGCCAGGAGTAGTGCCCGGCCCGAGCGGTGGGGATCCGGGCGGCGCGCGGCAACATCCGGCACACGAACGTCCAGATCTGTCCACCGTCACGCAGGTAGAAGAAGAGGGTGAACAGCACGAGGAGGAAACCAGCCACGACTTCACCGAGCGTGGCGGCGGTGTTCCAGGCCCCGGAGGTCAGCGTTCCCTCGTTGTCGGTGATCGCGGTCCGCAACCGTTCGAGCCCGCCGCTGAGCTGACTCTGGGACAGCTGCAGGGGGCCCTGTGACAGCCATCCCTGCACCTCGGCGATGCCGTCACCGACCTGAGCGCTCAGATCGTCCAGTTGCGAGATGACCGTCTGCACGATCAGGGTGAGACCACCGAAGACCACGAGCAGACCGCCGACCAGTACGAGACCGGCCGCGAGTGAGCGGTTGACGCCCCGTCGGCGCAGGACGGCCGACACCGGTTCGAGGAGCGCGGCCAGCAGCAGGGCTATCGCGATCGGGACGACCACGATCTGCAGCAGGCTGACGACCCGGATCAGCAGGTAGGCGCACGTGATGAAGAGAATGACGCGCCACGCCCAGGCGCCCGCGATCCGGACACCGTCCGGTAGGCCGTCGTCCACCGACGGGGCCTGTTCGACCAGCACGACCGGGGACTCGCCGAGCGCGGGATCTGCCGTGAACGGCGGTGGTGTCCAACCCCGCCGAGCAGCGGCGAGCCGGTCCAGCGTCCGCGTACGGGCGATGTCGGCCCACTCCAGGGCCATCCTCAAGCCGCCTTGAGCGGGCACACGACTACGACGTTGTTGCTCATGGGGGCGACTCCTGGAATCCTGTCGGCCGCGAATGGTGAGGCGTGGAGATCACATCGGGCAGACGGTCGGATGCGGCGAAGAAGGGCCGCGGGAGTCTGGACGGCCGCCGTGATCACGTAGGCGACATGGCCACGACACGAATTTCAATCACCTTCCTGATACCCCGCTACCGGGTCGGCAAACGGGCTGAGAGAGGTGCGGTGCTGGAAGGTGGCGATCAGGGCGAGAGTGGATTCGGCGCCCTGATTGAGGTTGGGTCCGACCGGAGTCAGCCCGTCGTATCCGCCACCGGTCGCCGCGTCCCACATGGGCCGGCCGATGTCGTTGTCACCGAGGAACCAGGCGATGCACCGGTGGACACCCGTGTGCCAGGTCTGAGCGCCGGTGACGGCGGCGGCGGTGGCGCAGGCGTCGGCCAGCGCCGCGACCTCGATCGGTTGCTGGTCGTACCGCGCCCGGGTGGCTCCGCGCCGCCACCCTGCCGCCGGCAGCACCGACAGATGGCCGTCGCTGGTCTGGATGTCCAGCAGCCAGGTGAGCATGCGCAGGCCGTCGGCCAGGACCGGGGGATAGCCGAGGAGATGGCCGGCGGCGATGAGCGCCTCGGCGAGAGCGGCGTTGGCGTAGGTGAGCCGTTCCTCGGGCCAGGGCCAGCGCGGATCGGAGCCGGGGTGCCCGATCACCGTCGCGGCCGCGGACAGGAGCGAAGCGGCCGGTCCGTCGTCCGGGTCGGCGCGCAGCAGTTCGGCGGCGCCGAGCGCGGCGAAGGCCATGGCCCGTGGGCTGCCGGACCGGCCGGAGGCGCCCTGGACGAAAGCGTGGTGGGCTTCCCGGCGGATCCACGGGGCCGGGCATCGTGCCGCGGCGGTCCCGAGGCCCCACAGGGCACGGCCCCACCAGTCATCGAAGCCGGGTTCATCAGCCCAGACCCGGTCGAATCCGAGCCGGTTACGGAAGGCGCCGGTGGTGTCCTGTGCGTGGGTGAGAAACGTCAGGTACCGCTCCGCGAGACGCAGCGCCTCGGCTGACGGATCGACCTCGCGGCTGGTGACGACCAGGCCCCGGGCGACGTCGTCGGTGCAGTAGCCGTGTTCGCGGCGGGCGACGGCGTGCCGGGCGTGCTCGAAGAGGCCGGTGTCGTCGGTCAGCCGTGCGAGATGGCTGAAGGAGACGACGGCGCGGGCCGAGCCGGATTCCGGTGTCGTGCTGATGGTCCTCGCGGTCACTTGCCGGCCACAGTGGTCAGGTGGCGGTCGGCGACGAGTGTCGCGGCCAGCCTGTGGTAGCGCTGGGCCACATCGGGCCAGCGTAGTGCCGGTTCGGCGTGCCCGTTACGGCCGCGCAGCGTGGCGGCCAGTGCGGGGTCGGTGAGGATGCGCCGCACGGCGGTGGCGAGGGCAGCGGGGTTCTTGTGCGGGACGAGCAGGCCGGGTCCGTCGGTGAGTAGTTCCACCGCGTGCGGGAAGGCGGTGGCGACGACCGGGATCCGTGCAGCCACCGCCTCGACCAGAACGCCCGAGGTGACCTGCTCGGTGGAGTCGTACGGCAGCACGACGACATCGGCGGAGCGGATCAGACTGCCGAGCTCCCCGTCGTCGAGGTAGGCCGACACATATCGCACCTGGTGCGCGATGCCGAGAACCGCGCCGAGTCTGTGCAGGCCGGCCCGGTACTCCTCGCCGTGGAGTTCGGCAACCTTGGGGTGGGTTCGGCCGGCCACCGTGTAGACGGGTGCCGGATCGAGGTCGCGTAACCGGGCCAGGCCACGCAGGGCCCATTCGATCCCCTTGCCCGGCCCGAGCAGGCCCCAGGTCAGCAGGTGCGACTCCGGGCGCCGGCGGTTCGACGGGCCGGCGTAGTCGGAGGCGCCGTGCGGGATCACCGAGATCTTCGCGGCGTCGACGGCGTAGCCGTTGACCAACCGATCGTGTGCGGCCCGGGTGATGGTCACTACCGTGCTGGCGGCCGCCACGATCTGTTCGAGCAGCGACTTCTGGTTCGGGGTCGGATGCGTGAGCACGGTGTGCAGGACGACGAGGCTCGGCACGGTGAGCCGGCGCAGCACGGACAGGACCTCGCCGCCGTCATGGCCGGGATAGATGCCGTATTCGTGCTGGACGACGGCGATGTCGAAACCGTTCAGCACCTCCGCGCTGTCGCGCCACCCGGCCGGTGTTCCGGCGGTCCAGGTGTGCACCACCTCGGCCTCGGGCGTGAGGTCGTCGCCATGCGCCGCAACCCGCACGATGCCGACCGCGGCGGCGGACCGGCCGAGGTGGGTGGCGAGCGCGGAGTTGAACGTCGCCAGGCCGCAGCGGGTGGGCGGATGGGTACTGAGGAATCCGTACTTGATGGTCATGAGCTGTGCCCTCTGTCGGTCGGCCCGCCACGGATCACGTGACGGGGCCTCACACGGTGCCGGCGCGCCAACGCCGGAGACACCGTTCGTCCTGGTGGATCCCACAGCCGAGGAGCAGGTGCCGAACCTCACTCCTGGTCGGGCTCGGTCAATGTGGAGAGGTCGAGATGAAGCATGGCCAGCAGTCCGCCATGAACCAACGGATCGATGCGGTCGGGTAACTCGCGTTCGACGAAATCGGCTCGAATCTGCTGGCCGCGTTCACGGAGCGCCGCGACAACCGTCGCCTTCATGATCACCATCGTCTCCACTCCGAACGTTGCCCGCCGATGGGGGTTCCACGCCGCCGGAGTCTGGAGCGACATTCGTCAGACTACGCCTGATTGACCCGATGGGCCGAACAGTGCTTCGGGGCGTGCTACTCGCGGGTGACGTGGCGCGGCCGTAACCATGTCCTTCTCACGGGTGGCCGGGGCCGCCGCCGTCGTTGTGGTAGCTCAGCCTCACCCGGGTACCGGTGGCGTCGGTGGTGAGATCCATGCTGGTGCAAGCGCGTTCGATGAGCTGGAATCCGGTGAACCGCCGCTGCCGGGTGCCGGTCGGGGGGCGTCCGGCGTGAGCGGATCGCAGGGTCGTACCGATGCCGGCTCCGTGGTCGCTGATCTCGCACCAGAGGCGGCCACCGCGGCCCCACAGCAGCAACTGTCCGAGGCCCCCGCCGTGCTGCACGGAGTTGGCCATGGTCTCGTGCACGGCCAGTGCGAATCGGTCCGCGTCCGCATGGGCCAGGCCGTGACGGATGCTGACGGCGTGGACCCGGATACGCACCCGGGTCATCGAGGCCCGATCGAACCAGCGGGCCAGCGGCGGTACGGCGGCACCGGTCCGCCGCGAGGCCGGGGCGATCGGTGCGCTCGCTCCGGAAGGGTCCAGCCGGGCATCGGTGAAGGCGCCGGTCCAGTCCAGACCGAGACGCTCCAGGGTGAGCAACTCGGTGACCGCGGCGGCGAGTTCCGCAGCGGTGGACTGGTCGGCCCGGGCGAGATCACCTGGTGTACGCCGGTACAGGTCGACGGCTCCGGCATACCGGACGCCGCCGGCGTGCAGGGGCAGCGCGAACACCGCGCGTGCGCCGGAGTGCAGCGCTGTCGGGGTGAACCGCGGCCAGTGCTCACGCCACCACGGATCGCTCAGATCGGCGGCACGCACCGGTCGGCGGGTGGTGGTGGCGTCCCGGCACGGCCCGTCGTCCAGTGTCTCCTGGGCATCCTCGAGACTGGCGCTGCCCTGGTCGCTGCTGAATCGGACCTGCGGGAACGGGCCGCCCACCGGGCCCGCCGAGAGGCCGATTCCCGTGACATCCGGTACGAGTGCCGAGCCCGCGCGGCACAACCCGGTCAGGTCCGGGCCGTACGTGCGGATCAGGTTCCAGACATGGCCCGGACGTGCCCTGCCGAAACCGTCGGTGCTGTGCTGGTGCATCGCTGCTCCTCGAATGGCTGGCAGCGCTACCAGGGTCTGGGGCAGCGATTTCGACACGGACGGAACGGGGTCCGTGGATCTGTGCGCGAGGTGCGGTCATGGCGATGCCCGCACGATGCGGGTCACAGTAGCGCAACGTGGTCAGGGCCGACGGGCATTTCGTACGCCTACCGTGTTGTGGCTTGCGTCCAGGATCGGGACTACGATTCGGTGTGCCGTCGGGGTGCTGATGTCTCGCAGGCGTCCCGAATGGTGCAGCGGCGGACGGCCGTTATCTGCGTCCCGCTGTCGGTGGTGGCGAGGCGGTGCTCACGATGGCGGTGTCGGACTTCGGTCCGGAGGCGAGCGTGACGGTGCATCGGCCCGTCGACGGAGTGATTCTGGTCGTCGTGGCGGGCGAGCTGGCGCGGCCCGTGGACGCCGCGGTGACCGAGCAACTGATGGGTTCACTCGACCAGCCAGGGCATCTGTTGTGGCTGGATCTCTCCCAGCTGAGTTTCTGCGATCTGGCCGGGCTGCGAACATTGATCAGCTTTCAGGATCGAGCCGGAGCTCGCGGGATGCGGGTGCGGGTGGTGGCGATCTCGGACGCGGCGCGGATGCTGGCCGACCTGACCGGCATGCAGCCTTTCGGCCGGTTGGGCGGCTCCGAGGACGAGCCCGGCCCGGCGGAATGACCTCGACCGTCCCGGTACGGGCCCAGCCGCCCTGACCCGCGCTCCGCAGCGGACAGACTCGCGTCGCTACGGCACCTGGCCGACATCTGAGATTGATGAGCTCGACTGCGATCTTCGACCTGCCGGTATACCTTTGGGTCGCGGCGGTGTCCCATCGCCGTTCGCTGCTCCGGACCCAGGCGGCGCACCGCTTCTGAGTAGGTGCCCTGGAGCTGCCGTGGATTCCGTAATACGTCCCGTGTGCACGATGCCGGTTGTGTGGTGCCTACTCGCATCCGGCCCCGGTGCGGGCGACGGCGGCCGATGACCGCCGTGAAACGGCACGAGGGAGCGCCGTACCTGGTGGTGACGGTCACCGACCGTCGTGGGGTGTCGGTGGATGTGGTCGCTGACGCGAGCAGCACCGTGGTCGAGATCAAGGTGCACGGGCACTGGTCACAGCAGCTCGGCGAGAAGATCACCGCTGGACTGGGACTCTGCCTCGCCGGTCCGGCTGAGGCCATCATCATCGACCTGCGCGACCTCAGTGACCTGCACGGACTGAGCTTGCGGTACTGGCTGGCGGCCCAGCGTACGGTGCGGGGTGGCGTACTGCCGGTCGGTCTGGCGCTGTGCCTCCCACCGGCGACGATGCTCGGTTACCGGTTGCGGAACCACGACGGAAACCCGGTGCCGTTGTTCGCCACGATGGGTGAGGCACGGGCCGCGGTCGCCGGCCGACTGAGACGAAGCCACCGGTGGCAGACCCGTCTGGCACCGGTCCCGGTGTCCGTGCGGGCGGCCCGTGACCTGGTGGAGCTGGCATGTCATACCTGGCAGCTGCACGATCTCCGACAGGACGCGGCACTGGTCATGTCGGAGTTGGCTGCCAACGCCGTCGAACACGCCGGCACGGATTTTGTGCTCACCGTGCTCCGGCGCGGCCGGGATCTGCATCTGGCTGTCCGGGACGGCGACACCCGCTATCCGCGTCTGGTCGAGCCCACCCGCGAGGGTTCACGGTTTCCGATCGCCGAGGGCGGGCGGGGGCTGATACTGGTGCACGCGGTCGCCGCGAGGTGGGGTGCCATACCGGCCCACGGTGGCAAAGTCGTCTGGGCGACGGTTTCCGCGTGACATCGCCGGTCGGCGCGGAGTGCGACACCGCCCGCCGGCCGGCGGCAACGCCCTGTCGATCAGCCGGCGCGCTCGACCATGGCGAGAAGCTCCGGGGTGTGGCGTTTGTCGTCAGCGTCCACCGCCGCGGCCGATGCGGCGCCGGCCGAGACCGGGCTGGCGTCCGGCGGAATGACGAGGAGGTCGAAGCGGTCTTTCCCGAAGTCGTTGATGACGGTGATCAGCCCGGCCGGCTGGGAGGTGTACCAGCCCAGACGGGCCGCCGAGCGGCGGCCACCGGCGGCCCGGCTCGGACGCGGCAGGTCCCACTCGGCGGGGTTCAGCAGCACATGCGTGATCTCGCCGCGGAGAGTGGACAGCGCTTCCACCAGGGCGGGGAGCTCGGTCGCCAGGTCGGAGGAGCGGGGCCACCAGGCTCCGTCGAGGACGGTGGCACGCGACGGTGGGTCGGCGAGTCGTAGTCGTGTGGAAGTGTCCGTCGGATTCATCGGTGTGCCTTCCGATAGGCGACATCCGCGCCATCAAGGGGCGGGCGCGATGCGCTCGTCGGGAGACGTCGAGAAAGCCGGTAGTCACTCCACACTACCCGTGGCCACGCCGTGGCACGGCTCATGCCGACGGTGAAGGGCCGCGGACCGGGTACACACGACTGGGGTTCACCACGTTGCTCCGCCAACCGGCCGGGGTGCCCGGCCGGCTGACGGTCAAGGCCGTGTCAGACCGGGCAGTGACCCCAGATCGGTGACGACCAGTTCGGCGACGTCGGTGAGCCGCCGGTTGTGGTTGCGGGCGTAGGCGCGGAGCCGGCGGAACGCCTCGTCGACGCTGATGTCGTGGACCTGCGCGAGGGCGCCCTTGGCCTGCTCGATGATGATCCGGCTGTTCAGTGCCCCCTGCAGTTGTTCGGTCAGCGCCTCACTACGGCGGATCGCACGTTCCTGCATCAGGCCGATGGTCGCCACGTCCGCGAGAGCCTGCATGATCGGCACATCGGCGGCGCCGAAATCGCCACCGGTGTTGCTGCCGAAGATGTTGAGGGCACCGATCACCTGGTAACGCAGCCGCAACGGGAACGCGTGCACGGACCGGAAGCCCGCCTCCGAGGCCCGGGGCGCGAAGCGGGGCCAGCGGTCCGTCGCCGACGCCAGGTCGACGTTGATGACCGGCTGCCCGGTTCGGTACGCCTCCAGACAGGGACCCTGGTCGTTCTGCAACTGGAACAATTCGATCAGGCGTACGTTCTCGTCCGAACCGGCCATGAACTCCAGCCGCCCTCGTTCGTCGGCCAGCATCAGTCCGGCGGCGGCCGCGTCCACCAGGGTGCGGGCCCTGTCGGTGAGCATGT
>DATMVU010000004.1:0-13746 GCA_035562875.1 Actinoplanes sp. | reverse complement strand
TCTCCCCGGGTCTGCTCGCGGCCATGAAACGCGACCTCGGTCTCGACGGTGATCAGGCGGTGGCGCGGCTGGCCCGCTCGGAGTGGGCGGGTGGCGTCTCGGCGACGCTTGCCGCACAGACCGGCGAGAGCTTCGGCGGCGCCTGGCTCGCCGAGGACGGCAACACGCTCAAGATCGCAGTGACCGACTCCGAGTCGGCGTCCGCGGTGAAGGCCGCCGGTGCCGTCCCGGTGCTGGTCAAGCGGAGCGAGGCGGACCTCGACGAGCTGAAGAGCACGCTGGACGGCGCACTGTCCAAGGCTTCCGGCGTGACCGGCTGGTACGTCGACGTGGCCACCAACAAGGTGGTCCTGGTCGCCAAGCCGGATTCCGCGGCCAAGGCACTCCGGCTGGCCCGGAAGGCCGGTGTCGACACCGGTTCGGTGACCGTGAAGGTCAGTGACGCCCAGCCCAAGCCGCTGATCGACGTGCGCGGCGCGGACCCGTACTTCATCAACCTCGATGGCGGCCAGGCCCGCTGTTCGATCGGGTTCTCGGTGGAGGGCGGTTTTGTCACCGCCGGCCACTGTGGTGAAGAGGGCACCGAGACCACCGACCCGGACGGCGTGGCGCAGGGCACCGTCGAGCTCTCGGTCTTCCCGGGCACCGCCGACATGGGCTTCGTCGCGACGAACGGCAACTTCACGCCGACCGCGACCGTCGTCAACGACATCGACGGTGACGTGGTGCCGGTGGCCGGCAACACCGAGGCCCCGGTCGGCGCGGCGATCTGCCGGTCCGGTTCCACCACCGGCACGTTCTGCGGCACGATCCTGGCCAAGAACCAGACCGTGCAGTACCCGGAGGGTCAGGTCACCGGCCTGACCCGGACCGACGTCTGCGCCGAGGGTGGTGACTCCGGCGGCCCGTGGCTCTCCGGTGACCAGGCCCAGGGTGTGACCTCGGGTGGTTCCGGCGACTGCACCGTCGGCGGCGAGACCTTCTTCCAGCCGCTCAACGAGATCCTGGCGGCCGGGAACCTGACGCTCGTCACCACCGAGGGCGAGGCTGCTCCGCCGGCTGAGGACGAGGGCAACGAGACGGCCGCGTGTGACGCGCTGCCGGTTCAGCGTGACGGCAGCATCAACCGGGCCGGTCAGGCTCAGGCGCAGCCGAACGGTGGGGCCTACCGGGCCCGGGCCGGCACGCACACCGCCTGCCTGGAGGCTCCGGACGGCGCCGACTTCGACCTGGTCCTGCAGAAGACCAACAACCGTGGCCAGTTCCGCACCGTGGCCACCGGCACCGGTGACGGCACCAAGACCCTGTCCTTCAACGGGCAGACCGGCACCTACCGCTACGTGGTCGTGGCGAACTCGGGCAGCGGCGACTACAGCCTGGGCTTCAACGTCCAGTGATCCCGGACCGCCCGGGCCGGCCGGGGTGTGGAAGCCACCCCGGTCCGGTCCGGTAGCCGGGCACGGACGCCTCAGCCCGGCCGGGATTCCGTGACCCGGCAGAGAATCGGGGTCCGCACACGCTCAGTGTGCGGACCCCGATTTCAGTTCACCCAGGGCCTCACCGAGCCGGCAGCCGGTGGCCACCCCGCAGAGCAGCACCTGGTCGAGCTGGTCGACGGTGGCGCCGTGCTCCCAATCGGTCGTCACCTCGCCCACCACGATGGCCTGCCCCTCGTCGGTGACCTGCACGTACGCCTTGGGCCAGAGCTGGTCCCGGTTCCACGTGTTGCAGAACTCGTAGAGCTTGGCCACCTCCTCGACCGAGAAGACGTGCTGCATCATGGCCCGCACCTGGAGGATCTCCTCCCGCTCGCCGAGGCGGAAGAAGTAGATCAGGTTGCCCTGGAAGTTGCCGGCGATGTCACCGTCGGCATCGACGAAGTACGAGAAGCCACGCTTGTCCAACGCGGCTTTGATCAAGTCGTTGCTGAGAGGCTGCACCGTACGATGGTAAATGCCGGGAAAGTGAAAAGCAGTCGCGGTGCGCCTTCTCGGCAGAGCGGCCACGCCCGGCTACGGTGACATGCATGGCGGGCCGAACTCCTCCGGCGGGCCGGAGCCGCGCCGCGTCCACTACCCGGGGCGCGGCGGTCAACCGTGCCCAGCAGCCGGCAGCTCGCAAGAGCACCGGCAAGACCGTGGCACGCAAGCCCGCGGCCAAATCCACCGCCAAGCGCCCCGCCGCCCGTAAGGCGACGCCCCAGGCGGTCAACCCGAGCATCACCCGCGGCATCGGCAGCCTCTGGCTGGGTGTGGCAGGTGGAGTCGGCTGGCTGGCCCGCGGCGCCGGGCGGCAGGCGGCCTCGGCTCGGGACATCGCGCCCGAACACCGCCGGGACGGTGCCGGACTGCTCCTGCTCGGGATCTCCATCCTGATCGCCGTCGCGGTCTGGGCGGGCAGTGCAGGCCCGGTCGGGATCTGGGTGGCCGACATGGTGCGGCTGTTCCTCGGCAGTCTCGCCGTGCTGCTGCCGATCCTGCTGTTCTACGGCTCGATCCGGTTGATGCGCCAGCCGGTGGACCCCGAGCACCGGGGCCGCGGCATGGTCGGCTGGACGGCGATCATCGTGTCGACGGCCGCGCTGCTGCACATCTCCGGCCCCGACTCCCAGGCCGCCAACCCGACCGTGGACCAGTCGGGCGGCCTGCTCGGGTTCGGGATCGGCGGGCTGCTGGAACGAGCGGTGAGTGCCTGGGTGGCCGTACCGCTGCTGCTGTTGCTCTTCGCCTTCGGTCTTCTGGTGATCACCGCGACGCCGATCGCGAAGGTCCCGGAGCGGGTGACCCAGCTCCTCGATCTGGTCTCCGGCCGGTCCGGTGAGCACACCGTGCGCCCGGCGCCCGAGCCGGCCGACGAGGACGAGGACGACGCGACGGAGGAGGAGAAGCCGAGACGCCGGCGTCCCTCACCGCGCCGTCAGGCCGCGGCGGCCGAGCCCGCTCCGTTCGATCAGGAGCCGCCGGACGACTTCGACGAAGAGTTGATACTGCACGACACGATCGTGCTGCCGAAGATGACGAACGTGCCGCGGACCCGGAGGAAGCCGGCCCCCGAGCATTCGCCGGCCCCGCCGGTGATGGCCGAGCAGCTGGAGATCTCGGCGGTCAAGGACGGTTACCAGCTGCCGCCGGCGAACCTGCTCGCGATCGGTGCTCCGGCGAAGGCCCGCAGTCGCGCCAACGACGAGATCATGGCCGCACTGTCCGGGGTGTTCGAGCAGTTCAACGTGGACGCGCAGGTCACCGGGTTCACCCGCGGCCCGACCGTCACCCGCTACGAGGTGGAGATCGGCCACGGCACCAAGGTCGAGCGGATCACCCAGTTGTCCCGCAACATCGCCTACGCGGTGAAGTCGCCGGACGTGCGGATCCTCAGCCCGATCCCCGGCAAGAGCGCGGTCGGCGTGGAGATCCCCAACACGGACCCGGAGAACGTGGCACTCGGCGACGTGCTGCGCTCCCGGGCCGCCACCGGCGACCAGCACCCGATGGTGGTGGCGCTCGGTAAGGACATCGAGGGCGGGTTCGTCGTCGCCAACCTGGCGAAGATGCCGCACATCCTGATCGCCGGTGCGACCGGCGCGGGCAAGAGCTCCTGCCTCAACTCGCTGCTGGTGTCGCTGCTGACCAGGGCCACCCCGGATGAGGTACGGCTACTCCTGGTCGACCCCAAACGGGTGGAGATGACCGCGTACGAGGGGATCCCGCACCTGGTCACGCCGATCATCACGAACCCGAAGAAGGCGGCGGACGCCCTGGAGTGGGTGGTCCGCGAGATGGACATGCGGTACGACGACCTGGCCGCCAACGGGGTCCGTCACCTCGACGACTTCAACCGCAAGGTCCGCAGTGGCGAGATCACCGCGCCGCCGGGCAGCGAGCGGGAGATGAAGCCGTACCCGTACCTGCTGGTGATCATCGACGAGCTGGCCGACCTGATGATGGTCGCGCCGCGCGACGTGGAGGACTCGGTCGTCCGGATCACCCAGCTGGCCCGGGCCGCCGGCATCCACCTGGTGCTCGCCACCCAGCGCCCGTCGGTCGACGTGGTCACCGGCCTGATCAAGGCGAACGTGCCGTCCCGCCTGGCCTTCGCCACCTCGTCGCTGGCCGACTCCCGGGTCATCCTGGACCAGCCGGGTGCGGAGAAGCTGCTCGGCCGGGGTGACGGGCTCTTCCTGCCGATGGGCGCCTCCAAGCCGACCCGGATCCAGGGCGCCTGGGTGGACGAGTCGGAGATCGCGGCGGTCGTCGGGTTCTGCAAGGAGCAGCGCGAGCCGGAGTTCCGCGCGGACGTCACCGAGGTTCCGCAGAGCAAGAAGAAGGAGATCGACGAGGAGATCGGCGACGACCTCCAGCTGTTGATCCAGGCCATCGAGCTGGTGGTGACCAGTCAGTTCGGCTCGACGTCGATGCTGCAGCGCAAGCTGCGGGTCGGTTTCGCCAAGGCCGGCCGGCTGATGGACCTGATGGAGACCCGGGGCATCGTCGGGCCGTCCGAGGGTTCCAAGGCCCGGGACGTGCTGATCAAACCCGACGAGCTGGAAGAGGCCCTCGCGGCTCTCACGGTCGGCTGAGCACCGGGGCCGGGAAGGTGCGGCGGAAGGTGAACGCCCGCGGCCCCGGCCCCTCCGCGCCGAGCAGTTGCAGACGCTGGAGCCCGTCCAGGAGCGTCGGGATCCGGCCGGCCTCCACCCACCACAGGACCATCGCCGATCGGCCCGGCACGAACCACTCCCGCCGCCGGCGCAGGTAGTCGAGATGGCCGGACTGGTAGACGTAGCCCCGGAGCGCCTCCAGGGACTCCCAGACGGACATCGTGGCGATCTGCTCGGGCGGTGCCGGCTCGATGCCGAGCGCCGCCAGATCGACGTCCTCCTCCTTGAGCCGCCAGACGAAACCCGGTGACCGGTCGGCCAGCCCGTTCATCAGATCGACGCCGGCGGTGAACTCGGCGACCAGCGGATCGCCCTCGGGAGCTCGGAGTGTGGCGACGTTCATCTGGGCCAGGTGGAAGTCCGTCATGCGGTCACTTCACCAGCCGTACAATCTAAAGTCAATCGGTTTTGTTTTTAGATAGTGTCACGCAGCACCGGCCCGGCGCGGGATCCATCCGGGCGGTCCACTCCGAGCCCTCCAGTGCCCCCTCCAGCAGAGCCAGGTTCATCCCGCAGATCAGTGGCGGGAACTGCTCGGCGAGCTGGTGGAACGGGCAGTTCCGCAGCATGATCCGGCCGTCCTCGTCAGCGGGGGAGTAGCCCAGTGCGGCGAGATCCGCCGGCTGCGTGAGCCCGTGCTCCCTGGCCACTGCGTAGAGGGTCTGCTCGGCGCCGGTGCGCTCGATGGTCTCGGCCAGCATCTCGGCGGCACTACGGTAGGACCGTGGCGGCACGCTCACCACGTGCTCGCCGGGGGAGATCCGGTACAGCTTCGCGGGACGCCCGGCGCCCGGCCCGGTGCGACCCGACCTCCGCTGGTACGACACCTCCAGCAGTCCCGCGTCGACCAGCCGGTCCAGATGGTGCGCGGCGAGGGTGCGGCCCACCCCGAGCGCCTCGGCCACCTCGTCCCGCCCGACCGGATCGCCGCCCGCGTCCGCCACCCGGTGGTATGCGGCCCGCCGAACGCCGTCGGTCAGAGCCGCCACCGAGGCGAGATCGTCCAGATTCTCCGAGGTAGTCACCCCGCGATCGTATTACCAACGATGCTTGGTGCTAGAAGCTGGACGAGCGGAGGAACGACTCCCGCCGGGAGACCGGTAACCTTGCCGGGTGTCTGGAACTCCTCCCACCCGCCGTGTCGCGCTGCTGACGCTGGGCTGCGCCCGTAACGAGGTCGACTCGGAAGAGCTGGCCGCCCGACTCGACGCCGATGGGTGGGAGGTCGGGACCGACGCCGAAGGCGCCGACGTCGTCGTCGTCAACACCTGTGGATTCGTCGAGAAGGCGAAGCAGGACTCGATCGACACCCTGCTCGCCGCCGCCGACACCGGAGCCAAGGTGGTCGCCGCCGGCTGCATGGCCGAGCGGTACGGCAAGGAGCTGGCCGATCAGCTCCCCGAGGCCAACGCGGTGCTCGGCTTCGACGACTACACCGACATCACCGACCGGCTGGAGAGCGTGCTGCGTGGCGAGGGTCACGTCTCGCACGTCCCCCGCGACCGGCGCGAGCTGCTCCCGATCACCCCGGTCGAGCGGCACGCCGCCAAGGTCGTGGTGCCCGGCCACAACACCGTCGACGAGCACACCCCGGCCCACCTGCGCAAGGTGCTGCGCCGCCGGCTCGACACCGGCCCGGTCGCCTCGCTCAAGCTGGCCAGCGGCTGTGACCGGCGCTGCGCGTTCTGCGCGATCCCGGCGTTCCGTGGTGCGTTCGTCTCCCGCGACCCGCAGGAGCTGCTGGCCGAGGCCGAGTGGCTGGCCAAGACCGGCGTCCGCGAGCTGGTCCTGGTCAGCGAGAACAGCACGTCGTACGGCAAGGACCTGGGTGACCCCCGCCTGCTGGAGAAGCTGCTGCCGCAACTGGCCGCGGTGGACGGCATCGTCCGGGTCCGGGCCAGCTACCTGCAGCCTGCCGAGACCCGTCCCGGCCTGGTCGAGGCGATCGCCACCACCCCCGGCGTGGCCGCCTACTACGACCTGTCGTTCCAGCACTCCAGCGAGCCGGTGCTGCGCCGGATGCGCCGCTTCGGCTCCACCGAGCGCTTCCTGGAGCTGCTCGACTCGGCCCGCAAGCTGGCGCCCGCCGCCGGTGCCCGGAGCAACTTCATCGTCGGTTTCCCCGGCGAGACCAAGCAGGACGTGGACGAGCTGATCCGCTTCCTCAGTGAGGCCCGCCTCGACGCCATCGGTGTCTTCGACTACAGCGACGAGGACGGCACCGAAGCGGCCGGGCTGGACGGCAAGATCAAGGACGCGACCATCAAGCGGCGGTACGACCGGGTCGTCGCGCTCGCCGAGGAACTCTGCAACCAGCGGGCCGAGGATCGTCTCGGCGACCTGGTCGAGGTGCTCGTCGACAGCACCGACGACGGTGAGGTCGAGGGTCGTGCCGAGCACCAGGCCCCCGAGGTCGACGGCTCCACCACCCTGGTCTCCTCCTCCGAGGAGGGCGTCGACCTGTCCGTGCTGCGCCCCGGTGACCTGGTCCGGGCCCGGGTCACCGGCACCGAGGGAGTGGACCTGATCGCGGTGCCGGTGGAGATGATCTCGGCCGCCCCGGTGACCCGGTGACCAACGAGCCGGCGCCGGTTCCGGCGCCGCGCGTGGTGTCGCTCTACAACGCGGCGAACGCCCTCACCGTGATCCGGATCGTCCTGGTCCCGGTCTTCCTGGCCATGGTCGTCGTCTCCGAGATGAACGACCCGGACTGGCGGATCGCGGCCTGTCTGGCCTTCTGCATCGCGTCGGCCACCGACTTCGCGGACGGCTGGATCGCCCGGAAGTGGTCACTCGTCACCTCGTTCGGCAAGATCGCCGACCCGATCGCGGACAAGGCCCTCACCGGGACGGCCCTGGTGTTGCTCTCCGCCTTCGGCCCGCTCGCCTGGTGGGTGACGATCGCCATCCTGATCCGCGAGTGGGGTGTCACGGCCCTGCGGTTCTGGGTGATCCGATACGGCATCATCCCGGCCTCCCGCGGTGGCAAGCTCAAGACCGGGCTGCAGACCGTCGCCATCGCCTGGTACCTCTGGCCGGTCCCGGAGCCGTTCCACCTCGTCGGGGTGGTCCTGATGGGTGCCGCGCTGGTGGTCACGCTGGTCACCGGAGCCGACTACGTGGTGCAGGCGCTGCGGTTGCGGCGCTCCCGGCCACCGGAGGCGTGATGGAGATCTCGGTGGCAGCCGCTGCGGCGGTTCACTCACTCGTCGACCGGCGGGAGACGCTGGCCACCGCCGAGTCACTCACCGGCGGCCTGGTGGCCGCGACACTCGTCGAGATCCCCGGGGTCAGCGCGGTCTTCCGGGGCGGCCTGGTGGTCTACGCCACCGAGCTGAAGGCGCAGCTCGCCGGGGTGCCGCGCGACCTGCTGACCGAGCGCGGCCCGGTCGACCCGGACGTGGCGGTGGCCCTCGCCGAGGGCGCCCGGGAGCGCTGCGGTGCGGACTGGGGAGTGTCCACCACCGGCGTGGCGGGCCCCGAGCCGCAGGACGGCAAGCCGGTCGGGCTGGTCTATGTGGCGGTCGCCGGGCCGGATCTGAGCGAGGTGCGGGAGCTGCGGCTCACCGGCAATCGTGAGACGGTCCGCCGGGAAAGTGTGACGGCCGTCCTGCAATTGCTCACCGACTCTCTCCGCCCTCGCCAGGTTGCCGTCTGACCTGGGAGAACGTCCCTACTGTGCCGGGTGTCCGATTCTCTGAGTGTTCGGGCGGTCGCAAAATTCGGCGGGGCGGGATGTCGCTGCGGCTCGGGCCAGGTACGGTTGTGCGAAGCCTCCGGCTTCAGCCGGCGGCCTCGCACGCAGGAGGAGGTGCCATGGTCCTGCTACGCCGCGTTATCGGCGACGCTCTTCGTGCGCGCCGGCAGGGGCAGCACCGGACGCTGCGCGAGGTGTCGACCGCCGCTAACGTCAGCCTGGGCTATCTGTCCGAGATCGAGCGTGGTCAGAAGGAAGCGTCCAGCGAGTTGCTGGCAGCCATCTGTGATGCCCTCGGCGCCCGGCTCTCCGAGTTGCTCGGCGAGGTCAGCAGCACGCTGTCCCTGGCGGAGAACATGGAGGGCGTGCTCGTCCCGATCGAGGAGAAGAAGACCACCAGCGGAGACGTCTCCGTCTCGGTGCGTCGTGACTCCGCGTTGAAGGCCACGCTGCACGCCACCCGTAAGCCGAAGCGGGACATCGTCTACGCCGCCTGATCATGAATACGTCTGTGCCGGGCCGCTCCAAGGGAGCGGTCCGGCCTGTTTCACGTCTCGCTTCACGGTCTCGGGGAGGCGTAGCCTCGAAGCCAAGGGACAACCCTGAGATCCCCCGGAGGACCCGTGACGTCGGTGGCGTCGGGCTGGCACGATGGGTTTTCGCGTAATCGTTGGTGACAGCGGCTGCGCATCCGACAGAGCGACATTTGAGGGGACACCACGAGATGGCGAATCCGTTCGTCAAGGGCTGGCACTACATGATGGCGCTCTTCGGCGCGAAGATCGATGAGTACGCCGACCCGAAGGTCCAGATCCAGCAGGCGATCGAAGACGCCCAGCGTCAGCATCAGGCTCTCGTGCAGCAGGCCGCCGCAGTCATCGGCAACCAGCGGCAGCTCGAGATGAAGCTGTCCCGGCAGATGTCCGAGGTCGAGAAACTGCAGGGCATGGCCCGTCAGGCGCTAGTGCTCGCCGACCGCGCCCGAGCCGCCGGTGATGAGGCCGAAGCCCAGAAGTATGAATCGACAGCGCAGACCCTGGCGACCCAGCTGGTCTCCGGCGAGCAGTCGATGGAGGACCTGAAGACCCTCCACGATCAGGCTCTCGGTGCCGCCGGCCAGGCCCGCAAGGCGGTCGAGAACAACGCGATGCTCCTCCAGCAGCGCATCGCCGAGCGGTCCCGCCTGCTCAGCCAGCTCGAGCAGGCCAAGATGCAGGAGACCGTCGCCCACTCGCTGGAGTCGATGTCCCAGCTGGCCGCGCCGGGGAACACCCCGTCGCTGGACCAGGTGCGCGACAAGATCGAGCAGCGGTACGCCAGTGCCATGGGCCGTGCCGAGCTGGCCTCCAACTCGGTCGAGGGCCGGATGCTCGAAGTGCAGAAGTCCAGTCTGGACCTGGCCGGCTCGTCCCGGCTGGAGCAGATCCGGGCCAGCATGGCCGGCGACAAGCTGAGCGCCGCCCCGGCCCAGCCCGCCGTCGAGCAGCCCGGCACCGCCTCCGCCGATGCGGCGAGCGTGGCCCGTCTCGACGAGATCCGGGCCAGCCTGAACCAGAAGCGCGGCGACACCTCGGCCGCCGGCTGACGTTCGAAGGGGGAGCGGCGGTGGATGAACGGGCCAAGTATTTCCGGCGACTCAAGCGTCTGCGGGGTTCCGCGCGACGGTGGAGTGTCCTCGGCGGCGGGCTGACCGCTGCCACCGCCGTCCTCACCCCCTACGCGGGCATCGGCCTCGCCGACGCGGTCTGGGCGGCCGGTGCAGGCGCCTCGGCCATGCTGGCCTGGTGGCGCTGGAGCGACCACCGCGAGCTGGCCGCCACCCCGGCGCCCCGGCCCAGCCTGCAACAGGACCGGCTCACCGCCGCCCTGGAGCGGTTCCCGGCCGGGCAGGCGGTGGTCCGCGAGGTCCGCCGCCAGCACAAGCGATACGCATTGCGCGGCACCGCCATCGCCGACGCGTGGGAGCGGCTCGAGCGGGCCTCCACGGCGATGACCGGACTGGCCAGCCGCCTCACCGGCTCCGCCGAAGCCACCCTCCTCGAAGCGGCCACCGCCGAGCAGTGGCTCCGCGACCTGGGCCAGCGGGCCGCCAGCGTCGAGAAGGCGATCCCGTTCGGGCAGAGCGACACCCTCGTCGAATCGCATGCCGGCCTGGCCGAGCAGTTCATCGAGGGCGTGCAGGCGTACGAGGAACTGGTGGTGGCTGCCGCCAGCTACGTCGCCGAGGACGGACATCCGGTCGGCGACACCCGGCACCCCGGCTACTTCAGCCTCGTCGACGCCACCGACCAGTTGCGGGGGGTCGCCGAAGCGCTCGCCGAACTCCGCACCCACGACCGGCAGACCTCACCCGGGAGCCCGTCCGCGGCCTGACCCGGGCACCTGGTCCTCATCGGCGGCGGGCCCTTTGCCCGAGCTTGTCTCCGGCTGACAGCGGGGGCACCAGAAGGTGATGCGTTCACCCTGGTCGGCTTTGCGGATCGCGGTGCCACAGCGGCGGCACGGCTGGGCTCGACGGCCGTACACATGGTGGGCCTGGCTTTTGAACAGCGAACCAGTGGTGGTCTGCAGCCAACGGCCGCGGTTGGACGCCACCAGCTTCTGGGCCAGCACCACCGTCGCGGTCAGATCCGGCACGTCGGCGACAGCGGTCCACGGCCACAGCCCCCGCAGGAACAGAGTCTCCGCCTTGTAGAGGTTGCCGACCCCGGCCAGATTCCGCTGGTCCAGCAGAGCCTCGGCGATACTCACCGACGGATTCGCGGAGATCCGCCGGACCGCCTCGGCCGGATCCCAGTCGGCACCCAGCAGATCCGGCCCGAGATGGCCGACCAGCGACCCTTCCTCTGCCGTCGGGATCAGTGCGATCTCGTGCAGGTGAAAGCCGACCGCCACCGAACGGGACGTTCGCAGTACCACCCGGATCAGATGCGCGGGCCGTCCCGACCAGCGTTCCCCCGGCGCGAACGTCCGCCAGGTCCCCTCCATCCGCAGATGCGAATGAAGTGTGTGCGCGGGCCGATCCTTCGCGGTCAGACGCAGCAGCAGATGCTTACCCCGGCTGGCCGATTCGGCGACGGTCCATCCGGCCAGATCGGTGGTGGCCAGCCGGGGCACCCGGAAATCCGAACCGGTCAAGGTCTCGCCGGTGAGTGCCTTCTCCAGCACTCGGGCGGTGTTCCAGACGGTGTCCCCTTCCGGCATGCCCTCATACTTCCCCGCCACCCGCCGGATAATCGGCCGGATGCGGGCACCGTCAGCAGCGCGGTATCCCTTCCGGCGTGTCCCCTGCTTCACCGTCATCCGCCGGGTGCGGGGCGCCGCAGGCGGTGCGGGGCATGCATGAGCCGGCGGCGGGGGACGGTCCGGAGGGGAAGCCTGCCGTGGCCGCCGAGTGCCACGGGAGGCTTCTGGTCCGTACCGGAAAAGGGGTTCGATCTAGCGGGCGGTGATGCGAACCGTGTCGCCGGGGACTACCGAGAGTAGGACTACCGCCCGGCCGTTGTTGACGGCGATGGCGACCCGGCCGGCGGAATCCGGGAAGACCAGCAGTTCGCCCACGTTGACGTCGGCGAACGTGGTGCCGCGCCGGGCCCGGACGCCGCCGTTGACCAGCAGGTCGGTGCCGAGGCCGGAGAGTGTGTCGGCTTCGGCCGCGAGCTGCACGTTGCCGAACCTGTCGACGGTGAGCACCTCGGCCTCGATCCAGCCGTCACCGACGGTGATCAGCGGATCGGGCAGGCGGATCAGGGCCGCCGGATCGACCTCGGGACCGGCCTCGCCGGGAGCCGCACCCGCGGCCAGGTGCGCCGCGGCCGGGGCGAACAGGTCACGCCCGTGGAACGTCCGGGACACGTCGCCGAGCTGCCAGTCCTTGTTGGCCAGCTCGTGCGCGGCGGTGATGCCACCGAGTGCCTCGGCCGCCCAGATCAGCAGGCCGTTGTCGGGGCCGGTGAGCAGACCGTTCGGTGTGGTGAGCACGATGCCGCGGCGGGCCGTGCCGACGCCCGGGTCGACGACCGCGAGGTGCACCGAGGCGGGCAGGTGCGGGGCGGTCTGCGCCAGGACGGCGGCACCACGGGTGACGTCGGCCGGCGGAACATGGTGCGTGACGTCGATCACCCGGACGTCGGGTGCCACTCGAGCGATCGAACCATGGCACGCGGCGACAAAGCCGTCAAAGGTGCCGTAATCGGTCGTGAAACTGATCCATCCATAACCGGCCATGGTGCGCAACGTTACTGCCTGTTGTTGATCGATGCGGTCCGGGCGCGCCGGAGCGACATGGCAGTGTTGAGTCATGCGTCTCGTGATCTTCACCGAACCCCAGCAGGGTGCCTCCCACGACGATCTCCTGCGGGTCGCCAAAGCCGCCGAAGACGGCGGATATGACGGATTCTTCCGCTCCGACCACTACGTCAAGATGGGCGACGGGGACGGTCTGCCCGGCCCCACCGACGCCTGGATCACCCTTGCCGCGCTGGCCGTCCAGACCAAGCGGATCCGGCTCGGCACCCTGGTCAGCTCGGCCACCTTCCGCCTGCCCGGCCCGCTGGCGATCGCCGTCGCCCAGGTCGACCAGATGAGCGGCGGCCGGATCGAATTCGGTCTCGGCGGCGGCTGGTTCGAGAACGAGCACACCGCGTACGGCATCCCCTTCCCGCCGCTCGGCGAACGCTTCGACCGGCTCGAGGAGCAGCTCGAGATCATCACCGGGCTGTGGGAGACACCGGCCGGTTCGAAGTACGACTTCGACGGCAAGTTCTACCAGCTCACCGACTCGCCCGCGCTGCCGAAGCCGGCCCAGTCGCCGCGCCCGCCGGTCATCGTCGGCGGCCACGGCAAGAAGCGCACCCCGAACCTGGCGGCCCGCTTCGCCACCGAGTTCAACGTCCCGTTCTCCAAGATCGAAGACATCCCGGCCCAGTACGACCGGGTCCGCGCCGCCTCCGCCGCCATCGGCCGCGCTGAGCCCCCCGCGTTCTCCGCCGCCGCAGTCCTCTGCGTCGGCCGTGACGACGCCGAGGTCAACCGCCGCGCCGCCGCCATCGGCCGGGAAGCCGACGAGATGCGCACCAACGGCGGCATCGTCGGCACCCCGTCCGAGGCCGCCGACACCATCCGCCGTTACGCCGAAGCCGGCGCCAGTCGCTTGTTCCTCCAGGTCCTCGACCTGTCCGACCTGGACCACCTGGACCTGGTCGCCGCCGAGGTGGCCCCGCAGCTCTGACCAGCTGCCCGGACACGACCGGTGCCCGCCTTCCCGGGCGGCCACCGGTCGCGCCCAGCCCGGTTCCCGACAGCCCACCGCATGCGTCACCTTTCCGGCCTCCCGTCGCACAGCCCCGCTGCAAGACCGCCCGGCTTGCCTCGCCCGGCCCGGCCTGCCTCG
>DATMVU010000003.1:0-14653 GCA_035562875.1 Actinoplanes sp. | reverse complement strand
GCCGTTCGGGACCCGGACCACCCGTACGTTCGGCAGGTTCATCCGGTCCACGATCTCCGCCGTCCCGTCGGTGGAGCCGTCGTCGACCACCACCACCTCGATCCGCCGGTGGTCGCCGCCGGCCAGGGACCGGACCGCGGCCTCGATGCCCTCCTTCTCGTTGTAGGCGGGCACGATCACCGAGACCGGGTCGGTGACCGGTGGCCCCCACGTCCAGCCCGGCCGCCGGCGCTGCCGGGCGTGGCGGGTGGCCAGCACGAGCAGTAGCAGGGTACGGCCGATGGTCAGCGTCCCGACCAGCACGAACAGCACCGCGATCACGGTGACCAGCCCGTCGGCGAGGTTGACGGTCCAGATCAGCGCGGTGCCCCGCCACTGGTCGGAACCGGGCGCCGCCGGGTTGAGTGGCAGCGGCTCGTGGGTCTGCGCGGCCTGGTCGGCGATGGTCAGGTTGAGGCCTTCGGTGACAGTGGTGAACCGGTAGCCGAGGGCCTTCATCCGCGGGATGAACTCGTCGAGGGCCGCCACCGTCTGTGACCGGTCCCCGCCCGCGTCGTGGAAGAGCATCACCGCGGACCGGCCGGCCTGCGGGGTGGCGTTCTGGATGATCTTCTCGACGCCGGGCCGCTGCCAGTCCTCGCTGTCGGTGTCGTTGACGACGACCAGGTAGCCGAGCGCCCCCGCCTCCTTGACCAGCTTCCAGTTCACCTCGTCGATCGCCGCGTTCTTCGACGAGTAGGGGAACCGGGCCAGGTGGGTGCGGGTGCCGGTGGCCTTGGCGATCGCCATCTGGGTCTGGGACAGCTCGAGCTCCCGCCGCCACGGGGCGAGCAACTGCATGTTGGGGTGGGTGAAGGTGTGCAGGCCGAGTTCGTTCCCGTCGGCCACGATCGTCCTGGTGACCGCCGGGTGCCGGGCCACCTGTGAGCCGACCACGAAGAACGTGGCGTGCGCGTCGTGCCGGCGCAGCACCTCCAGTACCTTCGGCGTCCAGGCCGGGTCGGGGCCGTCGTCGAAGGTGAGCGCGATCGTCCGGGCCGGTAGCCGGCTGGTGCTCTCCTGACCGCCGGTGGTGTTGATGATCGGCCCGCCGTCGAGGATGGCGGGCGGCACCGCGGCCTGGTCGCCGACCTCGGTCTCCACGTGGTCACCGGTGAACTCGGCGTTGATGTAGGCCTGCACGACGAGCACCGCGAGGAAGGCGCCGGCCAGCAGCACCCCGAGGAGTACCCGCGGGCGGGGCAGCACGCGTCTCACGGGGCCGCCCGGCTGGACACGTGCGGTTCGGGCGTCGGTGACGTGGGGGCGGCGGGTGACGGGGAGTGGCTCACCGTGGCGGACTCCAGCGGCTTGGGCACCGTCGGGCTCGGCGAGGCGGAGGCGGACGGTTTCGCGGCCGGGGTCCGGGACGGGCCGGCCGAGATCCGGCGTGATGCGGTGGTGGTGGCCGGGCGCCGCTGTTGCGGGGGCCGGGTCGCCGACTCGAGGGTCCGGGAGGGGCTGGCGCTCGGTGTCGGCTTCGGGGCCGGAGCCGGGGTGACCTCGGGTTCCGGTTCGTCGTCGTCCAGGCCGGGCAGCGGCAGGACGGCGCTGGAACTGATCGGTCCACCGGCCAGGCTGACACTGACCAGCCCGACGTACCCGATGAGGACGGCACCGAAGGCCAGGGCGAGGCGCCGCAGGACCCGGCTGCGCCGTCCGGTGGAGTCCACGAACACCGGTGCGGGCTCCGGTACGGCGATCACTTCCGTGTCAGGGGCATGTGGGTCGATGTTGGGCGAAGTCACTCGGCGAAGCTTAAGAACATTTATCGCGATCTTGGCGCAGATCACTCACAAGGGGGACAGCAGACTGATCGCTAGAAATGGGACGAAATAGCGACGGGGTGAGTTTGGCCCGGTGGGGACGGGTTCTCAAGCTGGGTGACGCTGGCCTGCCGGAATGGTTACGGCTGGCGATCTGTCAATTTTCTGTCGCGTTTCCGACTCATTTGCCGAGCATTCTTCGTAAATCGATTAAACCGATTGAAGCGGTAAGTGGCTTATGCCGGAATCCCTGATCTGGTGGCGGTGACTCGACAATCTCGTCTCGCCACCCGTTGTGTACGCCTTCTCACCTCGTTAAGCTTCAGATGCACGCCCCAATCGCCCGCTTCCCCCGTGGCAGGCGATCGGGGCGTGCTCTATTTGCGCCTCGGTGTGTGCCGAGGCCCGCGCTGAGGCCCCGCTAGATCCAGCGCCCGCCCAGCCACATGCGCACCGACCAGTCGTCGTACGGCATGAGCGTCCCCACGAACACCGGGTAGAAGTAGGCGAAGCAGAGCGCGACCAGAGCCACGAAGGTCGCCGCCACCACGGTCCCGACGATCTGCCGGTCCGACCGCTCCGCCCCGGCCAGCATCCCGGCCGGTGGCGTCATGATCGCCCCGAGCGCGTAGACCACCGCCAGGATCAGGAACGGCAACGCGGGCATCGCGTAGAAGGCGAACATCGTCCGGCCGTCCTTGACCGCGAAGTAGTACCACGGCAGCAGGCCAGCCACCACGCCGGTGATCAGCGCGTATGCCCGCCAGTCCCGCCGGGTGACACCGAACCACAGCATGATGCCCAGCGCGGGAATGAACGCCCACCACAGGATCGGCGTGCCGAGCAGCAGGATCTCCGCCGCACAGCTGGTCGCGCCGCAGGTGCCCGTCGAGGACCAGTAGAACGCCACCGGCCGGCCCAGCAGCAGCCACTGCCACGGCCACGACTGGTAGGTGTGCTTCTGCGTCAGCCCGGTGTGGAAGTTGAACGCCTCGGAGTGGTAGTGCGCCAGGTTCATCAGCGAGCCGATGACCGGTGGTTCGCTCCAGCCGTTGTCCGCCCGGTAGTGCCGGAAATAGCCGTCGTCGGTCACGAACCAGCCGGTCCAGCAGGCCAGGTAGACGGCGATCGCGATTCCGAAGCTGAGGACCAGCCAGCCCAGATCGCCGAGGATGCCCGCGATCACCGGGCCCTGCACCCCGGCCGACCGGCGCGCCTGCGCCCGCCAGACGATCACCAGAGCGGCCAGGAACGGCGCGAAGAAGAGTGCACTCCACTTGACACCGCACGCCATCCCGAAGGTGACCCCGGTGACGAGCAGCCACCACGGCACGATCCGGGGCAGATGCGGTGTCCGGTCCGGGTCGTAGCCCCGGTCCAGGGCCCGCTGCCAGGAGCGCCGGTAGTGGTCCCGGTCGAGCAGCATCGCGCCGAACGACATCAGGATGAACAGCGCGAGGAAGATGTCCAGCAGTGAGGTGCGGGAGAGCACCAGCTGGAAGCCGTCCAGGGTCATCAGCAGACCGGCGGTCCCGGCCAGCACGATGGAATGGAACATCCGATAGGCGATCCGGATCAGGATCATCACCATCAGGGTCCCGGCCACCGCGGTGGAGAACCGCCAGCCGAACTCGTCGTTGCCGAAGAAGTACTCACCCACCGCGATGAGCCATTTGCCGAGCGGTGGGTGCACCACGTACGCCGCGCTGTTCGCCTTCTCGTCCCACTCGACGCCGTGCTGGAGCATGTCCCAGGCGTCGGTCGGGTAATACACCTCGTCGAAGATGTAGCCCCTGGGCTTGTCGAGACCGGAGAACCGCAGAATCCCGGCGACCACCGTGATCAGCACGGTGACCAGCCACGAATAGGGGTCGAAGCGGCGGTCCAGCGCCGACAGGCGCCGCTGGACGATGTCGGGGATGGCACGCACGCCCGGCGCCGCCGCCCCGGCGGGGGAGTCCGCGGTGGTGGTGTCTGTCTCAGCTGTCGCCGCCGTCGTCACCCCGCGATCGTAGGACCTGCCGCTGAGAACGGATGCCCGCCATCCGCGCGTCCTGGCATGTGATGGACTTTTCCGATGTCGGATGCACAAGATGCCGGGGGCCGGGTCGTGCTGGCGGGCGCCCCGCTGGGCAACACCGCTGACGCCTCGGCCCGCCTGCGCGAGGTCCTGGCCTCGGCGGATGTCGTCGCGGCGGAGGACACCCGCCGCCTGAGCCGGCTCGCCAAAGACCTCGACGTCACGGTGCGTGGCCGGGTCGTCTCCTACTTCGAAGGCAACGACGAGCGCCGCACCCCGGAACTCGTCGAGGCGCTGCGCTCCGGAGCCGTCGTGGCGGTGGTCACCGACGGTGGCATGCCGAGCGTCTCCGACCCCGGGTACCGGCTGGTCCGGGCCGCGCTGGACGCCGGCTTCCCGGTCACCTCGGCACCCGGCCCGAGCGCCGTGACCACCGCGCTCGCCCTCTCCGGACTACCCAGTGACCGGTTCGTCTTCGAGGGCTTCCTGCCCCGCTCCGGCTCGAACCGCCGCTCCCGCCTGCGCGAACTCAGCCTCGAACAGCGCACCCTGGTCTTCTTCGAGGCGCCGCACCGGATCAGCGGCACCCTCGCCGACCTGGCGTCGATCTTCGGCGCGGACCGGGCCGCCGCCCTCTGCCGCGAATTGACGAAGACCTACGAGGAGATCCGCCGGGACACCCTCGCCGCACTCGCCGCCGGGGCCGTCGAGGACCCGCCGCGCGGCGAGATCACCCTGGTGGTGGCGGGTGCTCCGGCCGGCCCGCCGACCCCGCCGGACGACGACGAACTGCGGGCCGAGGTGGCCGGGCTGGAGGCCGGCGGGCAGTCCCGGCGCGACGCGATCCAGGCGGTGGCCGACGCGCACGGTCTGCGGAAACGCGAGGTCTACGCGCTGGTCCACGAAAAACCATGACGATTTTGTACGAGTAGGGAAGGTCCCGCCCGGTCCGCGCGAGGTCCGGCCGGGGCCCGGGCCGTGCCGCGACCGCCGGGCGTGAGCGCCGGGTCACCGCCATACAGTCGCGAGCCGTTTCGCGGTCGGTCCGAACCGCAGGTCACCATGCGGCCGCCAGGAAGCCGCCGAGCAGCAGGAGCGGGCCGAGGAAGCTGGCGATCGTGGCGCCGCGCCGGGCCGGCCGGGACGGCAGCCGCCGGACCCCGGTCGTCACCGTGATGCCGTACCCGCAGAGCAGCACGAGCAGGAAACCGATCCCCCAGCGCAGGTGGGTGAGCCGCTCGCCGGCCGCGGTGTAGACCTGGTCACTGTCCGGGCTGACCATCCGGGCCGTCGCGATCGCCCCCGGCTGCCGCCCGTCCCCGGAGATCCCGAGCAGTGTCACCCCGGCCGCGACGATCGTCCCGTCCGCGGTGACGAACCGCCCGGTGCACTGCTGGGTGAGACCGGTCCCGTCGCATCGGGTGGTGGTCGCGTACCCGCTGTTCCCGTGCCCGACGGCCAGCCAGAACGGTTCCGCACTGACCCAGCCGAAGAAGGCCGCCAGCAGGCTGAACAGGACCAGGGAGGTCAGCGCGGTCACCGGGTTGCGGGCGGGCAGCCGCTGGTGCCGGGGCGGCCCGGCGGTCCGCTGTTCGGCGGCCCGGCGTTCGTCCTCGGTCAGCCAGAACGTCGAGTTCTCCATCCGTTCCAGCCGAGCCTCGACCTCGGGTGAGCCGCTGACCTCGGGCAGCGGCGTCACCCCGGGCCGGGCGCCGGTCTCCGGGGCCGGCTCAATGATCATCAGCTCGCCGGCTGTCGGCTCCGATGGGGCCGGGCGCGTTGCCGGAAGGTTCAGCGGCTCGGTGACACGAGTCTGCGGATCGTCCGGGATGGGAGGCGTTTCCCCTGCTTGAGGCGGGTTTCCGATCACTGGTCCATTGAACGCCGGACCACTGCGGGGAGCACGTTCATGATCGGGCGTGTCGGGACAAAACGAACGGCTGGTGCGCTGAGTGGCAATCCGTTCGCGGATCCACCCGGGCGGTCACTACGCTTGGGCGCCATGAGTCGCGTTCTCGCCGCGGTCGCCTGGCCTTACGCCAACGGCCCGCGCCACATCGGTCATGTCTCCGGCTTCGGGGTGCCCTCCGACGTTTTCAGCCGGTTCATGCGGATGTCCGGCCACGACGTGCTCATGGTCTCCGGCACGGATGAGCACGGCACCCCGATCCAGGTCCAGGCCGACGCCGACGGGGTCACCCCGCGCGAGCTCGCCGACCGCTACAACCGGGTGATCGTCGAGGACCTGCACGGTCTCGGCCTCTCCTACGACCTGTTCACCCGCACCACCACCCGTAACCACTACGCGGTGGTCCAAGAGCTGTTCGAGGGCCTGCACAAGAACGGTTACATCGTCGCCCGGACCACTCTGGGCGCGATCTCCCCGTCCACCGGCCGCACCCTGCCGGACCGTTACATCGAGGGCACCTGCCCGATCTGCGGTTACGACGGCGCCCGTGGCGACCAGTGCGACAACTGCGGCAACCAGCTCGACCCGGAGCAGCTGGTCAACCCGCGGTCCCGGATCAACGGGGAGACGCCGAAGTTCGTCGAGACCGAGCACTTCTTCCTCGACCTGCCGGCTTTCGCCGAGGCGATCGGCGGCTGGCTGGACCAGCGGGAGAACTGGCGGCCCAACGTCCTCAAGTTCTCCCGCAACCTGCTCGACGATCTCCAGCCCCGGGCCATCACCCGGGACCTGGAGTGGGGCGTCCCGATCCCGCTGGACGGCTGGCGGGACCGGGCCGACAAGCGCATCTACGTGTGGTTCGACGCGGTCATCGGCTACCTGTCGGCGTCCATCGAGTGGGCCCGGCGCAGTGGTGACCCGGAGGCCTGGCGGCAGTGGTGGTCGGCCGATGCGCAGGGTAAGGACGCGCTCGGCTACTACTTCATGGGCAAGGACAACATCGTCTTCCACTCGGTGATCTGGCCGGCCCTGCTGCTCGGCTACTCGGGTGCCGGCGACAAGGGTGGGCAGGCCGGGGAGTTCGGCAAGCTGAACCTGCCGACCGAGGTCGTCTCGAGTGAGTACCTGACGATGGAGGGCAAGAAGTTCTCCTCGTCCCGCCGGGTGGTCATCTACGTGCGTGACTTCCTGGAGCGCTACGACGCCGACGCGCTGCGCTACTTCATCGCGGCGGCCGGCCCGGAGTCCAACGACACCGACTTCACCTGGGCCGAGTTCGTCCGGCGCAACAACGACGAGCTGGTGGCGGGCTGGGGCAACCTGGTCAACCGCTCGGTCTCGATGGCCGCGAAGAACTTCGGTGAGGTCCCGACACCCGGTGAGTTCACGCCGGAGGACCTCGCGGTGCTGGCGGTCGCCAAGGCTGGGTTCGGCACGGTCGGTGAGCTGATCGGCAAGCACCGGCAGAAGGCGGCGATCGGCGAGGCGATGCGGGTGGTCGCCGAGGCGAACAAGTACCTGTCCGAACAGGCCCCGTGGAAGCTGAAGTCCGACGAGGACAAGCCGCGTCAGGCGACCGTCCTGTTCGTGGCGCTGCAGGTGATCAAGGATGCCAACACGCTGCTGACCCCGTTCCTGCCGCACTCCGCACAGAAGGTGTTCGAGCTGCTCGGCGGCGAGGGTGTGCACGCGCCGATGCCGCGGATCGAGGAGGTCGAGGATCTCGACGGCGGCCCCGGTTACCCGGTGCTCACCGGTGACTACACAGTGGGCGCTCGCTGGGAGTCGGTGCCGCTGGTGTCCGGGATCCCGCTCGCGGCGCCGAAGCCGGTCTTCCGCAAGCTCGACCCGTCGGTGGTCGAGGAGGAGCTGGCCCGGCTGGGTGGCGACGACTCCTGACCAGTGGTAACGACTGCTTGATGCCCGCCGGCGCACACTGCGCCGGCGGGCATTCTCGTCGATGTGGCCTACCGCACGCGCAGTGACGGATAAAAGTATTGATGGTCGTGTGTAGACACGGTATTGTCACTCCGCCACGGGGGAACGGGGGCGTTTCATCGGTACCGGTTCGTAACGGCGCTGGTTCTTCGTGTGGCTCCCATCATCAGAAGGAGTCCCGTTGAAATCACGCCTGATCCGGCCGGCTCTGGCCGCCCTGGTCGCCGGTGCGGTCGTCGCCGGTGGTGCGGTCTACGGCTCGCCGGCCCTCGCCGAGGAGCCGACCCCGGCCGCTTCGGATTCCGCGCCGGCTTCGGCCGAGCCCACCGAGTCGGCGTCCGAGTCGCCCTCGGCCGAGCCCAGTGAGTCCGTCTCCGAGTCGCCCTCGGCCGAGCCGAGCGAGTCCGCGTCCGAGTCCACGCCGCCCTCGGTGGAGCCGAGCGTCTCGTCTGCCACCCCGAGCCAGAGCCCCGCCAAGGACACCCGGGGCCCGGACAAGGCGAACTTCCGGCTCAACTACACGTCGGTCTGGCTCGGCCAGAAGGTGACGTTCTCGCAGACCTCCGCGGACCTGCACGACCCGACCGACGAGCCTTCGGCGCTCAAGCGGATCGTGGCCTGGGGCGACGGCACCACCACCACGTTGAGCGCGAGCACCACGAGCGCGACGAAGACGTACAGCCGTAAGGGGTCCTTCAAGGTCACCGTCACGGTCACCGACCCGGCCGGCAACCGCCTCGTCACCGCCGCCAAGACCGTCGGCGTGACCGTCGCGACTGGCACCGTGACGGTCAGCAAGAAGACCGCTTACCACGGCCAGCGGTTCACCGTCACGGTCAAGAAGGTCCCGGCCGGGGCGACCCACTTCCTGCTCGACTGGAGCGACGGCTGGCCGTCGTGGCACAAGGCCAAGAACGGCACCGCCCTCACCGGCTCCATCCTCTACCAGTACCGCTGGGACGCGAACGAGGAAGAGTACTTCCTGGTCGGCAGGAAGAAATTCGTCGGCAAGCGGCCCGTGAAGATCTCCTGGTACAACGCCAAGGGCTACAGCGTCAACCAGACGGTCGGCACGGTCAACCTGCTGAAGGACCCCTGGAAGCCGACGCTGACGATCACCAAGCCGTCCCCGGCGAACAAGGCCAGCGCGTGGCGGACCATCAAGGGAACCGCCACCGACAAGGGCGCCGGAGTCCGGTTCGTCGCCTTCACGATGCTGCGGGAGACCCCCAACGGCGCGCTCTACTGCCTCAACGGCAAGAAGCAGTGGAAGCGCTACTACAGCGGTTCCGACCAGGTTCGGCTGTGCCTCCGGAGCGAGGTGGCACTGTGGACCAAGGTCGTCAAGGGCAAGTGGACGGTCAAGGTGCCGGCCGGCGTCACCAAGGGGCAGGGTGTGCTCGCCTACGTATGGACCTGGGACGACGCCGACAACGGCCGGACCAAGACCCGCGGGGCGTACCTGACCCGGAACTGAACCACGGAACTCCAATGCCCGCCGAACCGCACGGTTCGGCGGGCATTGCCGTCTCCGGGTCCGACCGGCTAGATCTGGTAGCCGATGTCGGCGATGTGGTGGTCGGACAGTTCGTCGACAGCCGCCCACGACTCGTAGATGCCCCGCTCGTAACACCGGGCGCCGGTCGCGCTGATCGTGTCGCCGTCCGGGCGGAGCAGCCGCAGCCGGGCCCAGGTCTCGTCACGTTGCAGCACCCAGCAGCCGACACCCCGCCAGCGTGCCTGCTCGGCCCGCCGGCTCAGGGTCTGCACCGGATAGCGGGCGGCCCGGGTCAGGGCCCGCACCCGGAACTCGCCGGGTGGATCGGCGACCGCCTCGTATTCTTTGTCGTCGATCCGGCCGACCAGCCGGGCCGAGCCGGCAGCCGTGCACGGCACGTACTCCCGGTCCGGGCTGCCGCCGGGGATCTCGCCGAGAAGGTCCCGCCAGCGCGGTCCGGCCAGCCGCAGCCAGCCGTGCTGCTCCGGCTGGTACGTGTAGAGGATCACCTCGTCACCGCCCGGCAGCATCGCCAGGATCTGCGCGTTCGCGGTGAGCGGCAGATCCGCGAAGCCGGCCGTCACGTACTCCGGGATCAGGTCGTCGGCGCTCGGCGTGAACCCGGTGCCGAGCACCATCGCGCCGACCCGGGAGTGCTGCGGCAGTGCCGCCAGCCCCGGATGCGCGGGAGCCCCCGGCACCTCGTAGTCCAGCGGGTCGACGGCCCGCCAGCGCAGCGCGAACGCCACCTGGCCGTCGGTTGCGCCGTCGGTGCGCAGCAGTGCCAGGTCCCGCGGTTCGCGCAGGTGGGCGATGTCGCAGGAGCGGTAGCAGAAGCCGTACGGCAGCCAGCCGCCGAGATGACCGGCGACCTGGGCCGGTGACAGGATCTTGGTCATCCGGGTGCCCCGGCGGATCGCCGCCGTCGCCCGGATCGCGTGCAGCACCGGATCGTCCCGGTACCCCACCGACTGACTCATCGACTGCACCTGCTGCCAGTTCAGGTCCCGGCGCAGCGGTGCCATCAGTGGTGGTTCCAGCGGGTCGGCGCCTATCTCACTGTCCTCGCCCGTCATGGTCACGCGGCGCAACCTAAGCGACCGTGGTGGACTCCAAGTGAACGCGCGGTTACACAAAAATACGCGGTGCACAATGTCTCACATGTCTACCCCTTCGGAATCGCGCCGCAAGAAGGACTCCCGTCGATCCGGTGAGTTCCCGCCGGCGCCCGAGCCGTTGTCGGTCCCGGTCTTCGACAGTCACACCCACCTCGATCTGACGATTCAGGAGGCGGGTGTGCCCGGCGACGCCGGTGCCGATCCGATCGAGGCACTGATCGGTGCCGCGGCCAAGAGCGGGGTGGACCGGGTGGTCCAGGTCGGAGTGGACGTCGCCTCGTCGGTCTGGGGTGCCGACCTGGCCGAGCGGCACGGCTCGGTGCTGGCCGCGGTGGCCCTGCACCCCAACGAGGCGCCCCGGCTCGACGACCTGGACGAGGCGTTGCGGGTGATCGAGTCGCTGGCGGCCCGTCCCCGGGTGCGTGGCATCGGGGAGACCGGGCTGGACACCTTCCGGACCGGCGAGGAGGGCCGGGCCGCGCAGGAGGAGAGCTTCCGGGCGCACATCGCGATCGCCAAGCGTTACGGCAAGGCGCTGATCATCCACGACCGGGAGGCGCACGCCGACGTGCTCCGGGTGCTCGACGAGGAGGGTGCGCCGGACCGGGTGGTGCTGCACTGCTTCTCCGGGGACGCCGAGTTCGCCGCCGAGTGTGTGCGCCGGGGCTACTACCTGAGTTTCGCCGGCACCGTCACCTTCGCCAGTGCCGTCAACCTGCGGGAGGCGGCGGCGCTCACTCCGGCCGGGCAGATGATGGTGGAGACCGACGCGCCCTACCTGACGCCCACGCCGTACCGGGGCCGGCCCAACGCGTCCTATCTGGTCCCGCTGACCATGCGGGCGCTGGCCACCGCTTCGGGCACCGATCTGGACACTCTCTGTGCCGCGATCTCCGCCACCGGTGACGAGGTCTTCGGCGGCTGGGCCTGAGCCGGTCCTACTCCGTCTCCACCCAGGCGGTGGTGCCCAGCAGGCGGCTGAGCTGCTCCAACTGGGTGGCGAAGGTGGTCGGCGCGGCGTGCAGCGGCCCGCGGGTGACCATCCGCATCGCCCAGTTACGGGTGCTGGCGACGTTGTAGACCCGGTGGATCACCACCGAGCCGCGCGGATCCGGCTCCACCGTGGTGACGCCGCGGTACCACCACTCACCCTGCTGGGTCACTGACCGGGCGGCCCGGTCGACGGTCACGGTGATCCGGCTGCCCTCCAGGATCACGGTGAACTCGTCGCCGGCACCACGGTCGACGGTGCCGGCCGGTGCGATCGGGGACCGGCCACCCGGCCGGACGTCCAGCAGGATCGCCGCGACCGCGTCCGGGGCCGCTTCCACCACTCCGCGTAGCTCGAGCAACTCCTTCATGGCTACCTTCCTACCCGGCGGTGTCCAGCGGCTCCAGCGGGTCACCGTAGGCTCTCGGCATGGCGGAAACACTTCTCGGCCCGGCGGAGATCCGGGAACTGGCCGCGCGCCTCGGCGTCGCGCCGACCAAGAAGCTCGGCCAGAACTTTTTGCACGACCCGAACACGATCCGGCGGATCGTGGCAGCGGCCGGCCTGCGCCCGGACGACGTGGCGCTGGAGGTCGGCCCGGGTCTCGGTTCGCTGACCCTGGGCCTGGCCGGTGCGGCGCGGCACGTGCACGCCGTGGAGATCGATCCGACACTGGCGAAGGCCCTGCCGGAGACGGTGACCACACCGCATCTGACCGTGCACCTGGCCGACGCGCTGCGGGTGACCGGTGCGGCGTTCGACCCGGCTCCGACGATGCTGGTGGCGAACCTGCCGTACAACGTCGCCGTCCCGGTGGTCCTGCATCTGCTGGCCGAGCTGCCCTCGCTGCGCGGCGGTCTGGTGATGGTGCAGAAGGAGGTCGCCGACCGGCTCGTCGCCGGCCCCGGTTCGAAGGTGTACGGCGTCCCCTCGGTCAAGCTGGCCTGGTACGCGGAGGCCCGTTCGGCCGGGAAGGTGCCGCCAGCGGTGTTCTGGCCGGTGCCCAACGTGGATTCCGGGCTCGTCGCGTTCACTCTGCGCGAACCACCTGCCGGAGCCACCCGTGCCGACGTGTTCACGGTGGTGGACGCGGCTTTCGCTCAGCGGCGCAAGACGTTGCGGGCCGCTCTGGCCGGTTGGGCCGGTGGCCCGGACAAGGCGGAGTCGGTGCTGCGTGCGGCGGGGGTGAGCCCACAGGCCCGGGGTGAGGCACTGACCGTCGCCGAGTTCGTCGCGATTGCGGCAGCGGCGAAACAGTCCGGGACCGGCGGTAAGCTCACCCGGTCCGACGCGCAGCCCGAGGAGATGAACTGATGACCGCGCCGTTCGAGATCGAGCTGCCGTTCCGGGACATCGCTCCGTGACGGAGGCGTGGGGTCCGGGCGACGACGACGTCCGTCCGCACCGTGGCCCGGTGAAGGTGCGCGTCCCCGCCAAGATCAACCTGCACCTCGGTGTCGGCCCGCTGCGCCCGGACGGCTATCACGAGCTGAACACCGTCTATCACGCGATCAGCATCTTCGACGAGCTGACCGCCCGCCGCGGCGACACCCTCACCCTGACCATGGAGGGCGAGGGCACCGGCGAGCTGGAGCTGGACGAGTCGAACCTGATCATCCGGGCCGCCCGGGCGCTCGCCACCCGGGGCCGGGTGCCCGCCTACGCCCGGCTGCACCTGCGCAAGAACATCCCGCTGGCCGGCGGTCTGGCCGGGGGCAGTGCCGACGCGGCCGCCACCCTGATCGCCTGCGACCTGCTGTGGGGTCTCGGGATGTCCCGGGAGGACCTGGCCGAGGTGGGTGCCGAGCTGGGTTCGGACATTCCCTTCCTGTTGTACGGCGGCACCGTGCTGGGCACCGGCCACGGTGAGGCGGTGAGCCCGATCCTGGCCCGCCCGACCACCTGGCACTGGGTGGTCGCGATCGCCGACGGTGGACTCTCCACCCCGGCGGTCTACCGCGAGCTGGACCGGCTGCGTGACGACTCCTGGCCGCCCACCCCGCTCGGTGGTCCGGACAAGCTGATGTCCGCGTTGCGCCAGCGGGACCCGGAGGTGTTCGGCGCCGCGCTCGGCAACGACCTGCAGCCGGCCGCGCTCTCGCTCCGCCCGCAGCTCGCCGACGTGCTGAAAGCGGGAAACGAGGCGGGCGCGATCACCGGTCTGGTCTCCGGTTCCGGGCCGACTGTCGTCTTCCTCGCGGCCGACGCGGCGCACGCTCAGGAGGTGGCGGCCGGCCTGACCGCGGCGAAGGTGTGCCGGGCCGTGGTCACCGCCCGGGGACCGCAGCCGGGCGCGCGGGTAATCTAGGGGCATCGTGGCAAACATCATCAACCTGGACCGGGTCAGCAAGGGTTACGGAGCTGCCGGTCAGCTGCTCACCGACGTGTCTCTCGGGCTGGACGACGACGCCCGCATCGGCATCGTGGGTCTCAACGGCGCAGGTAAATCGACCCTTCTCCGCATGCTCGCCAAGACCGAGGAGCCGGACTCCGGCCGGGTCACCCACCGCCGTGACCTGCGGGTCGCGACGTTGCCGCAGACGCTGAACCTGGCCGGCGACGCGACGGTACGCGACGTCGTGCTCGGCACCGCCTGGCTGCCCGTGGGCATGGGCGCCGAGCACGAGTGGGCCGGTGACGCCGGAGTGCGCACCATCCTCGACGGTCTCGGTATGGGCTATCTCGGCCTGGACACGCCGGTCGGCCCGATGTCCGGTGGCGAGCGCCGCCGGGTCGCGCTGGCGGCGCTCCTGGTCCGGGAGAGCGACCTGCTCATCCTCGACGAGCCCACCAACCATCTGGACGTGGCAGGCGTCGACTGGCTGGCCAAGCACCTGCTGACCCGCCGGGGCGCGCTGCTGGTGGTCACCCACGACCGCTGGTTCCTGGACGAGGTCTGCACCGCGACCTGGGAGGTCGTGGACGAGCAGGTGTTCAGCTACGAGGGCGGTTACGCCGCCTGGATCCTGGCCCGTGCCGAGCGGCAGCGGGTCGCCGCCTCGATCGAGGCCCGCCGGCAGAACCTGCTCCGCAAGGAGATCGCCTGGCTGCGGCGTGGCCCGCCGGCCCGGACGTCGAAGCCGAAGTTCCGGATCGACGCGGCCAACGAGCTGATCGCCGACGTCCCGCCGGTGCGCGACCAGGTCAGCCTGCAGCGGCTGGCCACCACCCGGCTCGGCAAGCAGGTCTACGACCTGGAGCAGGTCGAGCTGAACGCCGGCCCGAAACCGATCTTCCAGGATCTGACCTGGCAGGTCGGCCCGGGTGACCGGATCGCGATCCTGGGCGCCAACGGGGCCGGCAAGACCACCCTGCTGCGCCTGCTGGCCGGCGTGACGAAACCGGACGGTGGCCGGCTGGTCACCGGTTCCACG
>DATMVU010000002.1:0-5879 GCA_035562875.1 Actinoplanes sp. | reverse complement strand
TTCATCACAGCGATGCGGGATTGGTATACGGCGGTCGCGTTCACCGAACACCTCGCCGCCGAGGGGCATTCTGCCGTCCATCGAATCAGTCGGCGATAGCTTCGACAACGCTCTGGCTGAATCGATGAACAGCGTGGCGCTGAGTGCCTCGCGCAGGATTTCCAGCTCGCGTTCGATGTAGTCGCGTTGTACCTCGGGCCCGACCGGGATCGCCTCGAACAGCGACTGCGGCACGATCACCATGTCCCAGTCCGAGGTCGCCGACTGGGCGACGAAGCGACGGCGCCCTTCGGGGTCGGTTCCCGGTGCGCCGAGCAGGATTTCAGCGCTGGGATACCACCACTTGGCCTCCTTGCCGACCTGCTCGATGATGTGGTTGGGCACCACGATCCAGGGTTGGCGTGCCAGCCCGAGTCGGCGCAGCTCCATGGCGGCCATGAACATGGTGCCGGATTTTCCTGCGCCGACGACGTGATCGAGCAGCACGTTGGGTTCGGCGATGATGCGCGCCACCGCATCTCGTTGGTAGGGGTGCGGTTCGAAGCGCTTCGAGAGTCCGGGCAGGGTCAGCGCGGCGCCGGAGTAGCGGGGTGCCCGCAGGCAGTTGAACCGTTCGTTGTAGACGGTGACCAGTTCGTCGCGGCGGGTCTCGTCGGCGAAGATCCACTTCTGGAACGCCTCGCTGATCTTGGCAGCTTTGGCCTGCGCGGCGACCGTCGCGTCGCGGTTGACGCCGGTTCGGCCGGTGCGCTCGGTCTCCTCCGCAGTGTATTTGACGACGATTTCTTTGTTGTTGCACACCATTTCGAGCAGATCGATGGCGTCGCGGTTGTCGTAGCGGGTTCCCCAGGTTTCGAAGAAGCTGGCATGCGCCCGGTCGTGGTTGGGGCATTCGATGGTCCACACACCCTGGATGTGGTCGACGTTGACGCGGGGAATCTTGTGTTCGGAGGGCGCGAAGGTCTCGCGGGCGAACTGGGCGATGTAGCGGGCGTCGATCCAGGGTGATCCGGGGCGGGCGCTGATCTGGCTGGCTTGGCGGTCGATGGGCTGCACCTTTTGCAGCGCGTCGATGTATTCGTGGTAGCGGGGATCGGTTTCGGCGGCCTTTTTGGCCTCCCGCAACTGGCGGCGCACGTTGCCCGACAGGGCGGCGGTGGCAGGGATCAGCACGTCGGGGTCGCGCAGCGAGGGAAATACCAGGCCGCGCAGGTGTTCTCGCGCGGCGTCTGTGTCGGTGCCCAGCAGGGTGGCGATGTGGTCGAGGTCGACGCCGCCGTGCTGGTCGAGGCTGATGGCCAGTGCTTCCTCGGCGGTTTCGGCGCGGTCGCGGACGGTGGGCGGCCCCAACAGGTCGACGCTGAAGATCGGTGCCTTGCGGACCTCTTTGGTCTGCTCGTCGTAGGACTCCAGCGCCAGCACCGTGGTCCAGGACGGGTCGTTGCGCAGGGCGGTGACGATGTGCGGGCGCAGCTTGTAGGGGTTGGGGGCCTCCCAGGCCTCCTGGTCCCACTGCTCGATGAGTTCCTCGGGGAGACGGTCGGCGTCGGGGTTCTTCTTGCGCCACGAATCGATCTTCTTGCCGAGCCTCTTGTCGTGTTTGTCCTGGGTGATCTCGGCGGGGGTGCTCCACTTGAACCGCTGGATCGGGCCGTGCCGTTTGACGTAGGCGTCGTAGAGGCGGTTGAGCTGGGCGCGGAGCTGTTCGCGTTCCTGCGGTGGTAGCCCGTTGCGCTGTGATGCCACCACGGCGTTGGCGGCATCCCGCAGCGCCAGCAGTTTGATCGTCTCGTCCTTGCGGCTCTGGTAGACCTTGGTTTCCACCCACTTGTCGCGGTCCCAGGATTCGAACCGGTCGGCCTCGGCGTTGTAGCGCAGCGTGCCGTAGGCAGGCAGTTGGCCGGCGGTGGCTTTGGTCAACAGGCCGGGATCGAAGTTGACCTCGCTAACGTCGGTGAGGCTGGCCGGGCTGGCGGTCAGCCCGCGATCCTGGTCCACCGCGGCATCGACGATGCGGCGCAGGCAGCGGGCCACCTGCTCTGGGACGGCCGAGGGGTCGGTCGTGCGGACGTGCAGGGTGGTGCTGCCGTGGATGCCGTGCCCGATCATCGGGGTGCCGAGCATGTATTCGGGATGCTCATGGAAGTAGGTGTTGACGGGCAGCGACGACTCGCGCCCATCGTCTGTCACGAGGTCCATGTCGGCTACGGCCAGCCACCCGTCCTCCCCCACCCCGATCTTGCGGTCGGCCTCACGGCGGCGCAGCACGAGGATGTCGGTGACCACCTCGGTGCCGGCGACTCGGCGGAACGCGGCGGTGGGCAACCGCACGGCGCCGAGAAGATCGGCGCGGGCGAGGATTTCACGCCGAGCCTTCTCGTCGACGTTGTCCATGGTGTACCGGCTGGTGAGCACCACGACGTAGCCGCCAGGAGCGGTCAACTCCAGCGATTTGACGATGAAGTGGTTGTGGATGGACAGCCGTTTCGGGTTGTACGAGGGATCGCGCAGCGCGAAGTCCCCGAACGGCACGTTGCCGATGACGGCGGCGAAGCTGCCGTTGGGCACGTTGGTGGTTTCGAAGCCCTCGGAACGGATTTGGGCCGACGGATACAGGTGGGCGGCCACCGCGGCGCTGATCGGGTCCTTCTCCACCCCGACCATCTGGGCGTTGTCGGGTGCCAGCCCGATGAAGGTGCCCGATCCGCAGCCGGGCTCCAGCACACGGCCACCGCTGAATCCGGCGTGCTGCACGGCTTTCCACATGTGCTCGGCGATCGCCGGGTCGGTGTAGTGGGCGTTGAGGGTGCTGGCTGAGGCCGCCCGGTACTGCCGCTGCCCCAGCACCTCTTTGAGGTACTCGCGCTGGGACTCGTAGGTGTCCTTGCGGCTGTCGAAGACGTCGGCGATCGCACCCCAGCCCGACCAGCACGCCAGGGTCTGCTGCTCGGCGGCGGTGGCGGGCCGTGCGTCGCGCTGCAGCCGCGTCAGGGTGTCGATGACAGCGATGTTGGCCAGCAGCCGGGCCTTGGTGCCCGACGGCACGCGGATATCAGTGCCGGGCTGGAAGTCCACCGCTGGTGGGTGCACCACCTCCTCCGACTGCGGCGCCGTGGCCTTGGCCGGGGCCGAGTGCTCGGCAACGTCGGTGCCGACAGCAGCGGCGGCAGTATCACCGTCGACGGCGGGGGCGGTGGTATCGGGTACTGCGCTCAGGTGCGGTCGGCGTTGGGCTGGCTCGGCCGCGGCGGGGGTATCGGCCGGCGCCGGCGGCACCAGGGTGAGTGCCGGTCGCTGCGCGGAGTTGAGGGTCAGCGAGTCGACCGCCGGCGACGCCGTCTCCTGGTCTTGTTCGTCGGTGACGTCGCGGTGCGGACGGTGCAACGGGGGCAGCGGGGCGCCACCGGGGTCGATGACCCGGGGATCGGTGGGCAGGTCGAAGCTGTCCTCGGCGAACAGCGCCAACTGTGGGTCGTCGTGCTCGTCGCGTTGGCGTGCCTTCGTCTTGCGGGTTACTCGACCGGGTACCCGTCGGCCCTCAGCTCCTCCTCCACCTGCGGGGTGAGTCGGGGCACCAGGTGGTGGCGCGGGCTGGTGGGCACGGGGCGGCCTTCCTCCGCGCGGGTCGCGAGCAGGTAAGCGGCCTTGACCCGAAACATCGCCGAGCGTTGTGGCCACACCGTGTCGACCAGATCCTCCACGGCCTCGCTGGGTTCGGTCCGGTAGCGGACGTCGCGCCACCGGTCCTCCCAGCTCACCTCGGGCCGGGTCCTGCTGGCCGGCTCCGGTTGATCCTCGGCCGGCGTCGGAATCAGCGCGTACAGCTCCTGCCGCACGACCGCCTCCCGGGCGTTCTCCAGCGCTGTCTCGTGCAGGGCGACCGTGGTCTGATGATCGGGGTCTTGGCCGGGATGGGCCATCCGCCACCGACTGATGGCGTCCTCCCCCAGGTCGATCGACAACTGGGCGGCCCTGTTGTCCAGCCGCTCGGTCACCAGGTTGAGGAACGTCTCGGTCTGCTCGCTGGACCAGCCCGTCGGCAGGCCGAGCTGACGGTAGGCGGCCTCGACCGCCTCGCGCATCCATTGGCTGCTCACGGGCTTCATTCTCCGATGCATTGATGCTGAACAGATCCGGTTGCTGCTGGTCGCCCATAGCAGCCTCCCTACGGCCATACCGCTAGTCATGGATTTCTCCCTTACCTGCGGCATCGCTCTCATCGGAGCTGCCCGAATCTGGATCCAGCACGGCTCGCCGTGCCGGGTCCCCCACTTCTGCTATGGCGACGTTGACACGGGCCAAAGTCTCATCGACGTCGGACTGAAGCTGCGCCACGCTCTGGGCTTGGCGGTTGAGTCTGATCTTGACTGCCTTCAGGGTGTCGCGGACCGCGTTGAGCGGCACCAGCGCGGGATGGGCGACCGCGGCGCCGATACGCACCGGGGCTCCCCCACGCAGCACGGTCAGCGCCGATCCACGTTCCCACATCAGGAACCGGTCGATGCGGTCCAGTGTCTCGGCGGTTGGGACGTACCCGCGCCGGCCCAGTGTCGCTAGGGTCGAGCGGCCGGGGCCGCCGATCGCGGCGAACTTCGACTTCGTCATGTTCAGTTCGCGCAGCCGCCGCTCGATTGCGGTGACCAACGCGTTGTAGTCCCACTGGGCGGGGTCTTCGTTCGGGTTGAACAGGTTGTCGAGGGTGACCCCGGACTGCGCCTCCTCCTCGGGCAGGCTCGACTTCGGCAGGTGGCTGTACACGCCCTGTTCGCGCGGCACCGGGTCGCCGCCGTGCAGGACGGCTTTAGCTGACCCGGGTTCCCAAACCAGCAGGTCATCGAGTTTGGTGAGTGTCTGCAAATTCGGGACACGATCCGCGTCGCGCAGGCTGGTCAGGGTTGAGCGCGATAGGATTCCAAGCTTGGAGGCGCCAAGCAGGCTGAACCCCAGCTCCCGCAGACGTATCTGCATCTGCTGCGACAGCCGTTGGACATCGGGTTGCCCGTCGGATTCCGCGTCGGGCTCAACGGCCGCGATGATCGCCTCCTTGGGTCCGCTGCTCAACAGGACCGCAAAAGCCCTGATTGGTCCCCGATCTTACATGCCTGACACGCATACAGATAGGTCAACATCGCGCAATCGTCAATCGCCTTCTGCAACGAGTTGGTCTACGCCGAATCACGCGCGGGTCGCCCCCAGACCACTCTGCGCCACAACAGCCCCTCTCACATGCGGTGCAACAGCGGCTGCAACATGGCCTCCGTCCCGGCCATGGGTCACCTCGTATCCGAGCAGGCTCCCAACCTGGGAAAACGAGCCTAGACGCCCGTGGCGCCCCGAACGCGGGACCGCGCTATGGGAAGTGCCCGCGCCCGGTTCTGGAAGTGCGAGGAGCCCCGAAGAGCGCCTCGTTTTGGGTTATAACCCCGCGGTTCGGTGGTAGCACCCGCAACATCAGTCACCTCAGCGGGATGCAACATGGCATACAACAGGCGTAACAACATGCCGTGCAACACGGCATAGCTGACTGGTGCGGCTGGTAGGTGCGCATAGGTGGTGCGGCTATGCGGTCTGTGAGGGGACCGGCCTACGAGGTGCGCCGCGAAGGCGCAGCACCGACGTGCACCGACGTGGCGCGGCGAATGGGCGCGCCGTTAATGTGCGCCCATATTGACCAGCGAAGTCGTCCGCCATTGCCCTGCGCCGTATAGGTGCGGCGAAGTCGTGCGGCGTGTCGGTACGCCGGGGCTGTACGGCGGTGCTGTCTGTGTTATCGTTTGCGGCATTGGGTGGTGCTATCGCGTGACGGTAAGTGTTACCGCGCGGTGGGTGACAGGACGTGGCGACACGCTGGACCACGGCGGTAAGCAGATGTTGCATGG
>DATMVU010000001.1:0-6297 GCA_035562875.1 Actinoplanes sp. | reverse complement strand
CAGCCACGCCCGGGGCGCAGCTCCAGGGTGACCGCGGTCGCGGTCTCGGGGCGCACCGACTCGATCCGGGCGCGCAGGACTGTGGGGTTGCGCAGGGGAGCGATCACGTCGAGGTAGTCGGCCGGCACCACCGGGGTGGTGATCAGCTCGACGACTCGCCACGCTCCGTCGCGCAATGTCCGTGTAACAGGCACATCTCAAGACTGCTGCCTCACAGCGGCGAAGTCCTGACCAGTAGAAGTGAATCGCCGGGGCCATAATTGTTCGCCGGGGACAAGAGTCCGACGGATTGTGAGAAGGAGTTCGCGTGAAACCACCATTACGCGACATCGGGTCCTACCGCCTGCCGGTCGAGGTGGTCGATCCACTGCGGCTCGGCCTGTCCGCGGTCTCGACCCAGACCATCGCGGCGATCATCAAAGAGGTGCCCGCGTACGCGGAACCCTTCGCCGGTGAACTCGGGCTCAAGATCGCACGGGCGGTGCGGGCCGCGCTCGGGGCCTTCCTCAACCTGGTGTCCCGTCCCGGCGCCGACCCCGGCACCCCGATGTCGGCGGCGGTCGAGGCGGCGTACAAACTCGGCCGCGGCGAGGCCCGCAACGGCCGCAGCCTGGACGCCCTGCTCGCGGCGTACCGGGTCGGCGCCCGGGTGGCCTGGCGGGAACTGGCCGCGATCAGCGTCCACAACGGCCAGCCCTCGGCCACCATCGCCGACTTCGCCGAACTCGTCTTCGCCTACATCGACGAACTGTCCGCCGCCAGCGTCGCCGGGCACGCCGACGAACTCGCCGCCACCGGCCGGATCCGGCAGCGCCGCCTGCAGGAACTCGGGCAGGCAGTGGTCGCCGGCGAGCCCCCGCACGTGCTCCAGGGCCTCGCCGAACAGGCCGAGTGGACACCCCCGCAGACCCTCACCGCGCTGCTCCTGCCGGAACGCGCCGCCCGCTGGGTGATCGACCTGCTCGACCCGCGCACCCTGCAGACCGCCGACGTGGTGCCGGACCTGCCCGGCCTGACCGCACTGTTCGTCCCCGACCCGCAAGGCGGCTCCCGGCCCACCCTGAACCGCCTGCTCACCGGACACGACGCGGTGATCGGCCCGGCCCGGCCGTGGACCGAGGCGCAGAGTTCGCTGGACCGGGCGATCCGCGTGCACCGGCTCGCCCCGCCCACCGACGGCACCGTCGTCGACACCGAGGACCACCTGGCCGCCGTCGTGGTCACCGCCGACTCCGGCGCCCTCGCCGACCTGCGGGCCTGGGCGCTGGCCCCGCTCGCCGGGGAGCGGGGTGCGGCCGCCGCCAAACTGGTCGAGACGCTGCGCAGCTGGCTGCTGCACCAAGGGCGGCGGGAGGACGTGGCGGCGGAACTGTTCGTGCACCCGCAGACGGTCCGCTACCGGATGGCCCGGCTACGGGAGCTGTACGGCGACCGGCTGCGGGATCCGCAGTGGGTGCTGGCGCTGACGATCGCCCTGGCCCTGCCCTCGTACGTGGCGGATATACCAAAGTAGCCGGGTATCGACTTTCGGCAACTGTCCGGCCCGGTCCGGGTGGGCATAGCGTGACGCCATGAGTTCACCGCGACCCGAAGCCACCGTCCTCACGTTCTCCCCGGCTGCCCGGGCGCTCGTGACGATCGGGCCGACCGTGCTGGGGATCGTGCTCGCCGTGCTCGTGCCGATCCTGGCGCGCTGGCTGAACGACATCGGCTTCCCGGTCCTCGGCGTGGTGTGGCGGGTGATCGCCTCGGTCGACACCTGGTGGAAGGTCGCGATCCAGGCCGCGATCTTCGCCGTCGTCGGTGTCCTGTCCAGCGTCGAACTCGTGCGCCGCAGCACCCGGGTGACAGTCGGCCCCACCGAGGTCCGGCTGGAGACCGACGGCCGGGTGGTCACGCTGCCCCGGGCCGAGATCGACTCCGTCTTCCTGCAGGGTGACCGTCTGATCATCCTCGACCGGGAGTCCCGTCAGACGTTCCACGGCGAGCCGCAGGCAGAGCCCGGGCCACTGCAGAAGACCTTCCTGGAGTACGGGTACCCGTGGCGTGACGACGACCCGTTCACCGACCTGTACCAGCAGTGGACCCCCGGCTCCGGCGAACTTCCGGTGGCCGTCGAGGCGGTCCTGTCCGCCCGGTCCCTGGCATTGCGCAAGAACGCCCCGAAGGAGGCTGCCGAGCTTCGGGGCTCGCTGGAGAAACTCGGCTACGCGGTCCGGGACCGTGGCGACCACCAGCACTGGCGCCCGCTGGTCCGCTCGTGACCACTTCCCGGCTCACCCCCGCTGACCCGGTCCGCCTCGCCTCGCGCTCGTCCGGTCGTTTCCTGGGCGACCGGGCCTGGGACGTCACGGCTGTCCTGGCCTCCTGGTTCGGTGGGCTGATCCTGCTCGGCGAGGCGGCCGAGATCCGCGGCCTCTCCGGCGAGGTCGTCTTCCTACTTTTGGTGAGCGGCTGTCTGCTGTCCTCGACACTGTGGTGGCGGCGTCGCCACCCGACGGTGGTCGCGGTCTTCCTCGCCGCCACCGCGGTGGTCAACGACGCCACCGGTCTCGCCGCCCTGATCGCCCTCTACACCGTGGTCTCCCGTCACCGGGGCCGGCCGGTCGTCGTGGCTGTCGTGGTCAACCTGCTGGGCGGCTTCGCCTATGCCGCGATCTTCCCGGATCCGGCCGTCCCCATACTGGTCAGCGGTGTGTTGGTGGTGGCGATCCTGGCCACCACCGTCGCCTGTGGCGTCGCCACCCGGTCCCGGCGGGAACTGATCGATGCGCTGCGGGAGCGGGCCGCCCGCGCCGAAGAGGAGTCCCGCTTGCGCGCCGGCACCCTGCGCGGCCTGGAACGGGAACGGATCGCCCGCGAGATGCACGACGCACTCGCTCACCGGATCTCCCTGGTCAGTCTGTACGCCGGCGCCCTGCACATCCGGCCCGATCTCACACCCACCGAGGTTGCGAGTGCGGCCACCCTGATCCGGGACAGCGCCCACCAGGCCCTCGACGACCTGCGCGAGATCCTCGGCATCCTGCGGGCCGGGCCGGAGCCGCTGCGCCCCCAGCCCGACCTCAGTCACCTGCCCGAGCTGGTGGCCGAAGCCGAGAAGGCCGGCCTGCCGGTGACCCTCACCGACAACCGCACCGGCGACCCGGTCACCGCGTCCCTGGGCCGCACGGTGTTCCGCCTGGTCCAGGAGGGGCTCACCAACGCCGCCAAACACGCACCGTCCACCCCGGTCACCGTTCTGCTCGACGGCACCCCGGCCACCGGCCTGCGCGTCCATGTCTCCAACCCGCTCGCCGGCCCGGCCCGCCGCCGGCCGTCGATCTCCCCGGCCGGCGGTGTCTCCGGCTCCGGTACCGGCGGCGTTCCCGGTTTCGGGTCCGGCTCCGTTCCCGGCTCGGGGACCGGGCTGATCGGGCTGGCCGAGCGGGTCGACCTCCTCGATGGCCGGTTGCGGCACGGGCTGCGCGGCGACCCGCGGACCGGCCTGACCTTCGACCTGGAAGCCTGGCTGCCGTGGCCGGTCCCGCCACCGTGACCACTCCCGCCACCGTGACTACTGTTCCCCGGTCGGCTGTTCCCCCGGTCGGCGAACAGATCGGAGATCCCGCCTACCGGCCCTCCGCCCCGGAAGCCGCCTCGTCGACGGCATCGGCGGAGACCACCCAGGAAGCGATGGAAGGGCATATGTCGAGAACCGGCGCAGCACCTGACTCCGGTGGCCTGCGGGCCACCCCGGACCCGCTCCGCGGGCGGTCCGGTCCCGGTCCGCGGCTGCAGCCGGGAGTTCGCCCGGCAGTGCTGCGATGACCGGGACGGTCCGTGTCCTCATCGCCGACGACGATCCGCTCGTGCGGGTCGGGCTCTCGATGGTGCTCGGTGCGGACCCGGCGATCCAGATCGTCGGTGAGGCCGGCGACGGTACCGAGGCCGTCGCGATGAGCCGGGAGCTGAAACCTGACGTCGTCCTGATGGACGTGCGGATGCCCCGGATGGACGGGCTGGCCGCCACCGCGGAACTGCGCCGGTCCGGTCCGTCGCCCGCGATCATCGTGCTGACCACCTTCGACACCGACGCGAACCTGCTCGGCGCGCTCCGTCTCGGTGCCAACGGCTTCCTGCTCAAGGACATCGCCCCCACCGAGATCATCAGCGCGGTCCGCCGCGCCGCCGCCGGTGAGTCGATCCTGGCTCCGTCGGTGGTCCCTCGGCTGATCGAATATGCGGTCGGCCGTGGCGATCCGGCTTCCTCCGTTCCCGGACCTCCTGCGTCCGGGTCTCCTTCCGGTGCCGGCTCGACGACGGACGGCGGCTCGACGACGGACGGCGGCGCGGCGCGGGTGCGGGCGGTCGCCGCACTGGGCCGGCTCTCCACCCGGGAGCGGGAGGTCGCCGAGGCGGTGGCCACCGGGGCCTCCAATGCGCAGATCGGGGCGGACCTGCACATGAGCGTGCCAACGGTGAAAGCCTATGTGTCACGGGTCCTGGACAAGCTCGGGTGCGCCAACCGGGTTCAGGTCGCCGTGCTGGTGCACGAAGCGGGGCATCGGAGAGCGTGAAAGTTACGGAAGTCGTGAGGGTCGTTACACGAGGTGGCTATCGCTGGTAACACGGGCTATTTTGAGTCCCGTCGCAAAACCCACAGGTTGAGTATGTTTTGCGACGGAAGTCACAACTGCTGACCAGGGTGTTCACGTGATCGAAATAAGCGGGCTTCGTAAGACGTACCGCTCCAGGAAGCGGGCCGTCGTCGCTGTCGACGGGGTGGACCTCAGCGTCGGTGAGGGCGAGGTCTTCGGCGTCCTGGGGCAGAGCGGTGCCGGCAAGAGCACTCTGCTGCGCTGTGTGAACATGCTGGAGCGCCCCGACGAGGGCACCGTCTCGGTGGACGGCCGTGACCTGACGAAGCTGCGCCGCCGGGACCTGCGGATCGCGCGGCAGGGGATCGGGATGATCCACCAGCACTTCGCGCTGCTGTCGTCGCGCACCGTTGCCGGTAACGTCGCGTTCGCCCTGGAGGTCACCGGCACCCCGCGGGCCGAGCGCAAAGCCCGGGTCGCCGAGCTGCTCGATCTGGTGGGGCTCGGGGACCGTGCCGACGCGTACCCCGCTCAGTTGTCCGGTGGTCAGAAACAACGTGTCGGGATCGCCCGTGCGCTCGCCGCGCGGCCCAAGGTCCTGCTCTCCGACGAGGCGACCTCGGCGCTGGACCCGGAGACCACCGAGTCGATCCTGCGGCTGCTGCTCGACCTCAACAAGCGTCTCGGCCTGACCGTTCTGCTGATCACCCACGAGATGAACGTGGTGAAGCGGATCTGCACGTCGGCGGCGGTGATGCGGGACGGGCGCTTCGTCGAGTCCGGCACGATCACCGACCTGCTGCAGCGGCCGGGTTCCGAGCTGGCCCGCGACCTGTTCCCGCTCGCCCCGGCCGCCGACGAGGACGGCCGGACGATCGTCGACGTCACGGTCAGCGGCGCCGGTGCGGACGAGCCGATCATCGCCGACCTGGCCCGGCAGTTCGCCGTGGACGTGCACATCCTGGGCGGCTCGGTGGAGACCCTGGCCACCACGCGTGCCGGACGGCTGCGGCTGGCCCTGCCGGGGACCGCCGACGACAACCGCGCGGCTCTCGACTACCTGCGCAAGCGTGGAGTGACGGCATGACCTGGTCCGAGGTTTTCGAACTGCTCGAAGTGGGCCTTCAGGAGACCGCCTGGATGGTCCTGGTCTCCACGCTGCTCACCGCGGTCGGCGGCCTGCTCGTCGGCGTGCTGCTGGTGCTCACCGACAAGGGTGGCCTGCTGCCGGTGCCGCCGCTGAACGCGGTGCTCGGCCTGATCGTGAACATCGGCCGTTCGCTGCCGTTCATCATCCTGCTGGTCGCGGTCATCCCGTTCACCCGGGCGATCGTCGGCACCACCATCGGCACCGACGCGGCGATCGTGCCGTTGACCATCGGCGCGATCCCGTTCTTCGCCCGGATCGTCGAGTCGGCGCTGCGTGAGGTGCCGGCCGACGTGGTCGCCGCGGCCACCGCGATGGGTGCCACCCGCACCCAGATCGTCGGCAAGGTGCTGCTCCGGGAGTCGCTGCCGGGCCTGGTCGCGGGTCTGACGATCACGGTGATCGCGCTGGTCGGCTACTCGGCGATGGCCGGTGTGGTCGGTGGCGGCGGTCTCGGTGACCTGGCGATCCGCTACGGCTACCAGCGTTTCGAGACCGACATGATGATCGCCACGGTGGTCGCTCTGATCGTTTTCGTCCAGCTCGTCCAGATGGTCGGTGACCTGCTCG